>NZ_JBEPQF010000044.1:0-55720 GCF_040547695.1 Bradyrhizobium sp. JR4.3 | reverse complement strand
AAAGACACTAGGCTGGAAAACGCCAGCGGAGGCGCTTGACGAACTGCTGTCATGAGTGAAAATAATTGGTGTTGCGACGACCGATTGAATCCGCCTAGCCGATCTTGGTCGCAATGGAGTTCACCGCCGCCCAGCGCGAAGGGTGCTCGCCGGCGTGATCCAGAACCATCCGAACCGCTCGGGTCCGGACCTCGGGTGAACATTTGTTTGTCGTCTTGCTCGTCAGGGCTCCATCCTCTCAAGAGTTGGAGCCTCCGGCAATCCCGGGGCGGTTCCAACCTCCCTACGCGCCCGGCGCGCTCGAACCAGCGGCACCATGTGGAATCTGGGATCGACTTCGCACCTTACGATCCCGTGACGCTAGCTTCGGGATTATCCTTTCGCTTCGCTCGCTGTGCAGCAATATAAAGGCCGCGCCTGTCGTCGTCCCCGGGCGCAGCCCCCGGGTGACGTAGAGGTCCCAGCGCAACCCGATCTTCACACCGGCCGAAATCGGCGTGAAGTTGTTCGGTGAGCATCCTCTGCGTCAGGATCCCAGCTCCCGCGAGGATGCCCGAGATGGACTTCCGGGATATTACTCACCGCACCTCTGCACTCACTTCACATTAGCGAGTTCATCCATCACCTGCTTGGTCGCCCGATACGCCAGATCGACAATCTCATCTATTTCAGCTTCGGACACCACGAGCGGTGGCGCAAAACCAAGAATGTCTCCGTGCGGCATTGCTCGTGCGATGAGCCCCAAATCCCGAGCGGCCTTCGAGATGCGGGCGCCCACCTTGAGCTCCGGATCAAATCGTCGCTTGGTTTGCCGATCTGCAACGAACTCAACGGCGCCGAGCAGGCCGACGCCTCGGACTTCTCCAACGATTTCCAGCTGGGCAAACCGTTCCTTAAGCCGCTTTTGGAAGTGCGATCCGACCGTCCTCGCGCGATCGCTTAGTCGCTCATTCTCCACGATATCAAGAACCGCGTTGGCAGCAGCAGCCGCGATCGGATGTCCGGAATACGTGTATCCATGGGAGAACGCCCCAATTCGATCGGCGGCTTCTTCCATTACGGCGTACACCTTCTCGCCTACGATTGCTCCCGAGAGCGGCATATAGCCGGATGTCAGCCCCTTTGCGACCGTCACCAGATCTGGCTCCATGCCGTAGAGAGTGCTGCCGAAGTAGGCACCGGTTCGACCGAATCCACAAATCACCTCATCCGCGATCAGTAGGATGTCATACCTTCTGAGCACCGTCTGAATTTCACGCCAGTAACCGGCAGGAGGCGGTATAATACCCCCCGTGCCCAGCACCGGCTCAGCAATGAAGGCACCAATTGTTTCTGGTCCCTCTCGTACGATCAGCGCTTCAAGCTCGGCTGCACGCCGGTGAGAAAAGGACTCTTCCGTCTCGCCTAGCTCGGCGCCCCAATAATGGTGCGGTGCGCCCGTGTGCAAGATGCCCGGAAAGGGAAGGTCCATGTGATCATGGTAGAACGACATTCCTGTCATCGAACCGGAAATGACCGAGCAACCATGGTAACCTCGCTCGCGCGAGATAATCTTCTTCTTCTTGGGCTGCCCCCGTAGATTGTTATAGTACCAAACGAGTTTAGCCTGAGTTTCGTTTGCGTCCGATCCGGAGAGCCCAAAGAATACCTTGCTGGGGTTACCCGGCGCCATTTGGATGAGGCGATCGGACAGGATCGCCAGCTCTTCGGTCGTATGAGCCGCATATGTGTGGTAATACGCCAACTTATACGCTTGCCGCGCGATCGCCTCGGCTACTTCGGTCCGACCGTATCCAATATTTACGCAGTAGAGGCCAGCAAAGCCGTCGATGTAGGTTTGCCCCTGCGCATCTTCGATTCGGATGCCCTTGCCTCCAGTAACGATCGTTGGGTCACCCATCTTGCCAGTGGCGAAATCCTTGAGTTGGGTGAAAGGATGCAAAACACTGGCGCGATCGAGCGCGGCGATGGTCTTAATGTCAGTCATATTGGATTCTCCTAACCCGCCAGATCGCCGAAGCAGACATACTTCAGTTCCATGTATTCCTCGATGCCGTGTCGCGAACCTTCCCGACCGAGACCGGATTGCTTCCACCCTCCGAACGGAATAGGTGGCCCGGTGAACGAAGCGGTATTGATGCCGACCATGCCGTACTCAATGTTCTCAGAAAGTCGCATCGCCCGGCGCAAGCTGTCCGTATAGACGTACGCCGCCAATCCCATTTCGCTGGCATTTGCGCGGGCCAGCACCTCTTCTTCAGAGTCGAATGGAAGCACAGCAGCTACCGGGCCAAACGTCTCTTCACGGGCAATCAGCATGTCGTCAGTGACGTCGCTCAGCAGCGTTGGAGCAATGAAGCTCGGACCGAGACCTTCGTCTTTCTCTGCAGAGAAGACGCGCGCCCCCTTTGCGGCTGCGTCGTGGATTTGAAGCCTGCACTTCTCGGCCACCGAGAACTTCGTCATTGGTCCAATATCTGTTGTAGGCTTCAGCCCGTGACCGGTCTTAAGTTGGGCTATCTCCGCAGCAAGCGCGTCGGTGAACGCACCATAGATGCCCTTTTGAACGTAGATCCGGTTAGCCGCCAAGCAATCTTGTCCCGACGTCGCAAATTTTGCGGCCATGACTCCCGTGACAGCCTTGGCGATGTCGACGTCATCAAAGATGAGAAAGGGCGCATGCCCTCCCAGCTCAAGCGACACCTTCTTTACTGTCGCGGCCGCCCCCTCTAGGAGCAGACGACCGACCTGAGTAGACCCGGTAAACGAAAGAGCCCTTATTCTCGTATCGCGCAGCAGAGGCGCTGAAAGTTCGATGGGGTTTCCAACAATCACCTGAAGCACGCCGCGCGGGACTCCGGCTTCCTCAGCCAGCCTCGCCACAGCGAGGGCAGAGAGCGGAGTTTCGGGAGCAGGCTTCACAATGATTGGACAACCGGCAGCTAGAGCCGCCCCCGCCTTTCGCGTAATCATCGCGACAGGAAAATTCCATGGCGTAATCGCTGCCGCCACACCGATTGGCTGCATTCGCACCTGAAGCAAGCATCCAGGCTTGTGGCTTGGGATTGTCTCTCCATATGTCCGCTCAGCCTCTGCAGCAAACCATTCGAGAAACCCAGCGCCGTAAGCAATCTCGTGCCGCGCTTCCGCAAGCGGCTTGCCTTGCTCGCCCGTGACCAGGATGGCGAGCTCATCCGAATGGTCACGCATTAGTGACGCCCAACACCTAAGGATCGCCCCGCGATTCGCCGGCAATAGCTCTCGCCACGCAGTAAAGGAACGCTGCGCTGCCGCGATCGCCCCCTCCATGTCCGCGGCACCGCAACGAGCAACATCCGCGATCTCTTCCCCAGTAGCCGGATCAACGACAGGGTCCCTTTGCGTGGCCGCAATCCAGCGGCCGTCGATCAGCGCGTCTCCCGCGACAAAGTCGCGGCGACGCAGGGCATGCAGATGCCTCGCAGCAAGCCCGGTCAAATGCGGACTTCTGTGTTGCCGAACAGTTTGTAAGACCATTTGAAAGTCCCGGCAGCCTTTTGTTGAAATCTACTTGTCATTCAGGATACTAGTGTCGCAAACATATTTGCGTCGCATTTTACCGTCGGCCGGACGGTTTCCTGCGCTGCGCAGGTGTTTTGCGGCGAAATTCACCCGGAGCCCAATGATGCAATACGACCGAACAGACGCCCGCATACTTGAGATCGTGCAAAAGAATAACCGCCTGACTTCTGACGTGATTGGCGAACTGGCCGGGCTTTCTGCTACGGCGTGCCAACGACGACTGAAGAGGCTGCGATCGGACGGCATTATCGAGGCGGATGTCTCGATCGTTTCGGCGAAGGCGGTAGGAAGACCTATCCAGATGCTTGTGCTCGTGAGCCTGGAGCGCGAGCGTGCAGACATTATTGATAGGTTCAAGAAGGCCATCAAATCGTCAGCTGAAGTCGTCAATGGTTTTTACGTCACCGGCGACGCTGACTTTGTCCTCTATCTCACTGCGCGCACCATGGATGATTACGAGCAGTTCACCAGGCGATTCTTTTATGAGAACCCGGATATCAAGGGCTTCAAGACGATGGTGGTAATGGACCGGGTAAAGGTCGGCTTTGCCATTCCAATTGAGACTCCGTCGGAGGATTGATGCGGATGTGTCACCTCGCAGCAACATGTGTTTGCGCGCTTTTTCATCGTTCACTCGCATAGAATGCAATAAATCCGCACCATGCTTCGTTTATTTTGTGGTTTGTGAACACGTGGGACTGATGAAGAGATCTCAGGCTGGTGGTTCGAAGCAGATTTAAGATTCACGAGTATCACACTGGACTCAATTCGGAGCTCTCTTCGTGAAGTTGCCGTCGGCGACCACACGGTCGTCGTTGATCGTGGGCTTTGTAGCCGCGTGCGGCTTAAGCGCTAAGAATCCTGATGACGCTCGATGCCTATCCAGAGAACAGCGCGATGTCGATGAAGTCGACAAGTCAAGGCGCGGGACGGTCGAGGCTCAAAAGACGAGAGACGATTTTTCGCGCGCGCGGTGGACACTGCCGCATCGTAGGTCCCCCTCAGAGCATTAGCGGACCAAATAGGTCTTTCGCGGTCGAACTCCGGAAAGTGGTCGGCCTACCAGACGTGCCTGCCCACTCCGTAGCGGCCAAGCTCTCCGACGCATCGCTCGCCTGGTCCAGAGTCTCACCATCGGAAGCGAGGCAGGAGCCAAGATGACCGATCAGGCGAAGACCGAGACGCTCAGCGTCGGGGGGATCACCGCGCCGCTGCGTTATCCCTTTTTCCGGCGCATCTGGTTGGCGAGCTTGTTTTCCAATCTGGGTATCCTGATCCAGGGCGTCGGTGCGGCCTGGGCAATGACGGAGATGACCTCCTCGGCTGACAAGGTTGCGCTGGTGCAGACGGCTTTGATGCTACCGGTGATGTTGATCGCGATGCCGGCAGGTGCCATTGCTGACATGTATGACCGCCGTATCGTTGCGCTCGTTGCGCTTTCGATTGCGCTTTGCGGCGCGACCGTGCTGGCGGTGCTGGACTGGATCGGACTTACCACGCCGATTCTGTTGCTGGTGTTTTGCTTTGTCGTCGGCAGCGGCATGGCATTGATGGGTCCGGCCTGGGCATCCTCTGTCAACGAGCAGGTGCCCGCCGAGGAGCTGCCGGCGGCGGTTGCGCTAAACGGCATCAGCTACAACATCGCGCGCAGCTTCGGGCCTGCGATCGGCGGCATTGTAGTTGCGACGGCAGGCGCATTCGCGGCGTTTGCGCTCAACGCGCTTCTGTATCTACCGCTAATGGTGGCGCTGTTCCTCTGGAAGCGTGTCGCCGCCCCGTCGCGACTACCGCCCGAACAGCTGCGCCGCGCCATCATCTCGGGTGTTCGGTACATCACCAATTCGCCTTCCATCAAGATTGTGCTGACCCGCACCATGGCAACCGGCGTAATAGGCTGCTCGATCACGGCATTGCTGCCGCTCGTCGCCCGCGACCTGCTAAATGGTGGTGCGCAAACTTACGGAATCATGCTCGGCTCTCTCGGACTGGGCTCAGTGATCGGGGCACTGAACATCAGTAAGGTGCGCAAGCACATGAGCGGTGAAGCCGCGGTGCGCGCCTGCAATCTGTCCATGGGCGGCGCGATCGCGGCGGTCGCGCTCAGCCGAGAGCCGGTCCTCACAGCCGCCGCGCTGGTCTTAACAGGCGCCGTGTGGACGATAGTGTGGACGCTGTTCAACATTGGCATGCAGCTCTCCGCACCGCGCTGGGTCGCGGGCCGGTCGCTTGCGGCGTGGCAAGCCGCGTTCTCTGGAGGCGCTGCCATCGGCAGCTGGGCCTGGGGCCGGCTCACCGATGCCGCTGGCGTTGAGATAGCGCTACTCATCTCCGCCGCGCTAATGCTGCTCTTACCGCTGCTTGGGTTGTGGATGCCCATGCCGCGGATCAGCACGCGGGGCGCGGACGCCGGGGTGCTGGCCGATCCCGAAGTGCGCCTCCCGCTGACCAATCGCAGCGGCCCCCTGGTGGTCGAGATCGAATATCGCGTTGCGCAAGAGAATGCGCGGGCGTTTCACAAGGTGATGCACGATGTACAATTATTTCGCCAGCGCAACGGCGCTTATGGCTGGTCTATTGCGCGCGACATCGCCGATCCCGAACTATGGACCGAGCGTTATCACTGCCCGACATGGCTGGATTACTTACGCCAGCGAAACCGCTCGACACAATCGGAGCGCGCGCTAGACCGGCAGGCGACGGCGCTCCACATTGGCCCTGAGCCCGTGCGCGTCCGCCGCATGCTGGAGCGCCCGTTCGGATCGATGCGCCGGACTGACGACGTGCTCGACCGCTCCCTTACCGAGGTCTTGCACGGCGATTCAAGCGCGACGGGATATCGTAGCACTCAGTCATTAAGAACCAGGAGAGCTGAAGCTTCTGATTGAAGCGAAACTGCTACGAATAAGTCATTCGCAGCAGACTGTCGGCCTCGCCAATCGACATCTGCGCCTCGTCCCTGCGGGAGGTGACTGATCAATGTCCCGCGGTTGCCGCGCGCTGCAACCTTTGAAACCGCCGATCGCGCCTCTGTTCTAGAGGTCGTACATCACGGCCAATAACGAAGATGCGTCGGCACGCCGAGGCGCTACCAGACGTAAGATGAACGTGATGCGAATCTCTGAGCAAATCGGCAATATTCGCGTGGGTCCGACGGACCGATACAGACTTGCTTGCGCGATTACCGCTTCGGCCGCCGTCGCTCGCGACCTCAGTGCTCAACAACTTATTTTGCCCGCCATGCCAGCCAGCGCTCCTGGATGTGGACTGCATTCGTCTCTCCATCAGGGCGCTTGGCGGCTAGCCAGCCAGAATCCTCACGCACGACCTTCGAAGCGTTCTCCGGATTTCTGCTGACCTGAGGCAGCATGGCAACTGGCAGGTACTTGAGCTGATTCACATTCGGGCTGGAGTAGCCGGTCGCCTGCGTGAAGGCGGCAGCATGTCGGCCCGATTCAGGAAGGCGACGAATTTTTGCGCGTTCGCGGTGTTGGGGCTCCTTTTGAGAACCGTCACGAAAGTGTGGTTCAAGTATGCACCGTTCCAAGCGAACTTGATCGGCGCGCCTTGGCGAATCGCTGAGAACGCGCGACCATCATATGCGCTGGTCATCGCGTATTCGCCGTTCGTAAGAAGTTGGGGCGATTCTCCGCCGGCGCTCCACCACTTGGTAATGTGCGGCTTGATTTCATTGAGCTTCGCGAATGCGCGATCGAGCTTTTCAGCAGTCAGCGGCCAGATTTCCTTGTGGTCGACACCATGGGCGACGAGCGCAAACGGAAAGTCATTGCCAAGGGGAGCGTAGAGCCCCCGCGATCCACGAAACCTCGTGTCGACGCCCAGAAACCGCAAAAAATTAGCCGTACGCGGAGAAATTCTGCGATTTCGAGGACACGATCGATGATATCGACGTCGATTCATCGCGCGTAGCTAGTCGCCCGCCCGAGACCTTGTGTCGTCATCATCTGGGCAGTTTCGGCCGCAACCTGCTCGAGGTCCTTTCCGGCCGAGAATGCTCCCAGCTTGATCTCAGGGATCCAAAGCGATTCAAGCCGTACTGAGCGGGCTGAAAAAAAGGGGGCCACTCCGAAGGAGTGGCCCCCCAAGTCAGGGAGGAAATGTCCCCTAGAGGACCCCTGGGATCAGGCCGCAGCCTGCTCGATCGGCGAGAACGGTAGCCCGAGACTCTCGGCCACAGCCTTGTAAGTAAGTCGGCCCCGATAGACATTCAGCCCTGCGTGCAGGTGGGGATTTTCAAGCACGGCTGCAAATCCCTTATTTGCTAGAGCTAAGCCAAACGGCAGCGTAGCGTTGTTCAGCGCCTGACTCGAGGTGAGTGGTACAGCTCCGGGCATATTTGCGACGCAGTAATGAATGACGCCGCCGACCTCGTAAGTTGGATCAGCGTGCGTCGTCGCATGTGACGTCTCGAAGCATCCGCCCTGATCGATAGCTACGTCTACGATCACGGAGCCTTTGCGCATTGAGCTTAACATGCCGCGGCTGACAAGTTTCGGCGCGCTCGCCCCGGGAATGAGCACCGCGCCGATAACCACATCCGCCGCAAATACCTCCTCCTCAACGGCGTCCATGGTCGAGAACCTGGTACGAACGCGGCCTTCGAATAGTTCATCCAGCTCGCGCAGCCGCGGTATCGAACGGTCGAGGATAGTGACCTCCGCACCGAGGCCGGCCGCCATCCGCGCTGCATGCGTACCGACAACGCCACCTCCAATCACCACGATACGGGCCGGCTGGACGCCTGGCACGCCACCGATCAACAGCCCACGCCCGCCGGCATACCGCTTCAGGGCTGCGCCGGCTGCTTCGATCGCAAGCCTGCCCGCGACCTCGCTCATCGGCGCAAGCAGCGGAAGCCCACCGTTCGCATCAGTTACGGTTTCATAGGCGATTGCCGTACACCCAGAC
Source organism: Bradyrhizobium sp. JR4.3 (assembly GCF_040547695.1). Lineage (NCBI taxonomy): Bacteria > Pseudomonadati > Pseudomonadota > Alphaproteobacteria > Hyphomicrobiales > Nitrobacteraceae > Bradyrhizobium > Bradyrhizobium sp. JR4.3. The sequence continues at coordinate 47,233 of NZ_JBEPQF010000044.1, read as the reverse complement.
TTCATGAGTCCTTTTGCCTGCTCCGGATCTGGCGCTAGGTGAAGGTACGTGAAGAGGATCTGGTTCTCTCGCAGCTGGGTCCATTCCGAAGGCTGGGGCTCCTTCACCTTTACGATCATCTCGCTCGACGCGAATACGTCGCGTGCGGAGCCCACAATCGTTGCGCCAGCCTTGCGATAATTGTCATCTGTGGCTCCAATGCCAGCGCCAGCATCGGCCTCGACGATCACCTTGTGTCCGGCGGCCACATATTCGCGGACAGCCCCAGGCGTCAGGCCCACGCGATATTCGTGTGTCTTGATTTCCTTGGGAACACCGACCTTCATTTTCTTTCTCCTAGCTTAGTGGCTTTTCTAATCGGAAGAGCGGAGCAAACCTGCGACGTAGATCGACAAACGGCGCAGAAAATCAGCGATTATCAGGTCCATGACGCAGGATTTCGGACGGGTGTGCGCAGACAAGCAGGACACGAATTGTCGCGGAGCTCACGCCGACGAATCATCAGGGGCGTGCCAATGGAAGTATCAATGCATCAGAACTCCGGCATCTATCGGAAGCGAGACGAATCTTGCGGAGAATGGACCGGACCTTACGAAACGCCTCTCGTTCCTGCTTTCGCCATATTGGCGGCGAAATCTCCGTCAGCAGGTCTCCAGTGCAGGTGTCCAACATAGGGAAGTCGCGAGGTCGTTCGACATGTATCGCGCTTTTCAAGCATTCGTCGATCGGCTGAGCGAAAGCACTGACCGAGAGGCTGCTCAACGGAGCATGGCGGATGTGGCCGCCGCGCTGAACCTGTCTTGCTTTGCATATCTTGCTTTACCCCACGAACCGAACGGCGCCCCCAAACTAATCTCGACATATCCGCCATCCTGGACGGCACACTATCTGCGACGCCGCTATGAAGGCTTCGATCCTGTGGTTCGTCAGGCGATCCGCCATACTCAACCCTTTCGATGGGGACTTGGGTTCGGACCGCGAATTCGGTCAGAGTCCGAGCGTGAACTATTTGAAGAAGCCGCGAGGTTCGGCATTCGGTGTGGCTTCACGATCCCAATCCACGATAACAAAGGTGGGATAGCCGCCGTGACCTTTGCGACCGACGAGCGGCGAATTGCTTTCGAGCGCTCGATAGACGAGCACGCCCAGGTTCTGCGGATAATCGCGATGTTCTTCCATGCGCACGCAGGCCGCATGTTGGGGTCCGATCGCGTCGTCGATGGCGTGTTGTTGTCTCCTCGTGAGCTCGAATGTCTCGAATGGTCTTCTCGCGGCAAATCTGCTTGGGAGATCGGCAATATTCTCGGCATATCTCCACGAACCGTTGGATATCATCGGGATAATGCCCGAGCGAAGCTGGGTGTCCGAACGATTCACCAAGCAGTCGTGCGGCTGATTGAATCAAAATCTCGAAGATAATTGGCCGGCTAGTTATAGTCACCCTGTGCAACTGCACAGGATGCGTTTGCGTCAGCTCCTGCTTTGATTGCCGATCCAAGGCAGGGGAAACAGCAATGATGCTGCTCATCACACCAGACTACTACGGTGAATTCATCAATGAACTCGCCGAGATGCACCGGTTGCGCTATCGCATCTTCAAACAGCGTCTCGAATGGGATGTTCAGGTCAGCGGCGATATGGAAGTCGACGAGTTTGACGTACTTCGGCCAGTCCACTTGCTGCATCGCTCAGCGGATGGACGGGTTCAGGGCTGCGTTCGACTTCTCCCATCGACCGGGCCAACCATGCTCAGGGACACCTTCCCAATTCTTCTGGACGAGCAGCCGGCGCCGCGGAGCGATTACATCTGGGAGAGCAGTCGCTTTGCTCTTGATGTTCCTCCGGATGCGTCGAAGGCGAGCGGTGGACTTGCTGCCGCCACCTACGAGCTTTTCGCGGGCATGGTTGAGTTCGGCCTTTCGATTCGTTTGACCGAGATTGTCACGGTCACTGACGCGCGCATGGAGCGCATTCTTCGGCGCGCCGGGTGGCCACTCCGCCCGATCGGCAAAGCACGACCTCTCGGAAAGACTCTGGCCATGGCGGGCTATCTGGAGGTGTCGACTGATGCCTTGGAGCGCATCCGCAAAGCGGGACACATCTCAGGTCCGGTGCTCTGGGCTCCAGTCATCCAAGCGGCCGCCTAGGATCTGAAAGCAAGGACAATCCGGGGCATCGCTGCGCATTGGAGCGGAAAGCCCATCTGCTTAAGACTTACGATGCACAAACCACGTCGATCAACACCCTCCCTTCAAGCCAGCAAGGCAATCGAACTGAAACACCTGCAGTCGATCGTGGCTGCGGCCGATTGTGGCAGCCTCCGTCAAGCGGCGGAATTGCTGAGAACCCAACAATCGAGTCTCAGCCGCAGAATCAGCGAGATCGAATATCACCTGGGAATTGCGGTTTTTGAGCGCTTCAGCGGTGGTGTGCGCCCCACGCAGGCAGGCCGCAGTGTTCTTCGCCTGGCAAGGACAATTCTGGAGGAGTTCGATGCTCTCATCGCGACCGCGAGGGCTGTACGGAACAGCGAGGCTGGCCGGTTGAGTGTTGGGCTCTGCACCTCACTTTCCATTGGCAACCTGCAGACGTCCTTGCTGGATTTCAAGCAGCGATTCCCGCAAATCGAGCTTGTGACAATCGAGAAATCACGAACACGCCTCGCGACTGCACTTCGCAACGGCGTTCTCGATATCCTGATGGTCACAGGGAACCTGCCGTTACTCGACAACCGAGTGATGCCGCTGTGGAGCGAACGTGTTCTGGTCGCCTTACCCCATGATCATCCCCTCACCGCGCGCGACACAGTCTATTGGACTGACCTGCGCGGCGAGACGGTCCTGCTGAGCCATTACGATCCGGGAAAAGAGTTTGAAGATCTTCTCATTTCAAAGCTCGTGTCGCCTGACGACCGTCCTAAACTCGAGCGCCACGACGTCAGCCGCGGTATCATCAAGAGCCTGATCAGGATGAACACAGGAATCAGCCTGGTGCTGGAATCCGACATGGGCATCAACTATGCAGGCCTCGTCTACCGCGAATTGCGCGATGGAGCCGGTCCAAGCCGATTCGACTTTTCGGCATACTGGCGAGACGACAATGAAAACCCTGCGTTGGCTGCCTTCTTGAATTTGCTTTCTGAGCGCTATCCCTCATCTCCGCGCGGACGTTGACGGGCCCGTCGAGCCTTCCGAAAACTTCTGTCCGCTGCCATGAACCGCGCCAGCATGGGAGCGATAAGCTTGGCCGGCTCCCCGATCGGCTGTCCGCTCTCTTGTGCAAGGATTTCTGCGTACGCTACGAGATCCCTGTGCACGCTCGCTGGGAGTTCATGCGTAATCTTGATCGGCTTATCGTCTTCGAGCGCTCCAAGTTTAAGCTTAGGCATCGTAACTCACCCTCTATACGGTTCGAGCACCAGGTCGCGATTGACGATCACCCGCACCGGAAATCCCGGACGAATCGTCAAGGTCGGCTGGATGTTGAGATTGCGGCGGACCACCTGCTGGCCCGTCTGGTTCATCGAGTCCGCCGCCCCGCGGCGGAGCGCAGCGATGAGGTCGCTGTTGGTGCCACCCGTATCCGATCCGGAATTCACCTCGGTGCCGACGGCGAGCAGCGTCGAAAGCGCAGCCGCCCCCAACAGCTCCTTCCAATGGTTGTCGACCTCATCCTCAAGCCCAGAGTAGCCCGCGGCATCTGCGCCCGGCTGCCGCTCCAGCACGATCGACCGCCCATTTGGCATGATGAGGCGCGTCCACACCAGGAGCACGCGCGATTGGCCAAATGCGACTTGGCTATCATACGTCCCGATCAACCGGGCTCCTTGCGGGACAAGGCGAGCTCGCCCGGTAGGGGAATCATATACGGCTTCTGTGACTTGGGCCGTGATCTGCCCAGGCAGGTCGGACCGAATCCCCGTGATGAGAGCAGCCGGAATGAGCGTTCCCGCCTGGACCACAAAGGGAGAGACCGGTCTTGCCAGGCGATCGGGACTGGTGGTTCGACGGTCAACGGAAGCACTGACGAACGCAAGTTTTCGATCCTGGCCATTCTGGGCAAATGCTTCGTCGGATGATGGCGCTGCATTTGATGGGGCTTCACTTGTCGATGTGACAGGAGCCTGTGCGCGGACGTTCGTGCTGGCAAACACCTTGCTGGTGCGTGCCGCCTCGCTCTCCTGATTGACGCGCTGCTGTTCGGCGTCAACACCGAGCGGGCTGGACGTCGATGAGCCCTGTGCTGCAACGATCGGCCGGCCAAGATCGCCGGGTAAAGGTGGTCCAAGGCGCGGCACCTCCTTTGGGATCTCAGCATAATCCTTCGGCAAGGTTGCAAGCTGATCGGCGACATTGTGGTGGTCGGTCGCGTAAAGCTCCTCGGCGGCCGGCGTGCGCGATCGCTTCTCCTGCAACGCCCAGAAGACCGCACCAGAGATGAGCACCAGCAAAAGGGCGCTGCCACCCGCAAGCACCTTGCGCGATAGGCGCGTAACTTGCGGCCGATCCGGTCGGAGCCGAAGGGTTTCGGCGATATCTTCCGGCGGCTTAACCCGAGGAGCGTCCTTGGGCGTGTCATTCGGCCGGCCAGTCTCTGTCATAGCGGCCTCCCGTCGGTTCGGACGATCCTGACCTTCTGCTGGTGCTCCTCGCCCAGCCTCAGTTCCGCGGCCGCGAACAGCCGGTCGACGATCAGCACATTGCCGTAAGCGCGATAGTTGACGAGCTCGGTCTTGCCGTCAGGCCCGATCACGAACAGCGGCGGCATCTCGCCCTGGCCGACGCCGGGCGAAAACTCGATGTAGACCTTGCGCCCATCGTCATAGGCATTGACAGGACGCCAGGGTGGGCTGTCTCCCTCGATGGCGTAGCGGTAACGGCGCTGCGCCTGGTCCGGGATGACGGGTGTCGGCGGCAGAGCTCGACCACGCGCAGTCCGATCCTCCGGATAGAACCACGCGACCTGTGGCATGTAGGGCTTTTCGCGGGAGCGGAGTTCGATGAGGTAAGTGCGCCGATCGGTATTGACGACGAGATTGGTCTCGATCGCCGGACGTGTCGGCTTGACCATGATGTGGACGCGTCGCGTGTCGCCGCTGCCGCTTTCAGTGTCGCCGACCACCCAGCGCACGGTATCACCCGCGGCAACTGGTCCCGACCCGATCAGTTGCTCACCGGGCTCCAAGGCGATGTCGGTGATCTGCCCCGGCGCGGCATAGATTTGATAGAGAGCGCCCGGACTGTACGAAAACACCTGCACCGCATTGAAGTAGCCGGCTTTGCGCGGCTGCACGCGTGCCGCGTCATTCGCGGTCTCAATCCGCTCGACGGGCTCTTTGGCTTCCGCGTTCTTGCCGCCGCGCGCCGCCTTCCAGGCCGGTGGGACATGCAGCGGCCGCGGCCGATCGTCGGCAAGCGCCGGCAGATCTGGAGCCGGCGGGACATCGCTATCATAACTGATTTGCGGCGGTTTGAACGTGGTGCAACCGCCAAGGGTGGACACACAAATAACAAGAGCCAAAGCCAGGCTCGGGCGGACCTTCGGTGACGCAATAACGAAACCTGACGGCATTGCTAACCCAGCTCCTTCGACCAGTTGATGGCGTTGACATAGATACCAAGCGGATTCTTGCGGAGGCGATCGAGATCGCGAGGCATTTCCACGATGATCGTGAGGATCGCGCTCCACCGCTCGGTTGCGGCAAGCTGACCGTTGTCGTAGCGGCGTTCGACCCAGGCGAGGCGAAAACTCTCAGGGGACGCACGAATGACGCTCGAGACCTCAATCGCAATTTGCGTCTTGCCGAGCTTGGCGAATGGATCGTTGTTGCGGGCGTAATCATTCAGTGCGGCCGCACCGCGATCGGTTGTAAAGTCGTAGGCGCGGAGCCAATTTTCGCGAAGGACGATGGCGTCCATCGGCAGCCCTCGCACATGCTCGATGAAGCGCGCCAGGTGAAAGGCTACTTGCGGATCGGTCGGTTGATAGCTGGCGTTTGCCGGAGCGACGGCTTTTGCTTCCCCCAATTGATCGACCTGGACCACCCAGGGCGTGATCGTCCCATGCGCCGATTGCCAGACCAGGGTGCCGGCGAAACCAGCGGATAAGAAGAGGCAGCCAAAGGCCATCAGGCGCCAGTTCTTGGCCTGCACGCGCGCAGACCCAATGCGATCATCCCAGATTTGAGCTGCGCGTTGATAGGGGGTGACGGCTTCTGGCGTGCGGCCATAGTGAACGGCCGATCGTTTGAACATTGCTGGACCTTAAGTGACGTGAGAAAACGGAGTTGGTCGATCGGAAGAGTCAGCGGTCATGTTGAGAGAGGTCGACAGATCCGCCGCCCCCGCCGGCATCACCCGAACGGATCGCGTGGGTTGCCGCTGATGCGCCATGGCTGATCGTCTGCGCTCTCTTCATGCGCCGAACCCAAGCAGGCGCACTGTCGGGAGGTCTCGAGGCGTCCCCTTCTCCCTTACCCGCGTCGCTCGCCGCTCCACCAAGCCCAGCTGCGACCGAGCGCAAGGGACTAGCAGCCTTGGACGCGCTCGCCTCGGAGCCGGACTGACTCCCCGCCCGAAACACGCTCATGGTGCCGCTTGCAATCGCACTTCCACCTCGTAGCGAGCCTCCAATCGCGCCGCCGGCGAGACCGGCAGCGCCGGCCGCAAGGCCAGCGCCAGCCGCGACGACTCCACCGGCGGCAAGTCCCGTCCCAACTGCGCTGCCTGCGCCGAGCTGGGGACCTCCGGAGACGATGCCGTTGGCAATCCCGGGTCCGAAAATGCCGAGGCCCAACAAGGCGAGAGCGCCGAGCACCAGCGCCATCGCGTTCTCGATGGTCGGCTGGTTGCCGCCGAAACCTGCCGTGAACTGCGAGAATAAGGTCGATCCAATGCCGACGATGACGGCGAGGACCAAAACCTTGACGCCGGAGGAGATGACGTTGCCCAGCACCCGTTCGGCCGCAAAGGCGGTCTTGCCGAACAGACCGAACGGGATCAGGACAAAACCTGCAAGCGTCGTCAGCTTGAACTCAATCAGCGTGACGAAGAGCTGGATCGCGAGAATAAAGAAGGCCAGCAGCACCACGATCCAGGCGAACAGCAGGACCGCGATCTGGACGAAATTCTCAAAAAAGCTGACATAGCCCATCAGCCCCGAGATCGAGTCCAGGATCGGGCGGCCGGCATCGAGCCCCACCTGCGCGATGCGGCCTGGCCGCAAAAAATCGGCCGATGACAGACTCGTGCCCGAGGCTTTGAGGCCAAGACCAGCAAAGCTCTCGAAGACGATGCGGGCGAGGCTGCTCCAGCTGCCGATCAGATAGGCAAAGACACCGACAAACAAGGTTTTCTTGACGAGCCGGGCAACAATATCTTCATCAGTCCCCCAGGACCAGAACAGCCCCGCGAGCGTGAGGTCGATTGCAGCTAACGTGGTCGCCAGATAGCCGACTTCGCCCCCGACCAGGCCGAATCCGGAATCGATATAGCGGGTGAAGGTTTCCAGGAACTGGTCGATGACAGAGGTGCCGCCCATCGTTCACTCGCTTTGGCTTGGAATGGAGGGTGAGAGGGACGGGAGGCGGCTTTCGTCCTTGCGCGGCGGCGCGGAGGAAAATGGCGCGGCGCCTACCCCGCTATCACCGTCTACCGATCCGCTTTTCCCCAAGAACTGGCTGCGCCGTTCCGCCCAGATCCTCTCGCATTCGAGCAGAGCCTCTCTCTGCTCGTAGGTGACGGTGCGGCATTGCTCGAGCTTTGCCGCCGTCGGATCGGGCTTCGCGGCGGGCGAGGCGGAAGATTGGGTCCCGCTATCGTCGCCGCGCAGGCGAACGGCGCAGGCGGCGACGACCAGGACCGTGAGGCTAACTGCCACCGCCATCGGCAGCCGTTCGAATCTGTTCTTCATCATCAGTGGAACATCTGCACGGTTGTCGGTTGATAGCCCTGACCTTGGGTCAGAAAGCGCCGCAGCTGCTCCCTCCCCTGATCCTGGGCACTTGCTCTTTGCGCGGCTTCGAGCGTTTGTGCGCGCCCCTGCGCGGTCACGGTCGCGGTGAGATCAGCAAGCTGCTGCGCTTGAAGCGCAAGGAGCTGGTTGCCGGCCTGATTTGCCTGCAGAGCACCTGACGCGCCCTGGCTCGCCGTGACCAACGCCGACATCTGGGTGCGGTTGGTATCGAGGTTACCGACGACGGTTGCCTGCACTCGCATGGCGTCTTGCAGGCCGGCGACTGCGTTCTGCCAACGTGTCTGGGCGTTGGCGACGAGGAGCCCATTGGACATACTCGCGGATGCCGGCGCATAAGTTGTTGAGAACGCGCGATCGATCTGCTGGACGTCGTAGGCAATGCGCTGCGCTTGACTGAGCAGCTGGTGCGTGCGCTGAATCGATTGCTCGAGCTGCTGCAGGGAGGAATACGGCAGGCTCGCCAGGTTCTTTGCCTGATTGATCAACATCTGCGCTTCGTTTTGCAGCGAGGTGATCTGGTTGTTGATCTGCTGTAGCTCGCGCGCGGCCGTCAGCACATTTTGCACGTAGTTGTTGGGATCGAACACGATCCACTGTGCCTTCCCTTCGCGGGGCCCTTGGGTCAGGCTAATTGCGATGATACTTGCTGCCAGAAGCGGACGGAGACGTTTCATGACAAGCCTCCTTCCTTTGCGAGCTGCGGAATGAGATTGCAGGCCCAGCCGAGGTCGCGCGCCCGAAGCCAGCCGGTGACGAACTCGTCTCGTCCGTGCTCGGCTAGCACCCGCTCGATGAGGGCCTGATCGGTCTTGGACGACGCGGCCACAAAGGCGAGCGCGATCTCGCCAAGTCCAAGCTCGAACAGGCGGTTGCCCCGGCGCGACTGGCAGTAGTAGTCGCGCTTGGGCGTCGCGCGAGCGAGGATCTCGATCTGCCGGTCATTCAGTCCAAAGCGCCGGTAGACGCCTAAGATTTGCGGCTCGATCGCGCGGTCATTGGGAAGAAGGATCCGGGTCGGACAGCTCTCGATGATGGCGGGCGCAATTGCGGAGCCGTCGATATCGGCCAGCGACTGGGTTGCAAACACGACGGAGGCGTTCTTCTTGCGCAGCGTCTTCAGCCATTCGCGGAGCTTGCCGGCAAAATCGGCATCGTCGAGCGCAAGCCAGCCCTCATCGATGATGAGCAGAGTCGGACGGCCGTCGAAGCGATCCTCAATCCGGTGGAACAAATAGGAGAGAACCGCCGGCGCGACACCGGTCCCGATCAACCCGTCGGTCTCAAACACCTGGACGGAGCCCTGTCCCAGCCGCTCGCCTTCCGCATCCAGCAGCCGCTCAAACGGACCGCCGAGGCAATAGGGTTGCAGCGCGCGCTTCAAGGCATTGGATTGCAGAAGAATGGACAAGCCAGTCAGCGTCCGCTCCCGAACTGGCGCCGAGGCGAGCGAGGTCAAGGCCGACCAGACATGATCCTTTGTCTCGGGCGTGACCTCGATGCGCTCGCGCGTAAGGATCGATGCAATCCGATCGGCTGCCCAGCCCCGCTCACCGATATCCTCGATATGCGCAAGCGGCTGAAGGGCGACGAACTCTGATGATTCACCGCCGATCGCGCCACCGAGATCATGCCAGTCGCCACCCATGGCGATCGCCGCCGCGCGGATCGACCCACCGAAATCAAAGGCAAAGATCTGCGCTTGCGGATATCGCCGGAACTGCAGCGCCATCAGCGCGAGCAGCACCGATTTCCCGGCGCCGGTCGGTCCAACGATCAGAGTGTGTCCGACATCGCCGACATGGAGCGAGAAGCGAAAAGGGGTCGATCCTTCCGTCTTGCCGAAGAACAATGGAGGCGCCTTGAAATGATGGTCCCTCACCTCTCCCGCCCAGACCGCAGAGAGCGGGATCATGTGGGCGAGATTTAGCGTCGACACCGGCGGCTGGCGCACGTTTGCATAGACCTGTCCCGGCAGGCTGCCGAGCCAGGCCTCAACGGCATTCACTGTCTCGGTCATGGAGGTAAAGTCCCGGCCCTGGATCACCTTTTCAACGAGGCGTAGCTTTTCGTCCGCCGCGAGCGGATCCCGGTCCCAGACCGTGACGGTTGCCGTCACAAAGGCCTCTCCAATTTGATCCGAGCCGAGCTCCTGGAGCGCGTGATCTGCATCCAAAGCCTTGTTGTGGGCATCGGTGTCCAGAAGCGTGGACGCCTCGTTCGTCATCACCTCCTTCAGGATCGCGGCAATCGACTTGCGCTTGGCAAACCATTGCCGCCTGATCCTGGTCAGGAGCTTTAGAGCATCCGTCTTGTCGAGCATGATCGCCCGCGTCGACCAGCGGTACGGGAATGCGAGGCGGTTGAGATCATCGAGGATCCCGGGCGTCGTCGCGCTCGGAAACCCGACAACCGTCAGGACACGCACATGCGCGTCACCCAGCATCGGCTCAAGCCCGCCTGTCAGCGGCTGATCGGCAAGCAGCGCATCGAGATACATCGGGATTTCCGGCACCCGAACACGATGCCGCTTGGTCGACACCGTCGAGTGCAGGTAGGTGAGCGTTGCCTCGTCATCGAGCCAGCCGCATTCCGGCATAAAGCCCTCGACGAGCTGCAGCACGCGGTTGGTTCTGTCGACGAAGCCACTCAGCACCTCGCGCGCATCCGCTCCCGCGCTGCGACGGCTGCCCTCGTACAGGAGACGCTCTGCCACAGCTGCACTCTCTGCAGGCGGCAGATAAAGGAAGGTTAGGTAGTAGCTCGATTCATAATGGCTGCCGGCCTCCTCGAATTGCGCTTTGCGCTCCGCATCCACCAAGGCGGATGCGACATCCGGGAATGTGTCGGGCGGATAGCGCCCTGCCGAATGCCGTTGCGCCTCGACGAAAACCGCCCAGCCCGATCCGAGACGCCGGAGCGCATTGTTCAGGCGGCTTGCGACCGCAACAAGCTCAGCCGGCACGGAACTGTCGAGATCCGGCCCCCTGAACCGCGCCGTCCGCTGAAGCGAGCCGTCCTTGTTCAATACAATTCCGTCGTCGACCAGAGCAGCCCAGGGCAGGAAATCAGCAAGGCGCGTGTTTGAATGGCGGTATTCGGCAAGATTCATCATGGGACTACTCTCAAGCGCTGAGATGACCGGGAACACGAACGTGCCGGCGCACGACTTCGACGAATTCCGGATCGCGTTTTGCGGCCCAGACCGCGGCCATGTGGCCGATGAAGGCCAGCAGAAGGCCGGCCAGCCACAAGCGCAGACCGAGGCCGAGTGCTGCGGCCAATGTGCCGTTGACAATGGCAACCGATCGCGGTGCTCCGCCCATCAAGATCGGCTCGGTCAGCGCACGGTGGACAGGGGCGACAAAGCCCGGGACTGCCTCATCCATCAGATCACCACCCCGCCGCCGAACGAGAAGAACGACAGGAAGAAGCTCGAGGCGGCAAATGCGATCGACAGACCGAACACGATCTGGATCAGCCGCCGGAAGCCGCCCGACGTGTCGCCGAATGCGAGCGAGAGGCCTGTCACGATGATGATGATGACCGCGATGATCTTGGCCACGGGTCCTTCGACCGATTGCAGGATCTGATTGAGCGGCTGCTCCCAGGGCATGTTCGAGCCGGCGGCCCAGGCCGGCACGCTGGCCAGGTACAGACAAGCGAATGCCGCAACCGATGTGAGACTTCGCCCGAGAGAGGATGGTGCGTTCATGATTGATCTCCGATTTTCGACAGGCTGTAGTCGCCTGATGGTCCAAGCCCGGTGACAGAAGCGAGTTCGCTCAAACGCCGTTCGGCACCACGGCCAGAGAGCACGGCGATGACGTTGATGGTCTCGGCAATCAGCGCGCGCGGGACCGTGACGACGGCCTCCTGGATGAGCTGCTCGAGCCGGCGGAGCGCGCCAAGCGCGGTGCCGGCGTGGATCGTGCCGATTCCGCCCGGATGTCCCGTCCCCCAGGCCTTGAGCAGGTCGAGCGCCTCGGCCCCGCGCACCTCGCCGACCGGGATACGATCAGGGCGCAGGCGAAGTGACGAGCGCACAAGTTCGGACAGCGAGACGACACCATCCTTGGTCCGCAGCGCCACGAGGTTCGGCGCCGTGCACTGAAGCTCCCGCGTATCTTCAATGAGAACGACGCGATCCGAACCTTTGGCCACCTCCGCCAGAAGCGCGTTCGTCAGCGTCGTCTTGCCGGTTGAGGTGCCGCCGGCGACCAGGATGTTCTTTCGCGCGGCAACCGCATCACGAAGCGCGTTCGCCTGCGCCGAGTCCATGATGCCGGCAGCGACATAGTCGTCCAGGCCGAAGACAGCGACCGCCGGTTTGCGGATCGCGAAGGCGGGCGCGGCAACCACCGGCGGCAGCAGGCCTTCGAAGCGTTCCCCGGTCTCTGGCAGCTCAGCCGAGATTCGGGGCGAGCCGGCATGAACCTCAGCGCCCACATAGTGCGCGACGAGCCGGACAATTCGCTCGCCGTCGGCAGCCGACAGACTCTCGCCGGTATCGGTAAGGCCGCTCGACAGCCGATCGATCCATAGCCGGCCATCAGGGTTCAGCATCACCTCAACGATCGACGGATCTTCCAGAAAGCCCGCGATGGCAGGCCCCAGCGCGGTGCGGAGCATGCGCGCTCCGCGCAACTCGGCTTCCGAATCAAATGAATGGATCGCCACGACTGCCCCCCAATTGAGTGAGGCAGCTAGCGTCTAGCCACCTCACATGAGGACAACTAGAAAAAGCAGAACCAGCGCGAAAGCAACAATGAGACCATGTCAATCGTAGTCTGGCGTAGAAGAAGAAAGATTAGGGACGATCGCTTTTGACGCACCGAACATCATCACCCGGGACATCTGCCCAGCGACAGGCCGGCTTCACCACTCCGCATGATCGTCCGCTTCCAGGATGGCGAGCTCGGCTGGTCGAATAACGGCCTCAACCGAATTCCAGCCTCCCGCCGGTTGACGTGTGACCGAAGTGCCAACCGTCCGTTTCCGGCGCTCGAGCCACGGGACGGCGGCGAACCAGACCAGCGCTGCCACCTGTAGCAAAACGTTCACACCGAACGCGGTCTGATAGGCCGTTAAAGGATAGTGCCCCGCCTCCAGAGGCCATTGCTCCAGAATCAGGCCCGTCCCGTACTGCACGACGAAAGCCCAGCCAAACTGCAGGACATTCAGACCGCCATTGGCGCGCGCAACCAGTTCGGCCGGGAAATAATCCGCTATCATGGCGTAGGCCAGAGCAGTCGCTGATCCGGCCACCGACACTACGCACCACGGCAAGAGTGATGGCCAGGGCGGATGCAGGACCAGCACAAGCTCCGCCACAATCAACATCGCCGCGACCAAACCAAACAGGGCCTCGATCTTCTTAGCCCGGCGGCGCACCCAGTTGGCAAGGACGCCCAAGACCACAGCGCCGAGACTCAGGGCGACCGCCATCACGAATAGTTCGTTGACGAGTGTCATTCGATCCAGCCGCTCCACGTCGGAAAGCCAGGGCGCCGCCCATAAGGATTGCAGTGCCCAAGCGGACCCGACGCAGGTCGCCGATAAGGGCGCCATTCTCCAGAACCGCGCATCCGAATAGACGGTTTTCAGAGTGGCGGGCGTCCTGGAGCGCTGTGGCCCGGTGGTTCGTTCGGGAACCACGAGATAGATCAAGATGGCAGCAAGCGCGCTTGCGGCGGCCAGCACGCCGAATAGACCCCGCCATCCGATCCAGTCCAGGAGCGCCTCCGCAGGTGCTGTTGCAGTGACGGCGCCCAATGAGCCCAGCATAATCATGTAGCCATTGATGAGCGCCATGCGTTCTCTTGGAAACCAGAGGACAATGATTTTCAGCCCGGACATCAGGGCTGCTGCACTCCCCAGTCCGACAATCGCGCGAGCAAAAAGAAGCGACAGGAATCCCGTCGATAGCCCAAAGAGCGCGGCCCCCCCTGCAGCAACAGCCAAGAGCACGCTCTGGACGCGGCGCGGCCCAAAGCGATCAAGCAACATGCCGACCGGAATCTGGGCCGCCATAACCACCAGGAAATAGATTGACGTGAGCAGTCCGACATCGGCAGCGCCAAGCCCGAGATCAGAGGCGAGGCGCCCAGCAATGAGCGTATTGATGGTCCGGAACAGGTAGGAAAGGTAGTACCCGGCCGCGAAGGGAAGAAACACGCACGCGATGAGCCGCCAGAAGGGACAAGACTCAGCGCGCTTTGCGGCCGATGTTTTCGCGCTCGTTCGCTTCGGCGCGTTTCTGCCGGGCTGCTTAATCGCCTCAACAAAAGGAGTTCGGAAGGTTTCGAAAGTTTGGATTGCTGCCGCCCTCCTCGGCGGCAGCGCTCGGCTCGGAGCTCCCATCCGCTGCGACTGCGGACAGACCTTCCTTTCTCGGCTGTTCTTCTGCCGCGCCTTGTGACGCGCCGCCATGAGCTTCACCGGCAGGTCGACTGCGCCTGCCCAGCTGATCGATCGTCTCCTGGATCAATGGCTGACCGAGCCGTACCCGCCGTTCGACCTGTTCCGCCAATACCTTGAAACGCTGCTGCCCGAGCAGGCACGCCTCCCGCTGCCCGGATGGCAGCATGGGCGGCGTCACGGTGAGGTGATAGCGCGCATGCAGGGCTACCGTCTCGCCGATGATCGCGATCTCGCGCTCGAGCCTGGCCATCTGGCCAATTATCCGGACCAGAGCCTCATCAACGAGCCCCTCGATGGGTGGTGCAGGATTCAGGAATCGTTCAAGCGCCGCCTCGACGACCATGCTCTTGCCGAGTCCCGGGCGTTCGGTCGCAACTTCAAGCCGCTGAAACATGCTCTCGGAGAGCTGAACGGTGACCTTCTTGGTTCGCTCTCCTTCGTTCGGGCTCGGCTGCGCATCGCTGTCGGATTGATTCACGATCGAGCTGGGCTGGCCTCCAGGCTCTCCATCGACTTGCATTTCTGTCACTCCCCGATTGGCGACCGCGACCTGCCCGCGCACCCCGGTACGCGCGGCGTCGATTTCGGAATCGAAACGGCTGAATCGCCCCCAGCGATGATGGACTTGACACAAGGGCCAATCGGAACGTCGCTTCAACCGCACCGACATCTGTGTCGTAGTCTGGCGTAGCCAAAGAAAGACAAGGCGGTCTCAAGAAGAGCTGGATCTGTCAGTCTGTGTCATTCGCGGGCAGCTAACGGCCTGTTGGGGGGCCCCGGAGCTTTGAGTGGCGCGCCCATCGTTTGCGGGCTTCATGGCGTGCTGCCGATTTGCGGGTCGGCTTATCTGACCCAGCGCCGCATACTGCCACAAGCTGCCAGCGCGCATTTGAGGCGCGCGTACTGATTACTCGGGCGTCTCAGAGGCGTGCATGTCGATGCTCACCTCTTTCAGGACCGTGGATCCGCTTGCGAGCCGCCGTCCGAGCGCCTCAACAAAGCGATCGTAACGTTCCGCGCCCTTGGCGCGCGCGGCGGGCGTCGAATGCTCGGGGAGCGCGGGCGTTGAGGTCAGCCAGAAGCGGATGAAGAGCGCGATGGTCTCAAGCGTGATGCCATCATTGCGCTCCAGGCGTTCGAGCACGCGCGCGATGCGGTCCAGACGCTTGGCGATCGTCGCCTCGCGCCGATCGGAATCATCCGGAGAAAGAAAGGCGGAGATCGCGGCCTCGGCGACCAGGGACTTGGGCTGCCCCCGGCGTTGTGCGAAGGTCTCAAGGGTTTTGAAGGTTTCCGGATCGAGATAGATACTGAGCTGAATCTTTTTCACGCTGCCCCGCTCACAGATCCATCCCATCGTCCGTGTCGAGGGTCACGGTCCGCGCGACGCCCTGCATGGAGCGGCTCAGAGCTTGTGCCTGGACGGCATCGGCATCGCCTTCATCGAGATCGGCGTCGAACTCATGTTCGCCGAGCGGCGCCTTGATCTCGATCTCCTCATGTTCCGGCAATTCCGGCTCGCGACGCAAACCACCGTTCGCCTGGTCGCTCCTGCGCTTGCGTCTGGTCAGTAGCTCGACGGATGGCGGAATTGGAGCGCCGGCCGACCAGTCATCCGGTCCTGCGGGCAAGGTACGCGGTTCGAAGCGCGGCGGCTTCAACACACGTCGCTGGAACTGCGGATCCTCATAGTAGCGGACTTTGGTGGCGCGCACCGGGTGCACCCCGGAAATCATCACGATCGCGTCTTTAGGCGAGAGTTGCATGACCTCGCCTGGCGTCAGCAGCGGCCGCGAGGTCTCCTGACGGCTGACCATGAGGTGTCCAAGCCACGGGCTCAATCGGTGCCCGGCATAGTTCTTCATGGCGCGCAATTCGGTCGCGGTTCCGAGCGCGTCGGATACGCGCTTGGCGGTACGCTCATCATTGGTCGAGAAGGCGATCCGGACGTGGCAATTGTCGAGGATGGCATGGTTCGGCCCATAAGCGCGTTCGAGCTGATTGAGGCTCTGGGTGATCAGAAAGCTGCGGATGCCGTAGCCTGCCATGAAGGCGAGCTGGCTCTCGAAGAAGTCGAGCCGGCCGAGTGCTGCAAACTCATCGAGCATGAGAAGGAGCTTCCGCCGGCGCCGGTCTGGATCAAGGCTTTCGGTCAACCGCCGCCCGATCTGGTTGAGGATGAGCCGCATCAAAGGTTTGGTACGAACGATGTCGGATGGAGGCACGACGAGATAGAGTGAGACGGGCTCGGCGCCGTCGACGAGATCGCAGATCCGCCAATCGCTTCGCGCGGTGATCTTGGCAACCACCGGATCGCGATAGAGTCCCAGGAAGCTCATCGCGGTCGAGAGCACGCCGGAGCGCTCGTTCTCGCTCTTGTTGAGAAGCTCGCGCGCGGCCGAGGCGACAACGGGATGAGCGCTACCTCCAAGATGCGGGGTTGCGAGCATTGCGTTGAGCGTAGCGTCGATCGGGCGGGAGGGATCGGACAGGAAATTGGCGACGCCTGCGAGGGTCTTGTCGCCCTCGGCGTACAGGACATGCAGGATTGCGCCGACCAGGAGAGAGTGGCTGGTCTTTTCCCAGTGGTTGCGGCGTTCGAGTGCCCCTTCGGGGTCAACAAGGATATCGGCGATATTTTGGGCATCTCGCACCTCGCAATCACCACGACGGATCTCGAGAAGTGGGTTGTAGGCGGCGCTGGCCGGATTGGTCGGGTCGAATAAGAGCACTGGCCCAAATCGCGCGCGCCAGCCGGAAGTCAACTGGAAGTTCTCGCCCTTGATGTCATGAACGATGGTGGAGGCCGGCCAGGTCAGAAGGGTCGGTATGACGAGGCCCACGCCCTTGCCCGAGCGCGTCGGAGCAAAGCAGAGCACATGCTCCGGTCCGTCATGCCGTAGATAACGCCCCTCAAAACGTCCGAGCACGACGCCATCAGGCCCCAAGAGTCCCGCGCGCCTAACCTCGCGCGAGTCGGCCCAGCGCGCTGAGCCGTAGGTGGTGACGTCCCTCGCCTCATGGGCCCGGAACACCGAGAGCATCATTGCCAGCGCGATTGCCGCAATTCCTCCGCTTGCGGCGATGGCGCCGCCCTCAAGGAAGATCATGGGCGCGTAAGCATCGAACTTGAACCACCAGGCGAAGAAGGCAGCCGGCTGATAGATCGGCCAACCCCCGAGACTGAACCAGGCGGGTCCAAGCTGCGGCTGGAAGGCGAGCCGCCAAGCCGTCCATTCGGTCGCCGCCCACAGAAAGGCGAGCACGACCAGACAGACCAGGATAACCTGATGCCAAATGATCTTTGTCGCGGACATTGTGGAGATCTGGACGGCATCCATGAGCTGAGCGCAACCACAGCGCAGGGATGTCGCAGTCCCGCGCACAAAACTGTAGCGTTCGGCGGGTCGGGGTGAAACGTGTTCGGAGCTGCCCTCTGGGCGAGCGACTGGGAGGACACAAGCCAGGAGCCAAGATGCGTGATCGAGCGATTAGAGTCTGCAAGAACGTCATTGTGTTTGCACGATGCCCAGACCTGGACCGCCGCGATGATACGGGGCTTCCTGCGTTACCTGCATGGCAAGGGCTATCGGGGTGGGCATTTGGCGCCAGCGGCCTCGACCGGGACGAACGCCGAGATGGCTCGTTGGTCGTGGCCCCGGGCCGCGTGGCGCGCACAACGCGCCGCAGAATTAGCGTGTCAAAGTGAAAGGCCGCTCTTGCCTCAGCTCGCGATCGCCATCTCTGCACGATCGTTTGTCGATCTTGGTGTCCTCGCTGGATGCGACGACGGCTCTCACTCTGGCGGAGGAGAAGCAGCGGCTCCAGCCGACGTTCCTGGTGCGTGCTTTGTGCTCCAGCAGGAGTTCCAAAAATGGCCTGCATCTTGCTTCGACGATCGCAGATGAAACCGGACTTGTGAAGGCGACCACCCAACCCAAAGCGCATGACTTGCAGCACGGAGACAAATGGAATGAACGATGCAATGGCCAATCTTTTTTTTGGCCGCGGCGAGCGAAGGCGAGGTGGTAACCCGGTTCGGGATAAAAATCTGAATCGTCTTGCTGCCAAGGAGCGCGCGTTGAGGAAAGGCTGGATCGTGCTCAAGCGGAAGGTGAGAGATCCGGCTTGTGGTGGGCAGGTCGAGGTCTTCCGCGTGACCGACGCCGGCAGATCGCGCATGGAGGAGCTTGGTGCTCGCAATGGTGCCGTCGAGCGCTTCAAAGTGATGCTAAACTGAGCCATTGGCCGCCAGATCACCGATCGCCGCAGAGATCGACGGATCAAATCGAAAGTCCGCGCTTCCGACCAAAGCTCCAGTCCACCCCTCCGGGACCAGCAATACCGTTCACCTGGCGACCCAGTTCGTGCTCTAGCTTGGGTACCCAGGGCACGAGCTGAAAGCCGAGGCCGTTGTCGATCATGGCAAAGCGGCCCGAGGCAAGCGATAACCTCCGGCGATAGATTCCCGAAATAGATTCGCCTGCCTCCGCAGGCAAGTGCGCCAGCCCCGTCTCGGAGGCCAAACGCCGGCCTACCCCCTCGAGTTCGCGGCGGCGGAGTGTCTCGATCAAGTTGCGGCCGAGCGTCACCTTGTCTCCCGCCCGGCGTGCCAGCCCCTGTTCTGCCAGCACGTCGATGCGCCGATCAAGCGCATGCCGCACATCTGCACCAAAACCGGCGCGCGAGAAATCGGCAGACTGGCGCGCCACAAGCTGCCGGTCGAGCCACGTCGCGCCTTCCGCTGCGACCTGCTGGTCAATGGCGAGTTCGGAGCGTACCGCGAGCGCGATCCGTGTTCGGCCACGCGCGTCCTCGAACCGCCGGAGCTCCACAATCCCACCGATCGGCCCATCGCCGGCCGCCTCGATCTCCGACAGCTTCAGGTGATGCACGCGACCGTCGACACCGTCGATGATGGCAAACGCTGAGCCCTTCAGCTCGTCATCGTGGCCGCGTGCGAGGAGACGGCCGACAATGGGCTCGCCGTGGCGTTCGGCTTCGAGCGCCCAGGATGATGGTGGGCGCGCGGCGCCGTCTTTCGCGAGGCTCTTGTGAAGCCGCTTGATGATATCGCCGCGCTCGCCCAGGTTACGCAAACGCGGTTCCACGTCCCCGGGGAGTACCCAGCGTGCAGGCCCCGCAGGCTCCGCCAAGCCGAGCCGCTCAAGTGTCCGCAACCGCCCGATCCGAATCTCCCGTAACGGGTCACCCCCGGCATCCCGGCCTGGCCTCAAATCAATCACTCCGTCCGCCGCGCCAGCTTCCCGAGCCAGCGCCCGGTCAAGCCTGGTCCAGCGTTCGGCCGTCACCTCCGCTTCGAGGACTTGGCGGACCTCGAGCTCCGATCGCGGGCCAAGCTCGCGCGTGACGAGATCGCCAGCGCGGGCGCGCAAGCCGGTTGCGATATAGTCGCGGCTGATGACGAGGTCTTCTCCATCATCGGCCCGGCCGCGCACGAGAATATGGATGTGCGGATGCTCGGTGTTCCAATGATCGACCGCAACCCAATCAAGGCCAGTACCGAGGTCGCGAGAGGCCTGATCCATGAGCTCACGCGTGAAGCTGCGCAAACTGGCGAGTTCGCCCGCATCGTCGGGCGAGACGATGAACCGGAAGTGATGCCGGTCGCCCTCGCAGCGCTCGGCGAACGTGCGGCCATCGGCGTCATCGCCCGCCGCGTCAAAGAGCCTGCCCGGTGTCCCATCGCGGGTGACCCCGTCGCGCTGGAGATAACCGATATGCGCGCGCAGCGCGCCCGGCGAACGCATCCGACGCACGACCCGCGCCTTGACCATGGCGGTTCGTGCGCGGTTGTTGAGGAGCCGCGTCGCTGCAAGGCTCGCTGCGCGACCGCGCCCAAACCTGCTGCCACCGCCGCGGCTGCCCCGCGAGAGACCGCCGGCCTTCTGAGCAGCCTTGAGCGCCTGCGCCAAGAACGGCTTTGTCCGGGGCGCGCGCGTCGAACGGATGCGGCCTGGGCGGATGCGGAAATCGTCGTTGCCGGTCATCTTGCCCGCCGGAACGTGTCGAAAACCGAGTGATAACGGGGAGTTGCCGCAAATCGCAAGTTGCGTCGCCCATTCCCAATGTTTTGGGGGTCATTGAAATCGATGCAGTTTCGCCCAGAACCGACCGGCCGCACCTTGCGGCTTTTATCCTGCCCTCCCCGGTCGCTCACTCCCGGCTCTCTGCCGACCCCTCTCGACGTTGCGACCAGCTTCGACATCATGCGAGGAAATGCGATTGCGATCATCGGGACCGCACCTCGTCTGATCGCCGCACAAACAGCCCCGTCGCACGAGGGACGAGTGCAGTCTTACCCGCCTTAGGCGCTGCTTTCGACGACTTCATTGTGCGGACGCTAGATGCCGAGTTGCCGTCAGGGGATAAGCTCTCGGACCGCTCAACAAGGACTGGCGCTTGCTGCCACGCGGTGAAGCGTCTGGCACCCGAACCGCTGCTGTTGCGCCGCTAAATGCCGATCAATGGTGCGAGTCTAGCGATGTAGATTCGTGTTTCATCCGGAAGCGGTCGACCAGTGGCCAGGTGCTCCTCGTACCGTTTTGGTCCCGCATTGTAGGCCGCGAGAAACCCTCCCGATCCGAAACGATCGAGCATCTCGCGAAGGTACGCTGCCCCAGCCATAATGTTGTCGTGAGGATCAAACGGATCGATACCGAGTTCGTAACGAACGCTCAGCTCGACCCAGGTCGCGGGCATGATTTGCATCAACCCGAGCGCTCCCCGAGGCGATATGGCCTGCGCATTCCCGCCGCTTTCGCCCTGCATGACAGCACGAATCCAACGCTCCGGGATCGCGAACCGATGCGAGGCTTCGGTCGCGAACGCGGCGTATGCAAGGCTAGGAAGCAGGTTTGAGGAGCGCGCAGCTTGTGCGCGCGATCCAGCCTCCGCTCTGCTGGCCGATGGCGCCGCGAACGTCATGAGAATTCCCAGAGAGCAAGCAGCGGCTCCCGATAGCAATGTGCGGGCAGCCGCCAAGGACAAAGCCCTTCCCGGCCGGCCCTGAGGCAGCGCGAGACTGCCGCGAGGCGCGCCGATTGCCGGCAATTTGGCCGGGATGAAGCAATGATGTTCCGATCGGCCGATTAGAGAAACCGCAAGCCAGTGGAGCAAATCCGGCATATGTCAGTCCTCCCTGGTCCACACCGGTACCGCTTGCCCGATGACGGCCGATGTCGGGAGCGGTCCGAAATATCGGCCGTCAAAGGACTCCGCCGACTGCCAGTTCATGAGAAAGACCTCGTCCTCAGCGACGACCCGGCAACCCTGCCAGGCCGGCAACGGCCTGCCACGGCGGTCGCGCTCGCGTGCCTGGCCCATTTCGATCCCGTCGACGACGATTGTGAGTCCCGTTCTGCAGACGGTTTGTCCGGGCAAGGCCAGCACGCGCTTGAGCATCGGAAGGCCGCTCGGCAAATAGCCATTGAAGTCGAGGAAGCTCGCAAGCGGCTCTGGTGGCCGGACAGCCACGAGCTCAGTGATGCGCAAACGTGCGGTCCCTTGCAAACGGTAGAGGCCGATCGGCACACTTTCGGAAGCGTTCCAGATGTACGACAGTGAGGTGTCGGTGACCGGCCAAAGCGCGAGCGTTGTGGCCCCACACATTGCAAGGACGATCCTTAGCAGCCGCATCAGAACACCATCCTGCGCCGGCGGAGCCACGCCTGGTGGCGCGCACGCGTATAAGGTCGTGGCGTTTCGTTGACGGAAAGCCGGTTGTGGACGTGATGCCAATACTCGGGGGCTGCATCGGCAGGATCGATGCCGAGTGACTCCACGGCGTCGATCAACTGAAGAACGCGCTCGACCTTTCGCCAGCCAGCTAGCCGCAGCAGGCTTTCGCCGCCGGGGCTGACCCAAGGCACGGTCGAATACCGCTGCCCCGGCGTGATCACGCGCAGAATGTCGATGCGAGACAGGATGGTTCCGAAGTCATTGGACGTCCAGCGCACGAACGCAAAGATGCTGCCCGGGACAAAGGAGAGAATGCGCCTGTGATGGTCAATGACCTTTTCCGATACAGGCTTGCCGAACCGGATTCGGTTCTCGATCCGCTTCTCGAGCCACAAGAGTTCAACAGTTGTGAGGTCGCTCACCTGGCAACTCCATAGTCATGAGAGGAATCTTGGACATGCCAACGGGTGCGCCGTCGCCAGCGCATCGACATCAGAGCCTTTGTTTCGGCAGAATGGTCGTGATGAAGCGTCGATGATCGGCGTTGTCGAAGCGATGCAGCGCTCCTGCTGCCGCCAAGGATCGCCGCCGAGTGGCTCCAATTCGTTACAAGGAATCCAAAGGATTCCAGGTTAACCGGGGTAGTGGCCGATGCCCCCTCGCCGGCCGTGCTGCTGCGAAGATGCTCCGCAACGACCCGCGAACGGAACGCGCGGTGCGTTCCGGCTGTGGACGTTGGAGGCGAATGATGGAATTCTATGCTGGTCTTGATGTGTCGCTGGAGGCGACCAACATTTGTGCGGTGGATGGCGATAGCAACGTCGGCAGGGAGGCGAAGCTCGAGACCGATCCGGATGCGATCGAGCTGCTCCTGGCCGAATGGGGCATTCACTTGAAACGTGTCGATCTCGGGGCCTTCTCCTCCAGCGCCTGGCTGTTCACGGCGCTTGCCGACAAGGGCCTGCCCGTGATCTGCATCGAGACCCGGCACGCCAAGGCGGCGCTGAACGCGATACTGAACAAGACCCACCGCAACGACGCCGAAGGCGTTACGCAGATGATGCGGGCCGGCTGGTTCCGCGCGGTTCTTGTCAAGTCGGAGAGCGCACAGACGTTGCGGGCGCTGCTGGTCGGGCGCAAGACGATGCGCGGCAAAATGCTGGATATGGAGAACATGATCCGCGGCCTGTTGTGCCCGCTCGGCCTCAAAGTCGGCGAGATCTCGGTCGGCCGTTTTGACGCGCGGGTGCGCGATCTCGTGGCCGGGAAGAAGGAATTGGAAGCGATCGTCGCGCCGCTGTTGGACGCCCGCAATGCGATGCGGCTGCAGTTGGCAAAACTGTACCGCATGGTCCTGA
Source organism: Bradyrhizobium sp. JR4.3 (assembly GCF_040547695.1). Taxonomy (NCBI): domain Bacteria; kingdom Pseudomonadati; phylum Pseudomonadota; class Alphaproteobacteria; order Hyphomicrobiales; family Nitrobacteraceae; genus Bradyrhizobium; species Bradyrhizobium sp. JR4.3. Next base: position 23,780 of record NZ_JBEPQF010000044.1, on the reverse strand, counting down.
CGGCGGCGCGCAGCGACAGCGCCGGGCGACGGATGATGATCGGGCCCGGTGTCGGCGCGCTCGTGGCGCTGACGTTTCGCGCGACCATTGATAATCCGGCGCGATTCAAGAAGTCGACCAATGTCGGCGCCCATTTCGGGCTGACGCCACGGCGCTATCAGTCGGGCCAGGCCGACCGGATCGGCAGCATCTCCAAATGCAGCGATGAGCTGACGCGGGCGATGCCGCACGAGGCTGCGATTGCGATCCTCACGCGCATTCCAAAGAATTTTAAGCTGCGGCTGTGGGGCCTGCGGCTGGCCAGGAAGAAGGGTCTGAAGCGCGCGGCGACGGCAGTGGCCGTGCTGCTGCACAAGATCGGGATCGGTGGCTCGACCTCCCAGTTTGGCGCCAGCGGCAAGCGCGGCCGGGTCGCTGCGGCGGCTTAAGGGCCTCCTCGACCCGGCCGCTTCCACGCGCGCCTTCGCGTTCCGCCACGTCGGAGCGGCGTCTCCCGAGGGGACGGGGATGTCGGCTAGATCGCGACCTTTCTGAGCGGCGGCTTCATGCACACCTTTGAATCTATCAAGCACGGCGCTGGTTGGCCTGACCGCCCATTCTCCAAATTCCGGCATGTGGTGGTCTTGCCAACCACGGACGTTAGCGAGTCCTCCTCGACGAGCGAGCTGCCGCAAGGGAATGCAACGAGCGTAATGCAGTAATAACGATGCTAGCAATCGCGTGGCGCTGCGGGCGATCGCGTCCGAGCGGGTGCTTTGCCGGCAACAATCGCATTGCAGGAAAATTTTGCGCATGACAGAGTAAGCGCATGAGGCATCCTCGCTGCACGCGCAGCCGACTTGTTCACAAGGTACTGATTCACAACAGGAAGTTAGTGTCAGTATGTTAGTAAAGTTACGGGAGCAGGAAGTCTTGGCGCCGCAAAACCTTAGCTCCGATTCCGGTCCTCGATAGCACGAGCATCGCGTCCCCGATGGCACGAGGGTTCTGGTCCCTGATAGCACGAGCGAATTCACAGCTTATCCCCAGCAGGAACGACGAGGCCACGCTTGCGCAGTCGCTTGCTCGACGGGCCAATTGGGACTGGTGCGAAATTCAATCGCTCTTCGCCATTCGGATGATGCGTGATGATGAGCCGATAGCCCGGCAATCTCTGACGACGGACGATCTGACGCAGGTCGTAGGCAAAGTGTTTAAGCGGCGATAGGCTCCCGGACTTCGCATGCAAGTGCACGAGATCGAAGCTCCAACCGCCATTCTGACGGCCGCCGTGCTTGCGGACGAGCCGATAGAGCCAGCGCTCCAATCCACCGGTCAGATCGAAATAGGCGCGGTCAATCGTCAGCACGAGCGCTTCATCGAGAACGCCCGTGTAGAACCAATCGGGCAGGATCAGCTCAATTCCACGGGCATGCCCGTGCAGATCGGCTGTCTCTTTCCATTCGTTGATCCAGGAGAAGCGATGCCGCCGCCGTTCGCTCGGCTGCCGGATCGATGTCATCACAGTGGTCGATTGCAGCCGGTCGAGCGCAGCCTTCAGGCGGTCATAGTCGCGCACGCTGGTGCCGCGGCCGACGAAGGTCAGGATCTCGTAAGGGGTCGCTGCCATCGGTCGGGACGTTTTCAGGCCGGCATCACGGGCTTCGACAATCTGCGAGGCAGCCCAGATCAGAACGTCCGCATCCCAGATCGTCGCCATGCCATGTTCCGGCACGGCTTCGACACGAATGGTGACGGCGCCTGCGCGGAAGCCGATGGGAACATGGCGCTTCGATTTTGCTAGCGAAAAGAAGGGATAGGCCATCAGGTCTTGCGCGTCCCGTGGCGCCAGATCGCCCGGGAGGGCGCGAAACAGATCGAGTTGGCCGCGCTCTGATCGACGCCGCCTGCTTGCAGTGGAGTTGCTGTCCGGCATGCGTCAGCGCCGCTCCTTGCCTGCATACGGAATTGGTGTGTGCCGTTTCGCGGGCAGGACGGTGCCTGTGCCGGGATCGCTGGTGGACGTTTTGGCGCCGCGGTCAGCCCACGCCTTCAGGTCCTCGAGCGCATACACAACGCGACCGCCGAGCTTGCGGTAGGTCGGGCCTGTCCCATAGGTGCGGTGCTTTTCCAGGGTTCGGCCGGAGAGTCCAAGAAAGCGCGCCGCTTCGGGCGTGCGCAGGTATCGCGGCGGCAGGCCGGCGTTCGGATCGGGCATTTGCAAGGCTCCGTGGTCGTCTGGAGCGCGGCCGGCTCGGGCCGCGCGTCGACGGTCACGATGGCGCAGTAGGAGTGCTTAGGGGGATGCCGAAGATCGAGCGATGATTTCCGGCACCCCTGCTCTACTCCTTGCGAGATGAGGGACGTAGCAACGCGCGATAGCCGCCGCGCATTAGCGCCAAGCCAGCCTGCACCAGGCGAATGGTGCGGCTGCGCAATTCGTGGGTTTTCCAGGCGCGTTCAGGGATTCGTTTTCGGCCGAACAGCACCTCGGCGATGACGCGATATGAAGCACCATCCATGCGTCCATCGAGCGCTCGCAACACCAAGACGAGTCGTTCGCGCCGCTGCGCCGAAAGCTGATGAAAGGGAGGTCCTGGCGGACGGCCGTTGATTGCGCGCCACAACCGCTGTGAGGCGTGGGCGCGGATCTCAAAGTCCGCATCGAGCGGCAGTTCGGCCGCATATGAGACACCAAACTGCGGCGCCTCTTTCAGCCAGAGATGATGTTGTGCTCCTTGAATGCGCAACACAGCATGCCAGCCGTCAGATGCCTGTCTGATGGTGCCCGACGAAAGCTCGGCAAGTGGTAGACCCGCGCCGACCGTTTTTGAGCTGGCCGCGCTCTGAACGACCGGCACCACCGTCGGCAACGCCTCAGGTGCCCAGAAGATTGTCTGTTGGTAAAAGGACCCCTGCGGGTCATGAGCGAAAGCAGACGCCCCATCTCCTTCTGAATTCGGAAGTCATCTGCGATCGATTTTCACGATAGGAAGCTCGATAGTTGGGGCTACGCCGCAGTGACTCCCAGGCGAAATCCGCCATCTCGCCCGACTTGATAGCTTGTGATGGTCTGCCTAATGGCTGTTTGGGCGCATGAAAGCTCGTGCGCTCGTGGCCTGGAATGTGCGCCGGATCCGCGTGGATCGCGGCATTCCGCAAGAGCAACTGGCGTACGATGCTGGGATTGACCGCTCATATATGAGCGGCCTTGAGCGGCAATCTGAGAATCCGACAATTGATCTTCTCGACAGACTCGCCGAGACGCTGGGTGTTCATTTATCTGAATTCTTTATTCAGCCACCCAAGGGAGCGGCGACACCCCAGACATTACCTAAAGGCCGCCGGTCAGCGCGTCTACGTTCCCAAAAACAATAGCGTTGAGTGAGTTCAACCCATGTGGACAAGCGCCACGGAAGGGCGCGTGTCTTAAACAAGTGAAAATCAACTCGACCAACCCGATGCAGCTGCAACTTTGGTCAATCGGCGTTTCTCCAAGAGTGAACCCCGCCCGAGGCTGTTCGGGCGGGGCGATGACGACCCTCACTCTCCGTTCTTGCGGGGCCGCGACCAGAGCAACGTGTAGCCTTCGCCGCCTTCGTCATCGAACAGGTTCGCGTAGATCGGTGCGTTGAAGGAGGGATCGTCGAGCTTGAGCGAGAGATAGTCGCGGCCCTCCTCGGAGCGCTTCGACCAGGCTGCCCCGATCTCCGCGCGGCCCACGTAGATGCGGTGGCTGGGCGCGTTGTCGCTGGAGCGGTTGGTTTCGGCGACGATGCGGACCCCCTTGGTCTGAAGGCTCAGGGTGACGATCTCGCCGTGAAACTCGTTACCGACCTTCTTGAACGAACCGATATTAGCCATGTTACTTCTCCTATTTGTGTTTCGAGCCCGCGACCACCGCGGCCTCGATGGCGATCTGGAAGCCGAAGACGATCGGCGACGCACCCGCTCGCGGGCCGGAGCGCAGCGGAGGACGCCGTTGTGGCGACTTTCTTGTCTCGCGAGGAATGGGCGAAGCCCAGGGGAAGAAAGTCGCATCAACGGCGTTGCGGCTCAGACGATCGAGGCGCAGCCGGTCTTCGGCTAGATCAAGCCATCAAAGAGGCCACGTGGTCCGCGTGCTGAACCGCAAGCTTAAGGAGAAGATTGGCAAACCTCGGTTGTGCTGAACAAGAGGTTGGTACGGTTCGGCGCAGGAAGAGAAACAATCTGCCGCAAAGGGCGGTATCGTCCCGGAAGGAATGACCAAGCGTGGCGTGCCGTTCCACCGCAGTCATGTGGGCCGCGCGCAGATCGGGGCAGCCTGGTCGAAGCGCTCCGAGGAGGGTCGCGACTATCTCTCGCTCAAGCTCGACTACCCTCCTTCAACGTGCCGCCCTGTGCGACCTTGCTCGACCGGAGATGGCGACGACGCGTCATTGCTCATGCGTGGCGGCTGTAAGAACTGGGTCGAGGCATATTCTCCACCACCCCGCCCGACTCCAACGGGCGGAGCTCCGCAAACAAGGTCAAGCGCGTCCATGCCGTGCCGCCGATGCAAACCGCACCTCCGCAAGCGAAGGCCTCGCGCCAAGTCAGCGAAGGCACCCCGATCTGCGACAGGGCAAACACCACATGATAGCCAGCGATTGCCGCAGGGACGGCGAATGCGGTTGCGATCGCGACGCGGAAGGTCAAGGACCGACTCACGGCCACGGCGACCTGACCAGCGGCAAGCGTCAGCGTGCCAGAAGCAATTCCGATAAGCGGTGCGCCGAAGACGCCCGCGCCATCACGAAACGCCAACATCCCGACACCGAGTGCGACGAAAAACGGCAACGCATACACAGCGAGCGCGAAGATCGCCCAGCAGAACAAGCCGATGCCGAGTGTGTTGAGAACAAGCCCAAGGGCGAGCATGGTGGTAGCTCCATGTGCATAGATCTAGCAGTCGCGCCTTCCACCACCACCACAGCGCAGTTTCGGAGGTAAAATCGAAACGAGGCGGAGTTGCGGCGTGCAACTCCGCCTCGTTGTCTCGATATCGAGAACGACGGCGCTCATGCACCGCCGAACTTCCAGACGGGGATGCCGAGCCGCTTCGCCTTGTCAGCGAGATTGTCCTGAATTCCCGTGCCCGGGAAATGCATAACGCCGATCGGCAGAAGCTCGAGCAAGGCATCGTTGCGCTTGAACGGCGCCGCCTTGGCGTGTTTCGTCCAATCGGGCTTGAAGGCGATCTGTGGCACCTTGCGACCGGTCGCCCATTTGGAGGCGATCAGTTCAGCGCCTTTCGGGGAGCCGCCATGGAGGAGGACCATGTCGGGGTGCTTGGCATGAACCTTGTCGAGGCGATCCCAGATGAGGTGGTGGTCGTTGAAGTCGAGCCCACCGGTGAGTGCGATTTTCGGTCCTGGCGGCAACATGACCTCCGTCTCGGAACGACGCTTGGCGGCGATAAAGTCGCGGGAGTCGATCATTGCCGCGGTGAGCGTTCGGTGATTGACCAGTGAACCCGACCGCGGGCGCCAGGACGAGCCGGTATGGACCTCAAATCGCTCGATGGCCTGGTCACGGAAGAGCTCCAGGCAGTTGCGCCGCTCGATCAGGGTGATGCCCTCGGCCGTCAGGCGCTCGAGTTCGACCGATCGCACTTCCGAGCCGTTCTGCTCGCGTTGGCTCTTATGCTGTGCTTGTTCGTTGTGATCGAGCTGCCGTTCGATGCGATCGAGGGCCCGGTGGAATAGGTTGACGGTCGACCAGAGCAGATCGTCAAGGTCCGGCTCAATTCGCGTGTCGTTTAAGGTCGCAACCAGGGCGTCAAACATATCGACCACGGCGCCCGCGATCATCTTGCCCTCCGGAAGCGGCCGTGGATCGGGCTGGTCGTCGAAGGGACGATAGCCGAAGAGCTGTAGTTCGGTGAGGACGTGGTCGGTCGGAGAAGAGGCATGCGGCGGTTCGATTTCGTCATGGTCGGTCATGGGAAGAGATCCTTTGCCGGATCGGCCGCGACCATCGCGGCCTTCGTGGCGATCCTCTGACGGCAGGCGGAACGGGACAGAACCCGAAAGGGCCGAAGCGGCAGCGGAGGATGGCGGAGGCCGGCTATTTTGCTTCGCGATGCAAAGCGCGCGGCCAACCGTATGATGTGTCTGCACATCGCTGGCGCGCGGCGGAAAATAGCCGGACGCAGCCATTGCCGGCCCGGGCCGCTTGCCGTCCGATCGCCCTCTGGAAGGCCGTGGTCGCGTCCTCTTCCGCACGGGCCTCGCCTATGACCGGCCTATCAAAGTCGATCGAAGCCCGGGAGCTATTCCGCGGCTAACGTCGAGAAATGCAGGAACCTCACGACATCCTCTGGTGCGAGCTGAAGCCGCAACGCTGCTCGGAGCGCCTCAAGCCCAAAGATGTGCAGATCTTCGTTGAAGTCGCCCAGCCGGGGCGATAGCGGAATCGCTTCAATGCCGGCGTCTGCTGCGCGCTGGCTGAGAGTCGCCTGCACCGCATCGCCGGCTGCATCGACATCGCGGGCGATGTACAGGCGGCGCAGGCTCGACGGGAGCATCATGGCTGAGAGGTGATTGGCCGAGAGTGCAGCGGCCATAGGCATGCTCGGCAGCAGGCAGCGCAACGACAGCATGGTTTCGATACCCTCGCCGGCAGCGAGCACGTCATCCACCACGCCGAAGCGAACGGCATTGCCGAGAAGGTCGCCCATGGCGCGTCGTGGGGTATCGATCGGAGCCTTGCCGAGACGGACACGGTCAAAGCCATCCGGGTCGAGCCAAGTCCGGTGCACGCCGGTGATCCGACCGTCGAGATCCGTGACGCCGGCGATCATCGCCGGCCAGGGTTCGGTCGGCAAATGTTCATCCGGCCGATAATAGCAGCGTGGGTGGAAGCGCAGGCTGCCACCATGGTGGATGCGGGCTATTCCGCGACGCTGCAAGTACGTCTCGGCCACCGTCCCTTCAATCGGGCTGGACATCGCAAAGAGCCGACGAGCCGCCTCTTGTGATCCGGTCGGCACCGGCGAACGAACGGGTTTTGCGCTCAGTTGCTGCTCAGAACCAGGAAGCTTGAGAAAGCGCCTTGCCTCCTTGGCGACGTCACGAAAGTCTCGCAAGGCCAGACTTTCGCGAATGATGTCGAGGAGATCGCCATGTTCTCCGGTTGCGGCATCCGTCCACTTGCCCGCCGGCCCCTTCGGCGATTCCTGGAGCCGCACGAACAGTGAGCGGCCCGGGGTGTTGTGCACATCGCCGACCACCCAGTACCGCCCCGCCCGCTTGCCATTGGAGAGATAATGTCGGCACACCGCCTCCGCTTCGCGCGCGAGGCGGCCTGCCAGTTCGGAAGCATCGCGGGACATCAAGCCGCCTCCCGCTCACCGATGCGCGCAACCGGATAGGCGTCGAGCACCTTCGACAAGATCTCGACGCCGCTCGCGTCCGTGGGCACGAACATGCGCCGCTTCCAGGAAATGATCTCGCCGAAGAGGCCGTAAGCCCGCAAGCGATCGCGCATCGTGACGTTGAAGCCCGAGCGTTCGATGCGGTGTGCGCCCATCATCCGGACACGGCGAAGCTGGAGCCCCTCCGCAAGCTCAAGAACGGTCCGCCCCTCCATGAGCGCGGCAAAGGCAGCTTCCGGCGTCAACGCCAGCGCGCCAGCCGCAAGGACATTCGCGACCCAGGTAGCGGAGACCTTGCGGCCGACGATCCGCTCGCCCGCATCGGTCTGGAGCCGATAGACCGGGGTCGATTCGTTCGGCAGCCGCTTCCAGATCGAGAGCAACAGGCCCGCCACGACATGGATCGTGCTGTCCGTGAACTCGGGTACCTCGGTAAGCTCTGCCGCCCAGGCGACTGAAAAGCGTTCATGATCAATTTCCACCCAACGGCTCTCTGCCATGGCGGTCAAGGCGACGCTGTGCTGCCCCATCGGCCGGATCAAGCGGACGCGCCGCTCGATCTCGCCATCGTCGAGCATCGCGCTCGCTGCCGGAACCTGCACGGCGGCCCGTCCCGAGCGCTCATTGATCAGCAGGACGGCACGAAAATCGGAAAGACGACCAAGAGCGTCATCCAGGCTCACAGGATGATTGCGCTGGCGCTGGGTGATCGTAAGAAGCCGGGTTTCGGCACCAGTGCCGGGATGAATGTAAATCGTACGCGGTTCCAGCCCGACGTCATAGCTGCCCGACGCGACCGCGCCTTCGATCCGAGCCGTCAGCAGCTGCTCGAAGACGGTGAACAGGATGTTCTGAAGATCGATCGTGAGCGCCAGCAACCTGTTCAGGAAACTCGTGATCGGCGGCAGGTCATCCCTGAGCCCATTAGCATCCGAGAGCTTCAGGCCGGTCGCATCCTCGAACCTCTCGAGCGAGCAGCCCGCGACCTTGCCTCGCGCGAGCGACGTATAGAGCTGACGCAACGCATCGCGGCCGTACTGGCTTTCGAGATTGTCCTCGGGCCGGAACAGGCCCTGTCCTCCGGTCTGGCGCTGGGGGATCGCGGCGTCCGCCTTCCAGCCGGGCTCGAGCAAATAGTGGACCCGCAGCCGGAGATTCCGGGCAGAGAGTTCCGCATGGTAGCTCCTCCCCGTCCCGCCCGCGTCGGAGAACACGAGGATGCGCTTGCCTTCGTCCATGAAGGCGGACGTCTCAGCGAGATTGGCCGAAGCTGCTCGGTTTTCGACCACCAGCCGCCCGCCCTTGCGAACGATGCGACGCGAGCGGCCGCTCACCTCGGCGACCATAGCGGTCCCGAAGCGCTGGACGACCTGGTCCAGAGCCTCAGGCAGAGGCGGCAGCGAGGCGCGCTTCTCGATCAGCCGGTCGCGGCGAGCGACGGCCTCCCGGCTCTTGATCGGTTGGCCTTCGCGATAGACGGGCCCGGAGCAGAGATTCCCCTCCTGGTCAGTGAAAGGCTCGTAGAGGTGGACCGGAAAGGAATGGGCGAGATAGTTGAGGACATACTCGCGTGGAGTAATGTCGACCTGGACGTCGCCCCAGTCCCCCGTCGAAATCTCGGCGAGCCGACGCTCCATCAATGTCTCGCCGGTCGAGACGATCTGGATGACGGCGGCATGGCCGGCGTCGAGATCGCGCTCGATCGAGCGGATCAGTGACGGCGTCTTCATTGAGGTCAGGAGGTGGCCAAAGAAGCGCTGCTTGGCGCTCTCGAAAGCCGATCGCGCGGCCGATTTAGCCTGGCCATTCAGCGTACCGCTCTCGCCCGTGATGTTTGCGGCCCGCATCGCGGCGTCGAGATTGTTATGGATGACGCTGAACGCGCCGGCGTAGGCGTCATAGATGTGAACCTGTTCGGGCGTGAGCTTGTGCTCAATGAGCTCGTAGGCGACGCCCTCGTAAGATAGAGCCCTCGCCGCGTAGAGACCGAGCACCTTGAGGTCACGAGCCAGCACCTCCATGGCCGCGACGTCGCCCTCCTCGAGAGCCTCGACGAACTCGGCGCGGATGGCGAACGGAAAATCGTCGCCGCCCGATAGGCCCGGCCGCTGGGCGTAGGCGAGATTGTGGACCGGCGTGGCACCGGTTGCGGAAACGTATACGACGCGGGCATGCGGCAACGCGTGCTGGAGCCTGAGCCCCGCACGCCCGTGCTGGGAGGCCGCCCCCGGACGATTGCAAGCAATCGCGTTGAGGTCACCGCGCTCACCCTTCTGGCCTGCCGCGTTCTGCATCGCGTGGCTCTCGTCGAAGACGATCACTCCGTCGAAGTCGGAGCCCGACCAATCGACGATCTGCCGCACGCGCGAAAGCTTCTCGCCGCGCTTATCGGTGCGCAGCGTAGCGTAGGTGGTAAATAGGACGCCTTCCGAAAGCCGGATCGGTGTGCCCCGCCGGAAACGTGACAGCGGCGTCACGACCAGCCGCTCCATGCCGAGCGCGGACCAGTCGCGCTGTGCGTCTTCGATCAGCTTGTCGGATTTGCTGATCCAGAGGGCGCGGCGGCGGCGCTTGAGCCAATTGTCGACAGGGATGCCTGCGACCCGCCGTCCCTTGCCTGCACTGGTGCCGTCGCCCAAAAACCAGCCGCGGCGAAGACGCACGGCATTTTCTGCATCGTCACGCGTGGCCGCCACAACATCAAAGGTCGCATCCACCGTCCAGGAGCCCGCAAGAAATTCGGTGTGCGCCTCGCCCGCATAGATGACGCTCTCGAGCTGAGCGTCTGACAGCCAGCGCGCGATCTTCGCGAGCATCGGCAGCATCGCGGCCGTTGACCCAGCCTTGGTCCGGATGGCCGGGCCAAACTCGCGCAGGAACAGAACGGTTGCCGACTCGCAGACATCATAGGCGGTCTTCCAGTTCCAGACGCCAGTGGCGTCGGAAGCGCCGAACGCAGCTTCCATGGCGCTACGCAGGACGGCGGCATCGATGCGACGACCGTGCTCGAGATCAATCACGAGCTGTCGCGCGGCCCTGACGGCGGCGGACGCGATAGTTGCAGCGGCACGCATCGAGAGCGGCGCGGCGGCAGCACCGCCGGCGAGAGATTCGGTCATGACAGGATTGCTTTCGGAGAGCAGGAAGGGTCGAACCATCAGGCGCTCTCCTTAAGACCCGACGGCTCAAAACCTTCCCGGCCCGACTCTCCCTCTCAGTCCTGCCCCATAAATGGGGACCGGCGCAGCACACCGGTCCCCAAGCAATTGCCGGACGGCCGGAGCCATCCCGCTCTACATGTCACTCGGCCCCGTCGAGCTGTTGCCGATCATCGTCGCCCGCGTTCTCCTGATCCTCGTCATCGGCGAGGAATTCGGGCAGCGGGCCCGCTTCACTCTCTTGCCCGTCGCGAAAAACCGCCGCTCCCCTCTCACTCTCTTGTTCGAGGCAACAGGTGAGAAACTCACGCCGCCTCCTGCTCCGCTCTCTCGGTCGTCATGTCGACAGTCACTTCCGGCAGGAAGCCCAGGAGATAGTCCGCAACCTTGCTGGCCTGCGAAGCAGCTCGCACGATCGCGCGATTATCCTCTCGCAGCACCTCCAACCAAGAGCCGATATAGTCGGCGTGCCGCACCGTGGGCACGATACCGAGAGAGGCGCAACTGAACGCAGACGAGATCTCCGCGACCAACTCCTCAAAGGCATACTTTCTGGTACAGTAACTGCCTGACAGGTCACGGTTGAGACGTGATGGATGGCCGCTGGCATGCGCCTTATGCCGATATCGGCATAACGTGCATAATGCCGCGATCCAGATTATGCCGCATCTGCTCGGCTGGGCCCGGTTGGCGGCATGATCCCGCCAATCCCATTCGGCATAATCTTCGTCGCTCCAACAACAAGGAGCACGAAGATCATGTCTCAATATTTGCAGACCTGCATCGAGCCGCATCTTGGCTCGTTCGCAGCGAGTTTTGCGGCGGAGAATTACAGCGCCGGCACGGTCAAGACCTACCTATCGATCCTACGAAAGGTGGGTCACGCGATGGATGTCCAGGGCATCGGTCCTTCAGCGTTGACGCTCGATATGGCCGAGCATCTGGGACGCAAGGTGCCGCGTAAGAAAACCGGCACGATATGGCCGTATAGGTTGGCCCGCCGGTTCGCGCAGCATCTCCTCGATATCGGCGTGACGCATCCAGTGCCGTTGAGCGAGGCGCAGCAAGCGCGTGCGGCCCTACTGGCGGACTTCGAGACCTATTTGGTCAAGCATCGCGGCCTTAGCCCGCGGACGATCTATCACACGCTGCGGTTCGCCAACCGGTTCCTCGATCATCGCTTTGGCGATGCGATGGTTGATCCGGGGCGGTTGCGGCCCGCCGACGTGATCAGCTTCCTTGAGCACGTAATGGCAAGTGCGCGGCGCGACAAGACGGTAGCGACGCATGTTCGTATCTTCCTGCAATATCTGTTCGGCAGTGGCGCGACAGCGACCAATCTAGCTCTGAGTCTGCCTAGAACGGCGAAACGCTGGGGAGCACGACTGCCGCGCCATCTGGTGCCCGAGGGCGTTGAGGCGGTGCTCGCCTGCGTGCGCCACAACCCGCGGCACGGGGCTCGGGACTATGCGATGCTGCTCATCATGGCCCGGCTTGGCTTGCGTGCTGCCGAGGTCATCGCGATCCGGTTGGACGACGTCGACTGGCGCGCGGGCGAACTCTTGGTTCGTGGCAAGGGCAAACTCCACGATCGCGTGCCGATCAGCTCGGAGGTTGGCGATGCGCTGAGCCGCTATCTGCGCGAGGAGCGCGGCCCCACGTCCTGCCGCATGATGTTCGTTACCCATCGCGCGCCACATCGTCCGTTCAATGACGGCCAAATCGTCAACGCCGTCCTAAAGGATGCCCTGAAGGCGACCGGCCAGAAACCGGTGACGCCCTATGTGGGATCGCACCTGCTGCGTCATAGCCTTGCGGTCCAGTTGGTGAACTCGGGTGCATCGCTCGACGAGGTGGGCGACGTGCTGCGGCATCGCTCACGCACATCGACCATGATATATGCCCGTCTCGACATAGATGGGCTGCGATCGATAGCAATGCCCTGGCCCGTAGTGGGAGGCGCGCAATGAGCCTCACCTCCCAACTCGATCGCTATCTGGCCGTGCGGCGCAGCCTCGGCTACGACCTGAGCACCAGCGAGCGCATCCTCCGCCGCTTCACGCGGTTTGCCGACCGCGAGCGTGCGACGCATATCGACACGGCGCTGTTCCTGCGCTGGCATGCTACGCTCGACGAGGCCAACGGCAGGACGCGAGCGGCGCGGCTTACCGTCGTGCGCCTCTTCGCGCAGTGGCTAAGTAGCTTCGATCTGGCGCATGAAGCCCCGCCCCGGGGATTGTTGCCGAATACCGTGATGCGCTCCCGACCGTATATCTACAGCGACGCGGAAGTCGCTTCGATCATCGCGGCCGCAATGGCACTTCCGTCGATTTGCGGATTGCGCGGGCTGACCTGCTCGACGCTGTTCGCACTCATCGCGATCACGGGCCTGCGCGTCAGCGAGGCGCTCGCGCTCGATGGAGACGACCTCGATGCCGATAATGGTGCGTTACGCGTCCGACAAGGTAAGAACGGTAAGGAGCGACTGCTGCCGCTCGACCCCAGCGCCGTCGAGCGACTGCTAGACTATCGCGTCAAACGCGACCGGTTGATCGGTCATCCGGCGAAGCCGATGTTCATAACTGACAAGGCGACTCGGCTCACCGACTGTGGGGCCCGCTACAACTTTGCGCAAGCATGCCAGCAGATCGGATTGCGATCCGAGCAGCAGTACCAGCGGCACGGCCGGGGACCGCGCATCCACGACCTGCGCCACACCTTCGCCGTGCGTACGATGATCAACTGGTACCGGACTGGCAAGGACCCGGCGCGCGAGATGATCCGGCTGACGACCTATCTGGGTCATAGCAACCCTTCTGGAACATATTGGTATCTGGAGGCGGTCCCGGAGCTGCTCGATCTAGCGATGGGCCGCGCCACCGCGAGCGGCGGGGAGATGGCACAATGAGCACCATCGCCTTACCTGCGCTGATCCAGCGCTTCTTCACCGAGCGGCTTTGCACGCAACTGGAGGCGAGCCGACATACGGTCGCTGGCTATCGCGATACGTTCCGGCTACTGCTCAGGTACGCGAGCACTCGCCGCAACAAGCCGCCAGTCAACCTGACGGTCGAAGATATCGACGCCGATCTGGTCGCGGACTTCCTCGCCCATACCGAGACCACGCGGGGCAATAGCGCCCGCAGCCGCAACACCCGGCTCGCGGCGATCCGATCGTTCTTCCGCTTCGTCGCGATGACCGATCCGACCTGGCTACTACACTGCCAGCGTATCCTGGCCATGCCCAACAAGCGCTATGTGAAGCGTGCAGTTACGTTCCTCGATGCCGAAGAGATGGCGGCATTGCTGGCGGCTCCGGATCGCACCACATGGGCGGGCCGGCGCGATCATGCTCTGCTGTTGCTCGCAATCCAGACAGGCCTGCGAGCTTCCGAACTGGTCGGCCTTACCCGGGGCGATGTCGCGCTTGGAACCGGCGCTCACATCCGTTGCATGGGCAAGGGCCGCAAGGAGCGCGCCACCCCACTTCGCCGCGAGACAGCCAAGCTGCTGGCGACGTGGATCGGCAACGACAAAGACCAGAGCAAGCCGCTGTTCCCGTCGATCCGGGGCGAACGGCTGAGCCGTGACGCTCTTGAGCATCTGGTCCGCAAGCACTGCCTCACGGCGTCGCGCGCGTGCCCGAGCATCGGCACCAAGCGGGTCACACCGCATACGCTGCGCCACAGCACGGCGATGGACCTGCTCCATCATGGCGTCGATCCTGCGGTGATCGCGCTCTGGCTTGGTCACGAGAACGTCGAGACCACCCAGATCTACATCCACGCCGATATGCGGATGAAGGAAAAGGCGCTCGCTCTCGTCGCCGCACCATCCGCGCCGCCGGGTCGGTTCCGGCCGGACGACAAACTGCTCGCGTTCCTTGAAGGGCTCTGATTATGCCGAACAGCCGCATGGCCAACACCGGGATATCCAGCCTCCAACAGAGGCCATGCGGCATAATCTGGATCGCGGCATTATGTGCCAATTCATGCAGGGCCGTTCGATGCCAATTGATCGGTTCGAAATAGGCTTGGGGTGGGGGCACCTGTACATAGTCTTCCGTCGGCGCATAAAAGGCGCGGTTGCCGCCGATGCGGAAGTCGATCCCGGTCGCCTTGATCAGGTATTCGACCCGCGGCTCGATCAGGCCTGGCGGCGGAGGCGGCGCCGTAGTTGCGATCTCTGGAGGCAAGCCGTCGCATTGATCGCTGTTGAAGACCGTGAAGCGCTTGAGGAACGGAACAGCTTGTGCCTCCTCGCCGGTCTCATGTGCGCGGCGCTTTTCGTCGACGGGCACGAAGCGGTCGGCGTAGACGACGGTCGTGCCGCGCTCGCCCTTGCGGACGTGACCACCGAGTGATAGCGCTTGGCGGAAGGTAAGCCAGCTCTGCCCTGTAAATCCATGTTCGGTCGCGGCACCCCATAGAACTAAAATGTTTATGCCGCTGTATTGGCGGCCGGACGCCGCGCTCTTCGGCAAGGCCAAAGGCGACTTCGCCGCCATGGTGCCCCAAGGCTGAACCCACGGCACGCGGCCAGCCTCCAGCTCGGCGATGATCTTGTTGGTGATGTCGTCATAAAGGTTTGCCCGGTCCTCACCGGTGCGCGCCCGAGGATAATGTCTGGACATCGCGGGTCTCCGCGACGGGCGCCGCGAGCCTCTCTCGCAGCCTGTAACCCGTCACGGCAAAACCGCGCGACACTCTGACTCTCGCCTCTACCTGAGAGAATGCGAAATCTGTGCCGCCCTTCCATCGGATGTTCATGGGAATTGCGTTGAGCTACCTGGGGCCGCAGGCCCGACCAGGCGTGCGCCAGGGGCGCATCGCCTCAACGGAAAATGGCACCCGGAGAGCGTGAGCATAGCGACCCGAAGGGGCACGCGGGTCCGAGTGCAGCGACGAGACCGGTTCAATAGCGGCACCCGGGAACGGGGCAGTGATAGCGATCGCCGCAGGCGAGCCCCTTTCCCGAGTGCCCCCGGCGAGGAGCTCCGCATCCCTTGGCGCGAGGGATTGACGCCGCACGGCCGAGACGCAAAGCGGCTCGGTTCGAGAACCCGGTGCGGCGGCAGCCGCACGCGCGCAAGTGGAAGAACTCCGCTAAGGCTTGAGTGAGAGGATCTAGACTTTCTCGCGCGCATGCGTCTGCGCGTCATAGATCCTGATCTGAAGCATGGGAAAACGCTTCTTTAGTTCTTCGCCACCTGCCCTGGCGCCGTCTCTGGTTGCAAATTCGGCTTTGAGCAGGCCGTCCACTTCAAGCGCGTAACCAGAGGCCGGCAATTCACGGGTGGCAGCAACCATTTCATTCCCATTGTGCAGTGATGTGATTGAGAATGATGGGTAGCATGAGTCGCCCAAACCGCGCGAGATTCGATTGCCAAAGGCCGTGATTGGCTATCACATTTGTGGATTGATTAGATAGGGCTGGCCGCTTTCGCCCAAGGCCTGATGCCTTCCACGATGTCGTGATCGAGAAACGTCTTGTCACGTCTCTCCAGGGTCTTGTCCATCGCTCGCTTTAGTTCCGCTCGGTTGAGCCGCACATGTGCGAATTTAAGGGCAAAGAAGCCGTCACTGTTGGCTTGTCCTTGCAGATCATCGCGCATCCAGGTCCAGGCGCGCGCGGAGTTTGGGGCGGTCTACACCGATGATCCGGGCCGCCCACCTCGTTGCTTAGAGTGAGTCTCCCAGTGGGAGCCCCCCCTCCGCGTCTTGTCTTGCGGAAGCCAAGTAGCCGTCCCTGTCATCTTCGAAGTGGACGCCTTCCCTGACGAGTTCCTTTGCCCAATGGTCGTGTAGTCATCATGAGCATCGCCCTGATCATGAGCGCGCCCCGGAAATTCGATGTCGTACGGGATCGTGCCCGCGACCTCGATCAAAACAAGCGTCCGAATATATTTCTTCTTTCGCTCGGACCCATCGAAATGGCGAAAACCGCCCGGAGGGGCATCCTGCTCAAATTCCGTCTTGCCCACGGCGCCCTTGACGTCCGCCACGATCGATACCGAAATCGGAAGACGTTCAAGCAAGCAGCCCATAACCGCATGTCCCGCTTCGTGATAGGCCGTCTCTATCTTGTTTTCTTCCATTTCATGCGACACGGTCGCGTTTCTGCCAGTTGGCCTGCGAGACCATTGTAACCTGCGTCCATCCTTGAAAACAGCCGGCTCACGAGCCTGAGCGGCTGTGTTTTGCTGCGCGTCCAGATCCACCCGCCTCCGCTTCAGATCGTTTGTTGCGGCGTGGTGACTCAGGCCAAAATCTACGCGATCGCCTGCCGTGGCAGCGTGAGCACCGTGAGGATCTCCTCGTCCGGCAGAAGGAACGACTGCTCTTCTACCTCGTACCGATCGCATCCCTTGAAATCGAACCAGGCATCGGCCGGATTCTTTCGGGGGAAGTTTTGTTCGTCGGCGCCTCGGAGCAGCATGTCGGCGGCGAACGTCTGATCGTCCAGTGCCCTGACGGGCCGCCACCATTCCGCGATCATCGGTGACGTTTTGTACCAGACGCGATCCCGCCTGTTGTGGCAAACAATGACCATGGGGAAATGGTTCAACGCGATCATCTTCACGAGCGTGGCCGTGAGACTGACGTCGAACTCATCGGCCAACTCCCTGGACGCCGCCAAAGTGAGGCGCTTCATCTTCCGAAGTCGCGGAAGAACCATAAAATTAGGAAGAATCAGATCGGAGGCGAAGTCGTCGGCACGCCGCTCCGGACTGAGCGCGTCATGCCTGAAATTGCAGACGTCGTTCTTGCCGCAGAAGAGAACCTTTCCGCGATCGTAGTGCCAATGCCCAAGCTCGTGTCCAAGGGAGAAGCGGCGACGCTGTCGCATGCTGAGGCTATTGACTGAGATGACGGCGCGCTTCTTCGATCCCAAGATCGTGGCTTCGCAGTTGTCGATCGGCCTGTAATGGACCGCTGCGCCCTGCGTCCATGCGATGGCATCGAGGTCGATATCCTTGGGCTCCGCGATCCCGAGCCCGACAAGCAGGCGCTCTGCCGGGGTCATTCTTCCCATTCTTCCTTGTCCTCGTTTTCAAGCGCCTCGAGCTGCGCCAGATCCTTCAACAGGTTTTCCTCATCGCGCTCAGAAAGTTTGCCACCCTTGCGCGCGGCCATTATTGAATCAGCGACCTCACCGGATCGCATCCCATCGAAACGACGACGCGCTTTCGCAAGGTCGAAGCTCTTGACGTTCTCCTGCTCACGGTATGCCTTCGATTCATCCTGAGCCCGCTCGAAACGCATCCGAGCGGCACGCGCCTTCGCCTGCTCCAAAGCGCGGCCGGCGCGGGCCACCGCCTTCTCGAAATCGTCACCCGCTTCCTTGAAGTCTTCGCGCAGATCGGCTTCCGAGGCTTCCAGTATGCTGTCGTCGATGGCCCGGTCGAGCTTCGACAATTTCTCGCGGTCTGTCGGATCTCTGCTCATCGCCGCCATCCCTTCGGATACTCCCGACGGGCGATGCGCCGGATTTTCTTGATCACGTGGTCCAGGCGCGCCTGGTCGACGCCAAGAAAATCCCGCAGCGTCTCGCCCCTCATGTCATTGTCCCAGCCGAGTAGCACCATGCTCATCTCCTCGTCGGCGCCGTAGTGCACGTTCAGTGCCGCACAGACCTCCGATGCCCCCCGATCCTGTTCCGCCCGGATCGCCGCGTCCTCCGGGCTCGGTCCCGACGCTTTCAATTCGAACTTCGGCTTGCGCTCGCCGGTCGTCACGTCCTCTATCGGAACCTGCTGCTGCAGACGATCACGCCGGTGGCCGGCGATGTTCCGCATCGACTGGACCAGGAAGGCTATGAACCTGGTGATCCGCGGGCAGCGCTTCTCCTCGAAGAGCGCGGAACACATCGCCTCCTGCAATAGGTCGCCCTCGGCGAAGTCGGTCCCACCAAGGTAACGGCGTTCGACGGCGTCCAGACGAGCGAGGTCGAGCGGTGTCAGCCCGTCCAGCGCCGACGCCACCTTATCGTATGTGAGGTGCTCGGTCGCGGAGGCCGATACTTCGGGAGGCGGCACGCTGATGTCGTCCATAGCTTCACGCATCCTATGCCGGCCAAAAATCTCTTTCGGACAAAAAAACTCGAGTCCGAAACGCGCAGCTGGCCGGCATGCAGGTGTAGAGGCGACCGGTTTCGATGGGAACCGGGGGGCAACCATTCGAACCGGTGATGAAACAATGAATTACATAACAGAACGGGCGCAGCTGCGCCAATCGCAGCTGGCAGACCTCATCGAGGAGGCCTGCCAGCATCTCGAGCCGTCGTCCTATCAGCGCGAGGTCGCGCAGCAGCGCTATGAAGGCGTCGGCGACTGGCTCTCCCAGTACGACGACCGCTGCCGGCCGAAATCGCCATCCGGCTTCAGGGCTCCGTGGCGATCGGCACGACGGTCAAGCCGATTGGCATCGCCGAGTACGACGTCGATCTGGTGGCGCACGTGCCGGATATCGACACCGCCATCTCGCCCGCGATGCTTAAGGCGCGCATTGGGGACCGTCTTCGGGCGAACGGCCACTACGCCCCCCTGCTGCTGGAGATGCCCCGCTGCTGGCGGCTCAACTATGCCAACGAATTCCACCTGGACATCACCCCCAGCATCCCCAACCCCGGCTGTACGCTCGGTGGCGAACTCGTCCCCGACAAGACATTGAAGTCCTGGAAGGCATCCAATCCCATGGGGTGCCGCGCGAAGTTCGAGCGTCGCGCCAAGCTGCGTGCCCGCATCCGCTCCGCCTTCGGATGGACCCTCGCCAGCACCATCGCGAAGGACTCGGTAGAGCCCTATCCCGAGCAAATGAAGCTGAAGGGCCTCTTGCGCCGGACCGTGCAGATCGCAAAGCGCCATCGTGATCTCGAATTTATCGACGACACCGACGGCCTGGCGCCGCTGTCGATCATTGTCTGCGCTCCAACACGATCCCACCGAGCAAGTCGGCGTTGCCGCCCAGTTTGCGGTCTATGTCGCGGATGATGCGGCCGAGATAGGTCTTGAGTTTCTTCGAGGCCCGGTTGGCGCGCTTGAACTGTTTGGCGTGGGCGTAGCGCTGGTGCTTGGCCGATGTTGCAAGCTTCTGGGCAGTCAAAGCCCGAAAGCTTGCAATCTCAAAGCCAATCTGACCCGGAAAATCGATTCTTGATCAACCGCTTGGATAGTTCTTCACGAACGACTAACTAGACACCCAGCAAAGACGGGCCGCAGGGCGTCGCATCGCTCGTTGTGGGCTAGGCCTTCCTTGTGACTTGCGTGTTGCAATCGCCCTGAATGATTCTGCTGGTCGCGAGCACTTCGAAGGCACTTACATAACCCCGATCGTGCATTTCCGACTAACATCTCTCTTCATGTCTCCTCCTGCGGCTGCACTTTGGGAGCTCCAGGAGACTTTTCCTGCGAAATCGAATAAGACCCGCTGCAACAAACCTACTCGCCCCTGTAGGTGGCCAAGGTTTGGAGCAGCCGCGGCATATAATACTGTTTTGTATCTTCCGGCACGATTTCCGGATCGTCTAGCCATGTCATTGCCCGCTCGATCAGCTCGATTGCGCGTTGCTTGTCACCACTCTCGTAGTAATACTGAGCGACCACTCTATAAGAAGTAAGGGTGGGGCCGCCGCTGTCTTGCACTGAATTGAGGATATGTTCCGACACCTCCCTGCCGATCGCAAAGCGCTCGGCACGCGGAAGGTGGGCCTTATCGTTCTCCGGATCAAAGAGTTGCTTCATCACGGCAATCAGCCCACGCACAGCGTCTGACCGTTTCTCAATCGCATCTCGAACCAGTTGGCGCAAGACCTGGAACCCGGTCGCCGTGTCGCGCATTTGAAGCAACAGACCCGCCTGAATCTCGCGGAAGTGTCGATCGTCCGGCATCATGGCAATGCCCTCTTCGGCCGCTGAGAGCGCTGCCGGCCAATCCTTTGCTTCCATCGCCGATCGAATTGTCCGTTGGATTGAGGATACGCGCACTAGGCGTTGGTCTTCCGCAATCCGTTTCGCATCAGCGGCTTTAGCGTCATCGCTGCTGCGCCAAGTGCCGTTGATAATTTTCGGCAAGACGTGGTCGATGTCGATCGGATCACCGATAAAGGCAATGTGGCCGTCGCGGTCGACGACGAACGATCTCGGAATCCCAAGAGAAGAGCTGGCATCCATCCAAAGCTTGTTCATTGCGCCGGTACTGTCGAACCCGATTCGATAGTTCAGATTTGAGAACTTTTCGGTCAACCATGCGTCCAACTTGGCGCGAGCCTCATCCGCCGTTGGTGCTTTTTCATAAGCTGCGACTCCGACGACCTCAAGCCCCTCGTCTTTGTATTTTGCTTGCAGCTCTATCAGACGGGGCATCGCCTCCACACATGCGTCGCACCAAGTTGCCCAAAATTCGACGATGTACACTTTCCCTGGCTCGAAGTTCGTGAGGCGCTCGCCACGCAGCCAGTTCTCGACTTTGAGCGAAGGAGCCGCGGACTCGATGCATAGCGCCATGATTGTCTCCGAAGTGACCTGTTGCGCGACCTTGTCGCGTCACCCGAATAGCAATCACCTGCCACGCTGTCCACGCGCGCTAAGCTACATGACAAAGATTTGAAAAACATCACACGCCCAGTAGGTCCTTGTATGAAACCTGACATGCTTTGCGTCGGCGTCAGATTTCGGGCACGCATCGCGACCTTCGTGCCGTCAGAAGATCGTCTTGCGAATGCGCATTGCGAGCCGCGCTGCGCCAGTAGGAGGTACGCGAGAAGCCGGATGGTGCCCGCTGACCGACAAGTGAGATGCGCCCTCTTTCCAAGCCATTCGCAAGCTGGCGAGGAACAAGTCGATCGGCGAGGCCGCAGTAATTGAATCAGCCGTTGAATCGCGCCCAAACCCAGTCCTTTGTCTCAAAAGTGGAGATGCAATACGATTTGGAATCACTCAGTCGATTTTGTTGACGATTGCGACGAGCTCATCGAGCAGGCTGCGCATTTCGCTGATGGTGAGCGGCAATTTCAGGCGATCGTGAGCAACTGTTTCGCGCGATGATGAGCAGCGGCTTTGACCGACATGGTGATTGGTTCAGGGGTTTGAGTTGGCGAAGACTTTGATTGCGGGCGTTCTGCTTTCGCATGCTTTCTCCTCAGAGTTGCAGACGGTGAGCGTTATGAACGAGGCGGTCCAGGATAGCGTCGCCGAGGGGGCACCCCTCGCTTCTGGCCGGAGAGGAAGACCCTGAACTTGTAATCGGGCGGCGCGTTGTGGCCGCGGTATCCCTTGTCGGCGAGGATGCGCGCGATCGTGCTGCCGACCAGCGCCTCCATGTCCGGAATCACGGTGGCCAGCGTGTGACCGTCATAGGGGTTGCCGGGCAGCGCCTTCACGTGGGTGACGAACTGGCCGCCCTTCGCGCGGCTTATCTTGGATGCAACGGAGACTTACACGCCAAACTTGTAAGGCCGATGGGCCTTGCCCTTGCCGATGCATTCGACTTCCGGCGCGTGCAGGGAATAGACCTTCGGCCCGCGTTGACGTTGCTGCTGCTAGCGCACGCGCCGCGCCAGCGGCAGCAGCTTTGCGAGCGCCACTTCGAGCCCGCTGTTGCCCTCGATCTTGCGGCCGATGTCGCGGATGACGCGGCCGAGATAGGTGCGCAGCTTCTTCAGCATCCGGTTGGCACGCTTGAACTGCTTGGCGTGGGCATAGCGCTGATGCCCAGGGCGAACTTGCCCACCCTCGCATAAGATTGGCGCAGCCCCGTTCCAGCCGCACCACCTTCTCGCGCCCGGTTCAGAAGCTTGGCATCATTGGGGAACGTCACGTTCTTGGGCCTCCGTGGTGTCGACAATTACCCGTGATAGCTCGGATGGCTTGAGTGCCTTGGTCCTGGTGGCAACCGACAGGCTCTCCTGCAGCAACGCTTGCAGCCGCGCCTCGCCCATCCGGTTGCGGCAGCGCGTCAGCGACGAGCGATCGATCACCAGCCGATGCTGGAAGAACTCCTCGCCGCAGAAGTATTGGTAATAGGGGTTCTCGATCCAGCGCTCGCACAGCACCTCGTCGGAGAGGTCGTAGGTGTGCTTGAGGATCGAAAGCCCCGCCATCAATCGCGTCGGCAGTGGTGGGCGGCCCGGATCATCGGTGTAGACCGCCCCAAACTCCCGCTCCAGGAACTCCCAATCCACCGTGCGCCCCAGCGCCACCAGCGGATGCTTCAGGTCGATGATCTGATCGAGCCGAGAGCGAAACAGATCCTGCTCTCCCGTCTCCCGCCGTTCCGGTGGCCGCATCTGGTCCCCGCCAAAAACATCCAAAGGCGAGTGAATCACAGATCAAGTTTGCAAGGAATCTGGAGGGTTCTGTGAGGTCGCGCTCACGCGCTGGCGCGGCATGCGCAGTTACGCGACCTCATTGAAGCCGGATTGAACGAAGGCGCGGGCAGGTATGCGCGGTTTTGCAGCTGTGGGGATTGTTGGAGATCGCAAGGCCCGGTCTGCCGGCTCGGCACGTGAGGCAGAGCTGCGAGATGTGTGTATTGGCGAAGAATTGAGATCAGGCGCGCATTGTCGGAGATCGCGACAGGCGTTTTGCTGCATCGGACGGTTGTTGTCGCGCCGTGTGACAGCACGGATTCGACAGCGTCCGCGATGATCGAGACGCTGGGAGCGGAATGACGAATGGCGATGTTGTGCACGGCATGACTTGGCTCACGATGTATCGCACCGGAACGGGGATGTTTGAGGACTGGAGCGGTTGAAGCTGTGTCGAAAGCGCTCGACGATGCGCATGACGCCACCACACTCAGGACAGGCGGGAGCCTTGGGCCACATCAGAGCGTCCGACTCCGCAGGCGACGGCTCAGCATCGTTTGGCGCTGTCCGCTCACGATCGAGAAGTTTGCGGCAAAGGGCGAGTTTGGCAGCGCGATGGCTGTTGGCCATGAAGCCGAAGTGGCGGATGCGATGGAAGCCCTCGGGCAGCGTGTGAAGAAGGAAGCGGCGGATGAACTCGTCGGCCTTGAGCTTCATGATCTTTGTCGTGCGCCGCGGTAGCGGCTTCGTTCAATCCCCTCCCGCACACCCGATTTCCGGCAAACTCGATTGCCTCAGTGGGCAGTTTCCGGATTCTAAATCAACGACTTTGGGAATTTTTCACATGGCGTAATCGCGGCTGACGTCTTCTTGAGGACACGAGGGTTGTTAGGATCGGCCTTAGCGGATTATCGAAAGGGAGCAGCGCTATGAAGCAG
>NZ_JBEPQF010000043.1:0-58229 GCF_040547695.1 Bradyrhizobium sp. JR4.3 | reverse complement strand
CTCGTGCTTCAGATTGATGATCTGGTCCAGCCGCGCCCGGAACAGATCGTTCGATCCCGTCGTCTTGTGCTTCTTCGGCCGCATCGTTCCCTCCGCTGAACCACAGAATCATGGTCCGCAGGGAAAGGGAATCCAAAAGCGAAATTGCAGGGTTTGGCGGCTTCAACCTCCCATTCCCTGCAATCTCAAACCGCCTCGAATCCGAAAAAGAGACTCCTGCTCAATCGCTTAGAACCTTGTTCACGGACGACAACTTAGTCGGCCGCCGAGAGCAACTGTCGATTGCCGATCGCCACAGGTTCTCGCGTCGTAACGCCCTGTCGCTAGGGGCCGCCGCTCAGTTCTTCGCCCTACCCGCTTGCTTTCAAATTTGGGCTATCCGCACTACGGCGTTTTTCGGGCGGCGGGGCGGTTTGGACGGATGCAGACCAAAACGTCGATTGATCGCGAGCTCGACATTGCAATCCGAATAGCCGAAAGATCATTAGATTCGCAAATCTGTTTTGAGCTCGCGAGCATGGTCATGCCCAAAAGGACATACCAACCCAACTATTCGCCCCCGATCGACCCGCGCGATCAAGAGATCAAGGCATTACAACGCGAGCTGTCCGACCTTCGCCATGACCTGATCCGACTGCAACCTCAAGACATCGCGGGCCTGCTGACCAGCTACTATGGCTGCACGATGCGGGCCGAGTGGGAGAGAAATGGAAGCGCGAGACCGCCGAAGCCGTGATCCAGCGCGCCAAGGTCGATCCGCCACTAGCCTCATATCCCGGCATCGAAGAGCGCGCGGTATGCCCGTTATGCGGGGATGGCACGAACGCATTCGGCTCGCGCGGCGGATTCGCCTATCCACGCGGGCTGGAACGTCACCTGACGGGTACGGCAATATGCACCAATGCACGGGTGCTCGGCATGGCATTCAAGCTCTCGGCCGACTACTTGAACGAGACGTCGCTCGCCACCGACCGCACCGAGAAGGAGCGGGACGAGGAGCGGCGGCAGTCGGAACTGATGGTGAGACATGCGGCGCAGGCGCCTCCGGCCTTTCTGTACCAGACCGAGTGGCGCGGCCCGGCGCGAGGCGAGGCAACGATGGGTGAGGCTGAGCAGCGGCTGCGCGATCTCGGCTTCGAGATCATGGTCGAGGGCAATGTTCGGACCTACAGATTCGTCCAGCATGACTGGCTCGTGCTTGCCGATCCGCGCGTCACCAACAAGATCGAATTCGAGGTGACGAGCCTCAGCAAACCGAAGAAAAAGCCACGGCATTGGCGCGCCAATACCTTCTACATGCTCGACAGCTACGCGCTCGATATCCCGGGCAAACTCCGAAAGAGGCTCCAGGAGGCCATCGAAAGCTTCGGTGACGCGGCGAAGTCACTGTCCCGTCAAGGCCTCGCAGGTCGAGCAAGGATTCTATTATGCGAAGACTGGTACGCCGGGCTGGGCCGCGCCTGATTGTGCCCCGGCACGGCGACGCAATCGTCTATGCCGACTTCACCGGCTTGAACCAATGCTGGGCCTCGATCATCGCCCGATGGGCAGGTGCGAAACACACCCAGATCGAGGCAGCAAGGTTGTTTCCGAAAGAGGTGGCCGACATCGCGAGGCACGAGGAAGCGCGATGAAACTCGACCGCAACACCCGGATCGGAGGGCAGCCGGCCAAGCTCGTCCGCGACCTGCTGGCCGATGCCACGAACTCCGATGGCTTCTATACCGATCTGGTCGACGAGCACCTCTTCAGAACATGGTGGCGCGCAACCATCGATGAGCTGATCGAAACCGGCAAGCTCGACGGATCGAATCGCGGCCACGTCCTGCGCCTTTGGACGACCGCACGCAAGCGCGACAAGATCTTCGGAGTGCGCCTGCCCAAAATGCCGGATTTTACTGTTCAGGCGCACGGCCTGATCGAAGCGTTGCTTGCGCACGAGCTGATCTGCGAAGAAGGTCGGCAAAGCGACGGCCGCATGGTCTATCGGGTCACCGACGAGGGCCACGCGACCGGGATGAAGTCCCTGGTTCCCCGCATGAACCGCGCTGCCGCTGAGGCTCTGCTCGAAGAGGTCCTGGCGCGCGTTGAACGGATCAACCGCGACGGCGAGCTCCTCCACTATGTTACAGAGGTGCGCGTGTTCGGGTCCTATCTCACCCACGGCGATGATCTCGGCGACCTGGACGTCGCCATCAAGATGGAACGCAGGCGAATCGCGGGCGAGTGGGTGAAGGCCGCCCAGGCTCTCGCCGACAAGAGCGGCAGGACATTGAGCTTCTTTCACAGGCTGACTTTTCCGGAGACGGAAGTCAGGCGCAGGATTAAGCGCCGTTTGTCGCGGATCTCGCTGCACGACACGAGCGAACTTGACGAGAACCCGCAGATGGGCGGCAAGACCGTCTACACGTTCACACCACCTGCGAATCAGCCTTAAGATCGCTGAACCTGTGCCAATCGCTTCGCGGCCTCAAGCGTACGAAGACCTTCACGCGCGAACAAGCTCTGGTCTCCTGCGCTTGATAGCCTTCTTCGGCGCAGGAGAGATGTCTTCCATGGATTTGATTATTTCCGGCGCACGCCTCGGAGCCGAGAGCAGTCACATTGTGGTCTTTTTCCGCGACGCGAGGTTGATGCTCCCCGGAAGCCTGGAGCATGCCGCCGCCAAACAGACGCTCCGGTCCAACAAATGCGCCAGAGCCGGCCGTCGCCCCAGCGACCATGACCCCGAGGCGTGACCGTCGAGGACCAGGACCGTGCCGGCGGCTCTCGCCGATCCACCCTTTGAGGCTCTTTCGTGATAGGAGGCAGCAGGACGAGACTGAAACAGACGTATCTTTTTGCCGTTGATCCGGCATTGAGACGGGGCCACAACGGCCGCAGTCAGCGATCGATTTCCACCTCTGTCCAGTTCGATGACGCCGTTCCGCCCGAATGACCGAACGGACCTGAAGCCTTGGGAATGGCCGGCCAGAATGTCGACCTATTATACAGACCGTGAATACGGCGCGCGCGCTCCCGCCATTGACACGATCAACGAGCGGCTCTGGGCGGGCCTGTTCAGCCTGATCCAGACCCGGATCGGAGATGGCTCGTTTGGATTCCGCTTCCCGGAGCAGTGTCCCGACGGGAACGGCCCTTGCGGTTGCGACGAGCAGTCGTTCCGTCGCGTCCTGTTGGCCGAGGTGCCATGGATCGAGTGGCCGTTCTCGGCGACCGAAGTGCCGGACACGCCCGTCATTCTCGATCTGCTCGAATTCTGCGCCAGGTCCGTCGGCGAACCGGTTCAAGGCGCCTATCACTCGTTTTTCCGGCACTACCATCTGAGCTGGGACCGCGAACCGGGTTTGGTGCGCTTCGTGGATGACGTGAACATGTTGTTCCGCCGCAACGCGCTCGCATTCGAGCTCACGCGCGCGGGCGAGCTGCGCCGCCTCCTCCCCTCCCCGCCCCGCTCGCCGAGGCAATCGGCTGGGCGCTGTTTCAGACCGGCGATGGCGAGACCGATCGCCTGCTCGAAGGCGCCCGCCGGCGCATTTTGTCGCCCAAGCTGGAGGATCGCCAGGACGCGCTGGAAAAGCTCTGGGACGCATTCGAGCGGCTGAAGACGCTTGAGCCGGGCGCCAACAAGCGGGTTCAGGCCGACGCACTGCTGGACCGCGTCGCCCTGCCCGGATCGGGATTCCGGCAGGCGTTGGCTCGCGAGGCGGCCGAACTGACGATGGTCGGCAACAGCTTTCGCATCCGCCATTCGGAAACGACCCAGGAAGCTCTCACATCGTCCGACCAGATCGACTATCTCTTCGCGCGAATGTTTGCTTTCGTGCGAATCCTTCTGAAGGCAACCGGCCGTGGCGGATAGGAAGCCGCCCGCCGTTGCGACATCGACCGTGACCCCTGGTACGGCGACTCCGATCAGGAAATCGTCGGTCTATGGACGAGCTTTCGGGGATTAGAATTCGTGCTCATGATATCCGCTCCAGTCGTTTCCAAGAGCCCGATTCTAGGTGAATGGCTATACAGACCAGGACGCATCGGAGTAACCACAGGAGGCATTCGTAACCTGATCGAAATGAGTTGGGCCGACCATCGCAAGAATCTGTCCATCAACGCCCGCTTTGATCGATCACTTGTGAAATAGGCCATGAAAACAGGCACAGCGCAGCATCAACTATCGATTGAACAGCGGCTCGATCGCCTTGGCCAGCATGTCGTGAGAGCGCGGCTGTTTCTGGATCTCTGGTCCTACTTCGAACTGGATGACACCAGAAAGCACATCATTGACACCATGCGGGACTACAATGAGTTTTTCCGGTTCACTCCGCACGCATATCTTCTCACCTACTGCATCTACATCGCAGGAGCCTTCGAAAAGAGGCGCGACACGACAAACTTTGGAGCTTTGATCCGAGCCATGACCAGCGCGGGTCATCTGCAGGGCTTGCAAGAAGAGGAGGTCGCGGCGCTCATGCTGACCGCCAAATCTGCAGCCGGGAAAGTGGCCATTCTACGCAACAACGCGTTCGCCCATCGAACCAGCGCCGTTTCTTACAATGATGTTTTCGATCTAGCAAAGGTGTCTCCCGCCGAGTTGCGCGAGCTGACGGATATCGCCCTAAACCTGTTCAATGCAATGGCTGCGATCCGAGGAGTCACCAAACAGCATTTCACCGAGTTACCTACTAGGGACGCGAAGAGCATGATGGCGACGCTGGCCAACAACAGCTAGGAAGTGAGGAACCGCATCACAACACCACCGGCTGTTCAGGATTCTGCCGCCCCGACTCTATGCCGCGCGATCTCAGCACCGGAGGCATCAACCACGATTACGACCGTGCCCGCATCACGGTCATAATCGCGATCGCTGGCGATATCCCGAGCGACACGAGCGCCGTATTGGATAGCTACTTCAGCAGAGCGAAATAGATCCCTACATCGTCCGCCTGTGTCTCGCCGTTGTGGAAAATCGGGAAGTAGTAACGTCGCATAGCCGCGGCTCTCGTCCTTTAACCCGCGATCATGCCCACATGTCGGGACGGCCCGCACCTGTCAAAAACGACAGGGGTTCGTCGAACAGCGCCATTGACCAGGGATGCCCGACCGGCCGGCAGAGCCGAGGGGAAGCAATACACAACTAAAGCCCTAGCAGTTTGCTGAAAAACCTTGAAATGGAGAGTTTTCTTATTCTGTCCGGTCGTTGCTGGGGCGACGCGGCGGAGTTGGATGTAATTTCTAGCCTGGCGTTGGGTGCACCCTGACGCGGGGTGGCTAAGCGGCAAGCAGTTTTGGAATGCGGATCAGATTATAGGCGATCAGATTGAGCAGGAAGTCGGCGGCGACGCGAGCGATGCCACGATGTTTGGTCTTGCGCATGGTGCCATGCTGCTTGCCCCATCCGAAAATGCACTCGACCATCGCCCGACGCGATTGCGACATGCCGTACCCCGGATGCCGCGTGGTTCGTTCGTCGATGGCGCTGTTGCGGTTCTTTTTGGTGACGGCCTGGTTCTGTGTCACATGCGGCGTCACGCCGATGGCGCGAAGATTGGCGACATGATCGGCCGTATCGTACGCCTTGTCCTCACCGGCCGTGATGCGGCTGCCTGCGGCTTTGCGTCTCGCCTTCAGCATGGTCTCCGAAGCCCGGCGTTCGGCGGTGCCATTGGCATGCGTGACCCTGCCGGCCACCGCCAGCCCATGCCGGTTCTCCATGGTGGCGTGGCCCATATAGCAAAGCTTGGCCTCCCGTCCGGCCGCCTTGCGATAAAGCCTGCTGTCCGGATCACTGGTACTCGCAATGGGTGTCGTTCTTGCGCTTATGGCCGTGGAAGTTGGCGCCATCATCATCGTCGCCGCGGCCGTCCTTGGGACGAAAACTCTTCTGCGAAGCCCAGGCTTCGATCAGCGTTCCATCCACCGAAAAATGCTCGTCCGACAATAGTGGTTTGACCTGCGAATGGTTCAGAAGCCTGGTCATGAACTTCGTGAACACATCGCCGTTCTGCAGCCGCTCCCGGTTCTTGGTGAAGGTGGTCGGGTCCCACACCGGATCGTCCGGCGACAGTCCTACGAACCAGCGGTACAAGAGATTGTAGTCCAGTTGCTCCATCAACTGGCGTTCCGACCGAATGCCGTAGAATACCTGCAGCAGCAAGGCGCTCAGCAATTGCTCCGGCGGGATCGAAGGACGCCCCTCGCCGGCGTAGAGCCTTCCAAGGCTGCGGTTCAAATCACTCAAAACATCCCGGACAAGTTCCCGGACCTTCCGCAGCGAATGGTTCGCTGGCACACGCTTATCCGGCGCGATGTACGAAAACAGGCCGCCCTGATCCGTAAACCTGCCGCGCATGATCGCCTCCGCCGAATCGAGATGATAAGTGAATCATCAAGCCTCCTCCGTGGCGAGGGGTTCTTCAGCAGACTGCTAGAAGCTTTGCTGCACTGCGCTCCCTTGAAGCGAGCGAAATCACCCGTGAGGCAGTGCACTAGGCGATAACTTACAGTCGAAGAACAACAGGACGACGATCCTCGCTTGCATTGCCGCGCCGCTCATGTTTCGTGGCGTGGCAATGAAAAAACACAAAAACGCTGATCTACTGAACCAAGCGCATCGACTTCTGGATTACCGTGATCGCGGCGAGCGTAGCGTGGGGCTACTTCTACGAAGGGTTCATGGGCAACTGAGTGACCCGAGGCGACGTAGCCTTGAAGGGACTGCGCTTGCGTTGTCCCTGATGGAATGGACGAGATAGCGGAGAATTGCCTAAACTGACGCGATGCACCGCGAAATCAAAGAGATGCTGATCGGTTCAGGCATCATAATCCTACTCGGCATCGGCATCATCGCATGGCCGCCCCTCGGTCTATTCGTTGACCGCTACTTTTTCTCGTATCTGAGGCTGGCGCTGCAGTGGATACCCTTCATCTCTTGAAGGAAATCGGCACCCGCCCTGAGACAGTTTCAGACTCTCCTCCCCGCGTCCAAGGTAGTCGATGCCCGAAATCCATTGAGTAAGAAAACGTCGCCGAAAGGCTCAAGGTCGTGCGAAAAGCCGTTGCCGGGACGCGGACGGCGTTTTGTAAGCGGATCGGGATTGAAGTGCAGCGCTGGAACAATTTCGAACGGGCATGCCTTTGTCAAAGAGCGTCGGCATTTTGCTGGTGCAAAAGATTCCTGGCCTTATGGGTTGCCGCTCCAACTTCGCCATGAGTTGGACTCCACAAGGCCGCAGCTACAACCCTGAACATGCCCGTCACTCCTGCAGGGTTCACGGCGCGCTTAAATATCGTCGCGCGTGGTGGGATAAGTGCGCTGCTTGCGAACTGCCCACTATGTTGTTAGACCGCGCCCTCAAAATTGAAGGAGCGCCGCTTGCCTAAGAAGAAACAAGTAGTTCGTCGCGAGTGGACCAGGTCCGACGTCAAGGAACTCAAGGCGCACTCAAAGGCACGAACGCCTGTCGTGAAAATAGCCAAGCCAAGATGACCAAGCGAACCGAGGGCTCGCTACGTCAGAAGGCGCTGTACTTGGGAATTGGTCTGGGCCATCAGCGGTGATTGAAAGCTCGCCGGCTCACACCTAACCGACCTGCCGAATTTCGATACTGGTTTGACATCAATCTGACACGCTCGGGTGCAGATTATTCGTCTTGCGATGCGCCGGTGAATCTCGCGGCCTCGTGCTAGAGGTTGAGGGCTCGCTATCGTCAGCCCCGGCGGGCCCTCCCTCAGTCAGCAAGACTGACGTTTAAGTTTTCCATAAGTGTGACATCGACGACATTGCGCCCCCGCACTGTCGCTGTAGGCTTGTCTTGCCGGGGCTGGAATAATATTTCACGTCTTCATTTTACCCGGCTGGCCGCAGTGGTTCGCCGCTGCGGCCTTTTCGTGTGGCGCCTATCTTCACGACGCGTTGGAGGGCTCACCCCATCCGTAGATTTTCAGCCGAGTCTTTTCCGCGGTTGTTCACGACATCGAAGCTAACCTTAGCTCCCTCTGCCAAGGAGGTGTAACCAGCCTTCTCAACCGCTGAGATATGGACGAAGACGTCCTTGCCGCCGTTGTCAGATTGAATGAACCCGTAACCCTTCGTCGGGTTGAACCACTTCACCGTCCCCATAGCCACTTAACTTCTCCATTTTTCAAAACGAAAACTAGTATCGGAATTCGACAAACGCAAGGCTCGTGCGGACGCGCTTTCGCGCAATGGGTTGGATAGCCGATGGTCCTCCCCCCTTCACAACACCCGCCATCTTCGCGCCCTTGACTGCAGCCGCAACCCGCGGTGACGCCCTCCTGCTGGGGGACACAGTGGTAACACTGCCATCCGGCGTGCGCCTGTACGACTGCCCAACCTGTAAGCGTTGTTTCGAGATGCCCGTTTGTCCTAAGGCAGCAAGACTGGCGTATTGAGTCCGCTATTTACCGGATACTGCTCGCGCTTTTTGCTCTGACGCTATCCTGATAGTGCTTTTTTTTGTGCTGGGGAGGACATTTCATGCGAGGCTCTCGCGCAATCCTTTACGCCGAACGACTTCGCGAACTCACTTTTCAGCTCTCAGAGTTGGAAGATCTTGGTTGAAGAAGCAGAGCGCCGCGCCCGCGGTGGGCCCCCACTACGCTTGACACGTCTTGGTTCCGAGGGATGGTGGGCTTCATCTTAAAGCCCGTCCAGCCGCTGACTTGACGAAGAGATCGATCCGGCCGCAGCCCATCCAACTGAAGGGCCTTTCCCCAATGGACGAATTCGCGGTGCTTCTCGCCGAGCTGGACCCGGTGCAAGGCAGAATTCCGGCACCTGCAGAACGAACTGAATCTCGCGACTGGCGCCGGGCCGACCGATATAGCAGCGGTTCGAGATGCGGCACGCCGGATGAGCGGCATCGCAGCCCGTCTTGAGGCTGTGACGCGCGCGTCTCGAAAAGTACGGCCAGCGGAGTACATTGAGCACTCCGCTCGTTTCTCCTGAGGGAGTGAACTACTGGCTCTGAGATTTCGGTTGTCGCCGGGTCTGGCGGTCGATGCGCCTCAGCTCTGCCTTAAGCCGCTCGATCTTGAGCCTCGCTCGGCGGGTGGATGTGCGCTTCGTTTCGATCAGGCCGGCAAGGCGCTCGATCATGTTGAGCTGCTCCAGCAGCATTCGGTTGGCGTCTGTCATGCGAGCTCACATTGTCGGACGCGTGGGCGCGGTGGTCAACTACCTCAGGCCGCCTGCATTTCCCTGGATAGAGCGGCCCCTGCCTAGAAGAGAGCGGCCGATATTTCCGAGGGGAACGCCCTACAAAAAGGGCCGAAATCGAACCCAGCGGAAAATGTAAGCAATTTCACAAAAGTGCACAGAAAGTTGGGCTAGCATCCGATACGCTCCTTCGTTTCACCGCCTAGTGCGGATGCGTATGCCGTTTTTTGCTAGGCGTTTTCTGTGGCTTTGTGTTGGAGGCATTGATGAAGAGCTCTCCCGTGCTTTTTGCCCAACGGTTGAACGAACTCAATTCTCAGCTCTCAGAATTGGAAGAACTTCGAGCTCGGATCAAAGAAGCGGAACGGCGCGCCTGCGGTGCACCGACACTACGTTCGACGTCAAACAATCCGAAGTCTCGCGAAAATCGATATCTGTCCTGACATTCGTAACCAGGCGCGAGCCGCTTTATGCGACGGACTTCCTGAAGGGCGCGACCGGCGCCCTGATGGAGTAGACGGATTAACCTATGCAGTTGCTCACCGTGACCTGAGCCCCAAGTTTCATCCAGCGGTGGGTAGAGTCCGGGAGACATTGAAGTGCTCCCCAAAACTAGGCCAGCTGATGCTGGAATTTGCCGGGGTTATGCTCATGCCGGCGGGGGCGCCGATGAGCCATTCAACAGCGATATCGGCGCCTTGTTGCCGATCGCGCTATGGGGCCGGATTTCGTTGTAGTCTCTACGCCAATCCTCCATTTTCTGCCGCGCGTCGTCAAGGCTCAGGAACCAGTGCGTGTTCAGGCATTCGGTTCTGAACTTGCCGTTGAAGGATTCGATGAAGCTATTGTCCGTCGGCTTGCCGGGACGTGAGAAGTCGAGCACAACGCCTCTTTGATAAGCCCAGATGTCGAGATCGCGGGAGATGAACTCCGATCCCTGATCCACACGAATGCTCTTCGGGTAACCGACGGTTTTGCAGATGCGCTCCAGAGTCAGCACAACGTCCTCGCCTCGATAGCTGAACCGCGGATCGACCGCCGGCGAGAAGCGGCTGAAGATGTCGACAATCGTCAGCACGCGGAGTTTGCGGCCGGTGGCCAGCTGGTCGTGAACGAAGTCCATGGCCCAGGTCTCGTTGATCTGTTTGGCATCGGTTCGATCTTCTCGCAGCTTGGCCTTGACGCGGCGCTTGGGCGTTTTGTTGCGTAATTGCAGGCTCAATTCCCGGTACAGGCGATAGACCCGTTTGACGTTAACGGCCCAGCCCTCCCGTTGCAGCAGCACATGAATGCGCCGATAGCCGTATCTCACGCGCGTCGCGCAGATGTCCTTGATCCGGTGTTTGAGAGCGGCCTGGTCGCCGCGCTTCGACTTGTAGACGTAAAGAGCGCGATCAACCCGAAGCGTGGAGCAGGCCCGCCTGACTGACACCTTCCAGTCACTTCGCACCTTGTCGACAAGCTCGCGCTTGCGGCCAGGCCTCAGAGCTTTTTTGACAGCACATCCTGAAGCATGGCCTTGTCCAACGACAGGTCGGCGACAATCCGCATCAGCTTCCCGTTGACGCAGCCGCTTCATCTCCGAGGGGATCAAGCCTGCATACTTCTTCCGCCAGTTGTAGAAGGTTGCCTCGCTGATCCCGGCCTTGCGGCAGACCTCGGCCACCGCCGAGCCGTCTTCAGCCTGCTTCAGCACGAATGCAATCTGCGCCTCTGAAAACTTCGATGCCTTCATGGAATTATCCTCTCCCCCTCAGGGGATCATAAGTGGAAAATTCCAGTTCAAACTGGCCTATTTGGCGGGGGCACGTCAAACCTCACGAGCGGCTGGTGACCTACATGGCGCACCGCAATCCTGGCCGCACCTCCATGAACGTGATCGGCCGAGAGTTCAGCTTGAAGCCGCAGCAGCGCAAGGACCTGCAAAAGTTGCTTCGTGACGAGAACCACGGGACCACGCTGGCCCTGCGATCAATTGGGGTGACGTATGGCTCGGAAGGTAAAGGGAGGGGAGCGAAGAGCTTCCTCCTAAAGGCCGCCTGATCAGCACTGGCCGCACCAAGGTTTTCATTCGGAGCCTCAGGTGCGGCCTTCTGTGTATCGTGGCACGTCCGCTTCGAACGCAAGGGCGTGCCTAGGAGCGGGTTGGTCGAGGATGCGGCTATGGGCCATGTGTGGACGGCTCCAGGTTGGCAAGAAGAATCTTCACGTCGCAGAATTGGTCGGAGCAGCCATGTGTTCGGCCTTCTTGTGCGGTACTCATGACCGCTGGCCATAATGCCCTCCGCGGATCAGGTTTCGATCAATACCTCGCATTCGACGATGCTATGGCCCATGTGGGTTGTCCTGATCGCCGGATCGACCGGCACTGCATTACGTGCTGTTCGCCTTCCCAACCGTTACGTCACGCCGGGCTTTCCCGTGTGATCTCATTCACGCCGCGAGAGCGGCGGGTTGCTTGTAGCGTTCGTTCCGGGCCATCATCACCCAAGCCATCCGGGCGAGTTTGTTGGCGAGTGCGATAGCGGCAACCTTGGTGGGGCGCCGGGCCAACAATCGAGTGAGCCAGGGCCGATGATCGGTGCCATGGATCTTGGCATAGCGGATGACGGCGAGCGCGCCAGCCGTGAACAGGCTGCGCAAATAGCGATCGCCTTGCTTGCTGATACTGCCAAGCTTGTCCTTGCCCCCGCTCGAGTTCTGCTTCGGCACGAGTCCTACCCAGGCCGAGAAGTCCCGTCCCGATCGGAAAGCCTTGGGATCCGCAATGCTGGCGACCAAGGCTGTTGCCAACGCCGGCCCGACGCCGGGGATCGCGTCCAGCCGTTTGCTCGTCGCGCTTGATCGATGCCAGGCGACGATGCGTCGGTCGAACTCCAGGATTTGAGCCTTCAATGCCCGCAACTGATTGCCGAGAGCAGCAAGACACGCTCGGGCGACCTCGGGGAGCCGGTGGTCGGCTGTATCGGCGACGACTTCCAGCAGTTGCTCGACACCCCTGCGCCCGACAGGGGCGACAATCCCGAGCTCGGCGAGATAGGCGCGGATTGAGTTGATCACGGCCGTCTGCTGGCGGATGAAGAGATGGCGCGCCCGGTGAAGCATCAGACAGCTCTGTTGCTCGACCGTCTTGGTCGGCACGAACCGCATATTGGGTCGCGTGACCGCCTCACAAATCGCCTCCGCGTCGGTGCTGTCGTTCTTCTGCCGCTTGACGTAGGGCTTCACATCGGCCGGAGGCATCAATCGCACCGTATGCCCCAACCCCTGCAGCTCGCGGGACCAATGGTGCGATGATGCGCAAGCTTCGATCCCCACCAGGCATGGCGGCAGCTTCTGGAAAAACGCCAGGACGTACCGGCGCCGCAACTGACGGCGTACGACCACCTGGCCGGCTGCATCAACGCCATGCACTTGAAAGACCGACTTCGCGATATCCAGGCCGACTGTCGAAATTGACTGCATAGGCTGCTCCTCCGAATCGTGGGAGCCTCAGACCGCGCCCACTCCTTGGCACTTTCGTGCCGGTGGAGGAGCCGTCCACAGCATCAATACCGGCTCTGCGGCTCTAGAATGTTTGTGCCTCTAGGATCACAGTCGGCGATTTCTCCGCTATACTTGGTTTTCCGGAGCGGCGGGGGGGGTGCGTCATGGCGATTCCTCGGAATTATTTCCTGTATTTCACGGTTATCGTTCTCTCATGGCTCTTACACGCTAATGCCGAGACGCAGGCACAAGAGAGTTGTGCGAACCTCCAACATCAGCTTGGTGTCCTAAGGTCCTCTGGTGGCGCGGGCTCGCAGTGGGACTCATTCATTCAACAGCGGATGCAACAGCTCGGTTGCTTAGGAGGGCAGCAGAAGCGCTCTGCTCCGCAAATTCCGGCCGGCAGCATGCAGTGCGGTAATGGATACTGCCAACCCGGCACTAAATGTGGAAGCGGCGGAGTGTGCATTCCGCAAGAGGCAGCGGACTGTGGTCAGAGCAGACATTGCCCAGCAGAGACAAAATGTGCAAGCGGAGACAAATGCGTGCCACTGAATGCGATAGACTGCGGCGATGGCAGATCGTGCTCGGCAGGGCAGAAATGTTCGGCTGGCGGAGGCTGCATCCCAGGAGAAGCGGTGGATTGCGGATTGGGTAAATACTGCATTCCAGGAAGAGTTTGCGTCATCTCGAAACAGTGCAGCATTCTATCTTACTTTGCGAGTCGGAAAGATTCGCAGGGCGAAAGCGATTGGATGGAATGTGCCGGCGGTGACGCAACTCGTAGCATCGGCGCATGCACTAGGCTGCTGGATAATCCGAGCCAGAGCAACACCATCAAAGTCGAGACTTACTCCAAGCGAGCCCTCTCGTATGAAAAGATAAACGACTTTGATCGCGCCATCGCAGACTTCGGAATGGCGATCCTCCTAGACCCGTCAGGAAACCTATATAGAAATCGAGCTTTTGCTTTCGTAAAAAAAGGAGACTTTGACGGTGCCATCGCAAGCCTCGATGAAGCGATCAGCGTCAATAGAAGAGACGGAAGCTCATACGCGGC
Source organism: Bradyrhizobium sp. JR4.3 (assembly GCF_040547695.1). Lineage (NCBI taxonomy): Bacteria > Pseudomonadati > Pseudomonadota > Alphaproteobacteria > Hyphomicrobiales > Nitrobacteraceae > Bradyrhizobium > Bradyrhizobium sp. JR4.3. The sequence goes on along the minus strand of NZ_JBEPQF010000043.1, from coordinate 44,505 downwards.
GCGCGGGACTATATATCAACAAAGGGCAGCTACACCGAAACGACATTGGACCGATCTTGCGCGTGCAAAAGCCGCTTACAAAATGGCGTTGCGGTTAACAATCGAGACAGACGGAGAGCTAGAGCTTAGGAAACTTGCACTCGATAACTATACCAAGATTTCCGCGGAAGAAGGCTTAAGCGACTACATCGCAAGTTGGTTAGTTGATGAACCGATGTATTTGCTCCTTGCGGCAATCAGTTGCATTCTGATTGCTAGCACTATCTACGGCTTGTTTGCGTTTTACTCGAACCCATCACGTCCAACTCTGGTCGACCAAGCGACTGTCCCCTCGGGACGCACACCGGATCTGGCTGCCGCGTCTACTGATGGTTTGCTGTCGGACAACCTCGAACTGTCATCTGTGGATTACAGCACTGTAATGGCGCCGCACGACTGGATACACCACTCGCCCAAACACGAGGATCCCAAAAGCGAGCCAAAAGAGCGCAAACCTACGGAGAAGGTTTCTCAACGTTCGCCGTTCGATCGAGGCTATAGAAATTGAGTCCCTATTGTGAGCGATTTTTCAGATAGTAGGTGTTAGCTGCAATTTCAGCTAAGCACATCGAAATATTCACCAGCAACGCTGAAATGCAGAACCCTACGGAGCCGCTAAATATGAAACCAACTAGCGCCCATCTGCTGCCGGCAACCATCGCAAGAGGAATAGCGCCTAGGAGACCAAACGCAAAAGTGACTCCAACAACAAACAGCATTTCTAACACGCCGATCACGCTGAGAATGAATCGTCGAAAGGCGTTCATCTTTGCCTCCAATGCAATTGACCATCCGCATGGGAAGATTAGTGCAGAACGAGCGCTTGCACTACTGTGGTGTTGAAGCTCCTCACGGCCGTGGCGGCAGTCCTCTCCCCTTCAAGGTACATCGGTGGGGGACGTCCATCAGGACACGATCCTGCGTTGAATATGGCGTTAAGAGCCAAGGCCGCGGTGCGTGCAGTGTAAAGGCGACCACGCCAACAAAGGGTAATGAACTCGGGGCCTGTATTGAATGAGCCTCACCCGAGGGAAGCAACGGCAGCATTGGGTCAAACTGCGACCTGCCAAACTGCTCCGGGCTCGTCCGCTCCGACTGCATTACCCGACGCGGTTCTCGCGCGCACTAGAGCGACCTTGCGTCCTCATCGGGTTACCTTGGCACCGCGCGTGCGCTTAACAAGCCCTGACGTGCGGACACGCGACAAGTCCAGACCAGGATATGAGACGTCATCCACTGCTCGCTTAAGGGTTTGGGCACCCCAACGCCGCAGCATTTCTTTGGGACCATAGGTTCGGCCAACCGATTTGCCACTGCTCCGTCCTGTCAGAGCATCCCGCAATTCTTCATCGGGCGTGGTGCGCCGGAGTGCGTCCTGAAAGCCATGGCGGAAGCTGTGGTACACTTTGTTGCGGTCATTGATGCCGACGTGGTTGCGTAGATAGCGGCCCCACCATTTGGACCAAGCACTAAGAGTGCCTTTCTGATCAGGAGCAACCGTAGGGAATAGCCAAGCCCGCTCACCCTCTGTGCGCCGTGTGGCCACGTACTCAAGAAAACCCAATTCTGCGAGCTGGGGATGCACGGGGACAACGCGCTCCGATGTCTTCGTCTTGAGCCGCCGTCCTGCCTTGGTGTCCCGCATGAACCACATGAGCGGAACGCCTGTTTCCTCATCTTCGCGAACGTCGGACACACGCAGGCCCGCGTATTCCGCTTGGCGCGCCCCCACGAACAGCGCGAGCAGTGGCAACCATGTTCCGGCCTCGCCCTTGGCGCCCATGGGAAGCTTGTGCTCGGTGAACAGAGGAGCATTGAAGATTGTCTGCAGGTCGCGGGCATCGAATGGCGCACGCTCGGATTGCTCCTCGGCCAGCCGCATTTCGCTGTACGGGTCAGACCACGGGACATCCTCGGGCACTAAGCCGTGGTGATGACCCCACCCGGCAATAGCTTGCACCGCTCCCAGTTGCTTGTTCACGGTGCCCGGAGAAACCTTTGCGACGGATGACCATCATAAACCTCGTGACCCTGTCTGTATTGCACTCCACGATACTATTCGCGCCGAGTGAGCTCTGTATCCGGTGATATAGACTGGCGATTCGGGTGGCCTTCGGCAGGCGATACCGGACCCCGTGCCAGAAGAATTTTTCTACGACCCGGTAAGAGATGCTTGCGTCCACATATCTGGCCAGTTGATGCGGTTCCGAAGGCTTCATTTCGAAGCAACCGGAAAAAGATGTAGAAACCTCGCGCGCCGACGCCAAGGTGGAAGAAGCGTGTCTCTTGGAGTCGCTGCAGAAGCGGGCTTCGCATGCCTTTGCGGCATGCTTCGCATACTTGCGAAGCACATGCTTAGGTTCTTGACCTACCGTTTCTCGCGTGTAGGATGATCAATCAGACATTGCATATCACAAGATTGTTGGAATTCGAACCCCACGCTCGACCTACGCTCGGATTTCGCGGCACTGTTCGATGGCCGCTAAGAGAAGTTGCGTGACCAGCCTCTTCATTACACGTCAAGACGCATAGACCGCAAAAACCGTTGGTACATCAGTACGGGCATACTTTTCTTAATATTAGCCTTAGTTGTGTGAGGCCGTTCCTTGAAAGTCATATGCAATACCGCGTGGCCGCCGGATCGGTCTCCTGAAATAGAAGATCATGCGTTCGCGTAGGCGAACCGTCGCGGGACTGCGTCTGGGCGTCCTGGAAAGCGCTTCCAGTCGCGTCGGTACGCTTTTGATTCACGGCAACTCGTCGTCGAAGGAAATCTTCGCACGGCAGTTCCGCGCTCTTGAGAGTATGGGGTTCGGTGTGGTGGCACCGGACCTGCCCGGCCACGGTGAATCCGACCGGTCGAACACGCCGCGGAAGACCTACAGTTTCCCCGGCTACGCGGCACTGCTTCACCAACTGATGACCCGGCTCGGATATCGATCGTATCACGTCGTCGGTTGGTCCCTTGGAGGACACATCGGGATTGAGATGCTCGCGCATTATCGCGAGGTGAGATCCCTGGTCCTTACGGGCACCCCTCCTGTTCGCCTGAATGCGGAAGGAGTTGGCGCGGGATTTCGGTGGACCCCGTCGACCGCATTGGCCGGTCGGCGCAGATTCTCGTCGGACGATTGTCAACGTTACGTTCGCGCGATGATGGGGGCCAGGCGGGCTTCCGACGCCCATCTTCGCGCGGCGGCCGCGGCCGACGGCAACGCGCGCTACTGGATGGTTCGAAACGGTATGGCCGGCGTGGGCGCGGACGAGGTCGAGACCGTTTGTGCCGACGAACGTCCGCTGGCGATCCTTCAAGGCGCCGCCGATCCTTTCGTCCGCATCGAATACATCAACGGGCTGAAATACCGAAACATCTGGAAGGGAAGTCCCGTACTGCTCGACGCCGGGCATGCGCCGCATTGGCAAGCGCCGGCGACGTTCAATCGGTACATGAGGGAGTTTCTGCATCACGCTGGCTAATTCCACTGGAGCTGGGGGCACCATGGTTACGACTGTAGAGGATTTCATCGAGAGAACTCAGGTAGCCGGCAGCGACGCCGAGCTGAAAAACCTGTTTCTTGTGACGATGCGGGAGGCAGGATATGAGAACGCGGTTTTCGCGCGGGCGCAGCATAAACGTCTGATTTCGATTCCGTGGAGCGAGTTTCCTCCCGGCTATCTCGACACATACAGGGCCATGCAGTGGGACCGGATCGATCCGGTCGTGCAGCATGTCCACGGCGCACGCGGCCCGTTTAGATGGACCGAAACCTGCCTCCCGAACCAGATCAGCCGAGTTCAACGAAACTTCTTCGAGGAGTGCCGTGAATTGGGCGTCCACTCCGGAATAACGATTCCGATGCGCGGACCCGCCCGCGAAACTGATCTGATTAGTCTCAGCTTTCGAGGACAAGGGGAACCAGAAATCGACAAGACGGCCCGCGTTTACATGATTTGCGTGCAGTATTGGCTCAAGTACTGCGAGCTGGTCGACAAGCGAGAATTACCTGCAGTAGCTTTGACCGCGCAGGAGATCGAGTGTCTAAAGTGGTGCAAGGAAGGGAAAACGAATTGGGAGATCGGAGAAATCCTAAGCATCTCCCAGAAGACAGTCGAATTCCATGTTGGCAACACAATGAAGAAGCTCGGCGCCGGCAATCGCATCACCGCGGTGATCATGGGCATCAAGCACGGAATCATCTCGCTCTAGTCGCGGTGCCGCATCGGTCGATTCGATCGTCGCATCAATGATGTGACCTAGCCGTATCAGCGTCGAGGCGAACAGTTCGATCTCGATGTTAAGCGGCGCCATCACTTTGAGTACTTCGTCGCGGGGCCCGCAACGCTCGATTACGATACGATCAAGGGCCGCAAGGCGCGCGGCTCGATCCGCGTCCGATGGCTTGGTGAACTCCAATCCCTGCATCATTCCTAGTCCTTTTGCCTTCAGGTAACCTGGATGTCGAACGGACAGCGATCGGCACCACTGCGTCAGTATGCGCGAGCGTCGATCCACCTCCTTCTCGAAGTCGTCCGTCCACAGATCCAGCGCGGCAGCTGCCGTCGCGAAAGCGAGCGAATTCCCGCGAAAGGTTCCGCTGTGCTCTCCGGGCGACCAGACGTCGTAGCCCGGTCGCATCAGCAGCAACGACATCGGAAGCCCGTATCCACCGATGGATTTCGCAAGGCACACGATATCGGGTACGATGCCGGCGCGCTCGAAGCTGAAGAACGGTCCGGTTCGACCGCAGCCCGTCTGGATCTCGTCGACGATCAACAGGGCGCCTAGACGCTTCGCGGTGGCAGCGAGACCGCCCAGCCATTCGGCCGACGCAACATTCAGTCCCCCTTCTCCTTGGACGGACTCCACCAAAATCGCTGCGACGGATCGATGCCTCCTGACGGGTCCGCCGACATTCTCTCGAACCGGGCAATTTCGTCGAGGCCGGCCCCGGCGTATCCATCGTAAGGAAGTCTTCACCGCCAAGAAGTCCCTGCGCTGAAGCTCGGCACGACGCCGAGCCGGTAGCAGCCAGCGATCCCATCGACACCCCGTGGAAGGCGTTTGTGAACGCGACGATCGAGGGCCTTCCGGTGGCCTTGCGCGCGAGCTTTATCGCTGCTTCAACGCAATTGGTACCGGTCGGCCCTGGGAACTGCATGCGATACCGTAAGCCTCGGGGGGCAAGGATCTTCTGCTCGAACTTAGACATGAAGTGGAGCTTGATCTCCGTGTGGAAATCGAGCCCGGCGGATATGCCGTCCGACAGCAGATACTCCACTGCTGCGGAACGCAGATGAGGATGGTTGTGTCCGTAATTGAGCGCGCCACAAGCCGACAACAGGTCTACGTAGGTATGGCCCTCAGTATCGGTGATCACCGATCCACGAGCACTTTTGAAAAGCGCGGGAAAATGCCGACAATAGGCCCTGACTTGAGATTCATGCTCGGCAAAGAATTCGAGGTGATCGCAACCGGCGGGTGATAAATTGGAGTTCATGCGTTCGCCCTCCTGAGCCGGTTCGCATCCTCCGCGTCCGCAATGGATTGCATTTTATCCCGCAGCGCGAGGATGTCGGCGACTACCGACTGGTATCCTGCGTCGAGCGCCACGCGCCCAAGGAAGGTCAACGCGTCGGCCATATTCCTTGCAGTATCTTCATCCACCAAGGGGTGGCTTGTTTTCCCGCTCATGCGGCGTGCCTTTCGGCAGACGTGTCCGTATGGGGTGCCAGAATGTCCTTTCCAATGCCGAACTTTTGGCAATGCCAAGCCGGTCGAATGCTAGGTGTCGGCACAAAGAAGGCACGTTCCATCTCTCCTTCGACGGAGTGTGCAGGCCCTAGCCAGTCGATTCCAGACTGGATGAAATGGGCGAGCAGATGTTCACGCGTGACGCCGATCATCCCCATACCGTCATTACGGTGCAGGAACTCTTGAATGGCGCACAAGAGCTCCGGGAAGATCGTACGCCGGATCGCTGGCTCGACCGTTTTGTCGACACACACGCGCGTAACTTCGAAGATGCCCGTCGAAGAGGGAAGGTCGACATGCTCAACGAGATACGGCCAATAGCTACGTAGCATGTAGGGCCCGGTAGTACGGAGCAAGCGAGCCACGCCCCTGACCACCCGCTGCTCATCGCGCCAAACCAGATATGTTGCGGCCGGCGTATCGAATTCGTCAAACTCCAAGCCTCCCCACGACGAGTGGTCCAGCTTCCTTCTCTTGACGAAGACCTCGTATCTCAGCCTGGCCTGCGACGCCAAGGCATCCTGGAAATGATGCGCGGTCGCAATGGAAAACGCTTCGATCATGGGTTGTCGCTCCGATGAACGGTGCCATATCGGAGCAAATCGAAGCGTCGCGGTGTACTGGGAGAATCCCTAAGGCCCGCCTCAAGTACTCGTCATGCCCGGCCCAGCCCGGTGTCTCGCTGGCGTATGTTCCCACCCGGGATATTCCCTAGTTTACTTGTGGGCAGTTTGATCTTCTGCTGCCACCGACCGAAGCTGACGGGAAGGGGATGTATGGCAAAGGGCAAGAAGGGCAAACCAGCCAAGAAGAACGGCAAGCCAGCTAAGAAGCAAGGTTCGACCATGTCCGCCAATTTTGCGGGGATGGCCGGCAGTTTCATATCTCGCGACGAGATCTACCATCGCCTTGAGTGGTATTTCGACCACAGCCACAATCCTAAGGGTCCGCACACGATCGATCCGAACACACCGATTGACGCCTTTTTTGAGAACATGGATCCATCCACCGGCCGCAAAGTCCTCTGGGTGAACATCAACAAGATCAGCCCGACGTTCGTTCCGGCATGGAAAAGCGCACTTTTCCATGGTGTCCAGTTTCCCTGGTTGTCGAAAAAGGACGTTGCGATCGGATTGCGGGACATTCAGTCGTTCGGCAATTTGATCGACTCGGCCGTGCTTACTTACGAGCATTTCGGCTGGCACGTGAGCTAGGGAGTGTAGAATGAGGTTCGCCGTTTCGACAGCGCTTGCGATAGTTATTTTGGCGCCTACGGTTGGAACGGCGGAGACGCTTTCCGCCGCCAAGTATGACAAGAACAAAGACGGCATCCTGGACGAAAACGAAGCCCTGGTGTGGCGCCTCCACGTCCAGGATCCGGTACTTGCGAAGTACGACGTGAACCTCAACGGGAGGCTCGATCCCGCAGAGCTCGATAGACTCAGGGCCGACAGCGCGACCACCTTCTCGGACCGCGCACGTTCTGTGGCCAACGATGTTCTGTTCTTCAAGAACCGCAAGATTGCCGATATCGACAAGGTGGCGTCGACGCGTCCGCCGCCTGCGGCTCCTGCCGAGGTCAAACCTCCGAAAGGCGGTTGCGAAAACCAGCAGCGGCTATTCGTGCGGAGAGATCGCCTCGACACCTACCAGTACAGAGAGGGAACCTTCATTACCGGCTTCGTACCGAAATCCAAGGCGAAGGGGGCTTCCGCGAGCGTCACGCATGACGATTTGGATCGCTCGAATTCCGCCACCATCAACGGGCGTGTCTCCTACGTGATCTCGCAGAACGATCCCATGAGTCCATGCTTCACCGGCCTGCCGGACGACCCATACGCAAAGCATGATTTCCGCGTGCCCTCCTTGTTCGGGACCACGGTTGCGCTTTGGACTGATGCACAAGGGACCATCAATTCGCCAAGGACCAAAAGCGAAAAGAGCGCTCTAAAGGGCGGTTTTGACGCGCAGGCTGCTATTGCGGGAGGTCCTTTCTTTGATCTGCAGTATTTGATCGCGAGCCCTTACGCTCAGACCGACTTCAGAGGGGAAGCGAAAATCTACGGCGTTACCGCGGCATGTGAGCCGTTTGCGCCGAACGTGCGGCTGGGGGGCACGATCGGAGCGCCTGCCACGAAATATCTCGACTGGTTCTGGCAATTGCGGGCCGAAGCCGACGTCAAGAGAGTCGACGTTGTCGGCGCTACCGCCCTTACGCGCGGCGACTACGCGTGGACAGGGGCGGTCGCCCGCCTGCATCTGACGCCGTTCCCGGATAGGAGCGTCTACGACCCCTTCGGAGAGAACTTGTTTCCCGACCTGGTCGGTCGCTTCTATGCCGATATCACGGTGAATTATCACAGGGAGGTAAACCGGGGCATAGATGCTTTGCTGTGGGGTGCCGAGGTCGGGTTTAACATCACGCCGGACGGCGCGGCCTCGATTTCGGTCAGCTACACCAACGGGCTCGATAAGGATACGCTTATCAAGCAGCGCCAGTACCTGGTCGCACTCAATTACAAGCTTTGAACTGTTCCCTTGACGCGACGGGAGTTCCAACATGAAGAATGCGCTCACTTACGCGATCTGCGCGGCGACGAGCCTTCTGTGCGGACCTGCAATCGCGGCGGATTCCGATATCACCACTTATCGCGAGATGTGCGATGCCTCTGCGTCGGTCGCTTTGGACGCAAATCACTTCGTGGTGGCCGATGACGAGATGAATGTGCTCCGCGTGTACCGCCGAGGACAGCCCTCCTCCGTGGCACAGGTGGATTTGTCCAAGTTCCTGGGTACCAAGCCAGACAAGGAATCCGACCTGGAGGGAGCCGCACGCGTTGGCAACACCATCTTCTGGATTTCCTCGCATGGGACCAATAGCGAGGGGAAAGTTCAAGACCGCCGACGCAGATTCTTTGCGACCGAGGTCATTCCGGGGTCCTCGCCGCCCACCCTTCGCCCGCTTGGGAAGCCCTATTCCACATTGGTCGACGATCTCGCCAAGCTTTCGCAGTACAAGTTGGGTGAAGCTGCGACCATACCTCCCAAGACTTTCGGGGCGCTCAATATCGAGGGCCTCGCGGAGGGGGTTAACGGCAACCTTCTCATCGGCTTTCGCAACCCGCTGCCCGGCAACAAGGCCCTCATCATTCCGCTCAAGAACCCAACCGAATTGGTCGACGAGAAACCGGAAGCACGTGAGAAGCCGGAGGTACGTGAGAAGGCAGAAGTACGTCAGAAGATAGAGGCGAGTTTCGGAACTCCCATCGAACTGGATTTACAAGGTCGAGGTATACGAAGCATCGAGCGTGTAGGAAGCGCCTATCTAATCGTCGCGGGACCAATCGACGGCAAAGGGGATTTCAAGCTGTTTCGCTGGTCGGGAAAAGAGAACGGCGAAGGCATCGAGCCCGTCGATGCACCCGCCTTAAAGGGGCTCTTTCCCGAAGCTATGTTCGCGATCCCCGAAACGGGGGAGGTTCAGATTTTGAGCGACGACGGAACATTTCCGGTTGGCGGCGGCGAATGCAAAGGTGCTGCCCGCACCGAACAAACATTTAGAAGCGTTACCATCAAGCCGTAACTACTCAACGGCTCCGCGAACGCTGTCTTGGGCGGACGATCTGTCGGGCTCTTGTGACGAGGGTACCGATTGCTGCCGCGTGGCCGACACATAGCTCCTATAGCCGGGCATCGCTTCGTCGCGGCCCGATGCCGGCAGCAAGCGCCACTGCGCACCCTCACCAGGCGACACGGGATATCGGTCGCGTTTCCGCGCGAAGCGTCACCAGCACCCTCTAATCCGACGAGAGCCCAATCGGGCGGCTTAGCGGCTGCACGCCGGGCTTAGGTCGTCGACGATTTTGCCAGACCGAGCGCCTCTCGAAGTTGGTTTAGGTCGATGCCGCCCCCTAGTTGTCACCGCTTATGGCTGTCAACTTCGGGGGCCTTCGGCGGTCGGCCAAAACGTGGACCTTTGCCGCATTTCGGTCCGGTGCATCTCAAAGCCTGCACCGCATGACCGCGAAGAGGTTTTCTCCTCCCTGATTGGTCGGGAGCAGGAAACCGCCATCGTTCAGTCCCAGCGGCCGCTTCGTGACCGAGTTGCCGACATTGCCACCGACGACCTGCACCTGACTGCCGCCGGCTTCGACGACGACGTCGCAATGTCCGGGATAATCGCCGCCATTCTGATGTTGATAGTCGATCCCCTCTCGTCGGGCCCAGCAGACGAGATCTCCCACTTGCGGCTTCCACTCCCGCAACTGGTAGCCGTAATAGCTTGCTTGGGGTCGCGCCTGCAGCAGGTCCTTGATCGAACGGAAAATGTAGACCGAATGCTGCGGGCTGTAGCTGAAACGGGTGCCAGCGCCGGCAGTCCGCATGACCCATGAAATGAACGCGGCCGACCACGGCACGCTGTGATCGAGACCGGTGAGCGTATCGTTGTTGACACCGTCCTTCCAATATTTGCCGACGTACTTGTAGTAGGGATCCTCGCCCTCCTTGTGCCCAACCCGGGTGGCGTTTCCGTCGATATCGTAGGTCTGTCCCCCGAACCTTTGCCATTCGGCCAAAGCGATGGCAGCCGCGCGGGCGCCAAAGCCGCTCGGCGCTGTCGCATCGGCCACTAGCAGATCGGCCACGTGGGAAGACTCGGTTGCAGACAGATCAAGCTCGAGATTGGCGTTGGCGCGACTGGACATCTGATCCAGGGCCGGAGACAGCGCTGGCCTGGTCCAGACCGCCTTGGTCTTGCTCAACCAGAAGCGCCGATCGTCAATACCCGTTTGACCACCGTTGATCGCGTACGTGACGCCGACGATGTCGTCGTCGTCCGCAAGCTCGTTGCAGGACTTGCCGTGATAGCCGCTCGCACCCCACTCCGCTGCGGCGATCTCTAGACAGTGGTCGTGATAGAACGCGAGGTCGGGATTCGTTTCCAGATCGTCGATGCCCAGGTCGTGACCGAATTTGGCATACGCTGCCCGGCCGGTCATCTGGATCAATCCACGGCCACGGTACTTGAAGCCGTCTCCCGGATTCACGTTTCCGAGGCGGCCACCATAGACGTAGTTGCCCAGTTTCTCCTCATTGTGCGCGTACTGCTGGGCGATTTCCAACGTCGGAAAGCGTCGTGGCCAGACTGCCATCAGGCGCGATGGAGAATAATACAGGCTTTCGATTTGGATCTTGAGACCACCTGTTTCCTGAAGCATCTGCGCAAAGAAATGCGCCAATCTCAATCCGCTGGCGGCGATCTTGTATTTTGAGAGGATTTCGTTGGCGGTTGGCGAGCTAAAAGCGGCCGCATACTCCTCCTTCATTGAGGGCGCCAGAGACTGAACCTGAGCAAAAGTTATTTTCATGACAACATCTCCTCGCGGAAACCGCTACACGTCCTGATTGGCCTGAGCTCTCGAAGTCGGAGTCGCGGCCTCTACGCTCGGGCTCGGCGCCGGCGCTTCGCCGGCAGTGTCGGCTGTCGCTCCGCTGGCAGTGTTGGGCGCCGCTTCGCTGGCCGTATTGGGCTGCACTTCGTCGGTCCGAGTGCCGTCATCGACCGGGGCCTCGGGCGGTGCAGATGGCAGCTCGGGAGCAGGCGGAGGCGTCGGAGGCGGCGACGGCGTAGTGAACGCCCCCACGATGCGATCCATCGCTGCGAACACGAGATCCGCGCTGTAGCCGGCCACGAAGGCAAGGGCGAACGGGGAAAGTGATGCGGTGACGGATCCTGTCGAAGGCTGGAGCAGCCACCCGGCTGCCAGGCCGGACAACGCGCCGATCGGGACCCGCAACGAGTATTTTCTCTTCAGCGCAGACGCTTCCTCGCCGGCCACGGTCTCATCCGAGAGGCGCCTGAGTACGAATGCTATGGCGCCCAGCATTCCGTACAGCACCGGCAGCAGGAAGCCGCCGACGAACGATGTGGCGAGTTCAAGCTGGACTTGAGCCACGACCTCGGGCCTGTCCTTTTCTCCCTTGTATTCGCTTGTGCCTAGGCCGATGACTCCAAGGAAGCTCGCTACCTTGCGCGGAAACCCCATTAGATAGTCGGCGACGTGAAGGTACGTGGCTTGCTTTCCGGCCAGCTCCGAATTCTTGGTCTGGACTGCGGCCTGTGCCGCGGTCTGTACCGCGCCGCCGGCGACGGCCGCAGGAGCGCCTCCGGCCGGCATCACTTCCGCGGCCTCGATGCTCTTATTTACTTCCAGCAATCCCTTCTGCACTGCTACGAATGACGAGAAGTAAAGCTGTAGCAACAGCAATGCCGTGAGGATTCCGTAGAAGAAGCGCCGATAATAACCTCTGGCCTCTTCCGGCGACTTGATCTTGGAATTCAGTGCGCCGTAAGCGGCCCAGAAATGTGACTGCGTCTCCGGGCTTGCTTGCAACAGATTGTTGGTGGTTTGCGCCGCGATGATTGGTGCGGATATCTTTGTGGGAATCTCCACCCCGCGCTCCGAGAGCTTTCTCATCGAGGTGCGCGCCGTCCCGACCGGGTCCGGAGTAGCGGCTGTTTTGGCGGACCAGAAACCCATAACTGCTGTCCGTGAATTGGTCTTTCACGGTGGACAGTGCCTCAGGATGACGCCGGGCACTCCTAGGAGGTTCACTAGGTAGCTCGCGAGGGCCCTTTTGGCGCCGCAAGAGAGGCCCGAGTCGAACAGGGTTTCGACTGGGCGGGAGCCTAGGACATCCACAAGCTGCTTTGCAGAAAATACGTCGCCTGAGGGGGCGCGTCGCTCAGAGAACCTGTCGGGCAATTAGCGTGTGAGCGCTTTCGTTCTCCCTGGGGGCGTTGACGGCCTCCAAGGTAAATGCCTTCAACAATTCGTTCAGCCGCGCTTCCTCATCCCGACCCTCCGGGTAGCGCAGTTGCATGAGCAGTCGGGCGAGCTGCAGCTTGAAGAGAAGCGCCTTTATTGAACGAGGGCTCGGCCGCCGCTTGATGGAGCGGAAATAGCCAGGCATGAAACCACAGAGTCTTTCGATCTCTTCGTCCGAGAATCTCACGTCGCCAGTTTCGAATGGAGCCTCGGTGGGCTTTGTGACAGGTTCGATCGAGCTCTGCTGCGGCACCTCGACGGTCTGTTGAAGAGCTTCCTTGTTGCGTCGAGCGCTCTTAAGCGTCTGGCCATCCGACTCGCGCGCCAGATGTAGTCTTCGGCGCGGCCCGATGTAGGACTATGCGCCGTAAGATGCACGCATTCCGCGCACAACTTACTTTTGCGCCGAAGGCCAGCCCGACACCTCTCGAAGCTCGGTTTGACCCAACAATCGAACGAGTTGGCCGCGGCCCACGAAAAAGTAAGAGGTGAGCTTCTTGCTAGATACACCTGCATCGAAGTGAAGCCATAAGGTTTAGGATTTTGCGCGCGATTTTGTGGTTTCGCTCACGTGTCGTCGTCGGTGAGGTCAACGATGACCTTGGCAATCAGTGTAGACTTGACCGGGTCGTCGACCAGTTGGGCGCGAACGGTGGCGGATGAAACATCTCTCCTGAACGAACCCCATGGCCAGCCCAGCAACTGCTCTGCGTGCCTCTCGAAACTAAGGACCAAGGCTGGATCAGCCCGACGCACGTAGGGCTTGAAAAGCCATGAGAGTTCGGAGCCGAGAGCACCTGCTTGAATGACGGCGCTTTCGTCGACTTCGACAACGACCGCATTTCCAACGCGGCTCACTCTTCCGGTGGGCGCGCCCCGGCTCGTGCCCGCCTTCGCCGACGGGTCCGAACTGACCTTGTAGGTGAAAGGCCGGTCAGGCATTCCGTCCGGATCAATGAAAATGGGCCCCCCTAGATCGGCGTCCGGATCCTCCGGTGGCCCCCTGAGGAAGATGATCCGCCCCGGACGCAGGCTCAAAAGGGCGCCGGTAGGATCAGCTACCAAGCCCCGGAAGAATGTGCTCGTGGCGCTCCGCTTCGCGTATGAGCGGCCAAAGGATATTAGTCGTTCGACGTCGTCGACCCATGGCATCACGATGGTATCGACCTTCATCCCGTGCGGAACGCCGAGAAGGTCGGGCACGCCGTTCACATGGTCATCGTCGAAGTGCGAGAGGAAAAGGAGATCAATCCGGCGTTCCGGCGAATTCTCCACTACTCGATCGACGACGATTCCGCAGCGTTCGAGCCACAATCATAGACGTAGGTGAACTTGCGATTCGCAAATACCTCGACGGTGCCTTGTCCTTGCTGAATCAACGAATTTTCGCCCGGTGCGACCAGTTCTCCCAGATGGAAGCCGCCCTGCCCCACTGCGTATTGGTGACGCGTGTGCATAAGGACGGGCCCCTGCGACAAGATCATTAGCGACGTCATGGTAGTTCCGATAGTTCAACCCTTCCCTACGGCCAAGCCTCGGCAACCGGGGATCGACGCTTAGCCGGTAGGTACGCAATGCGCCATATCATGCTCGTGGCCCGATCGCCGTTGTGCACAGGCGCGGCACGGCCGCCGCAACAAATTCGAAGAAAGACGATGTACGACGATATTCCGACGTCCTCGTATACGTAAGCTAGGGACGTTCCTCGTTGCTTTCGACAGGTACCGCTGGAGGGTCAGTTCGAATTTTTTGGCGCGGATCTGGGAGCGGGCTCGCCATCGCCAAGCACCCCAAGGGAATTCCCTAGTTGTCGGGCAGCGACCCGCGGCTCAAAGTCTAGAACCTGCAATTTTGCAATCTCTCCTAGGAGCGGAACATGAAGTACGCTGTGCTGCTGTTCGTTGCCTTGCTCTCGACAACCACCGTACAAGCCGTCGAGCTATCCTCGAAGGCGCCACTGCCTATGTGCGAGAAAACTGCGAGCGCGGATGCAAAGCTCTTGCGTTTCGCTCAGAACCGCTCGCCGCGGTGTTGCGGTCAATGTACGGATACCAACAACCGTTCGGGCTGCTGGATGCAAATAAATGGGCGAAACTACTGTTCGGCCTGTTGATTCATCAGCGATTATCGCCCCGCGATCGATCGAGTAGCGATTTCAACTCTTTCCCATCGTCGCGGCTCTCGATGAAGGAATAGGCGTCCTTTCCGTCGGAATCGACGACGTCGAGCTGCGGTTTGCCGTCGAGCACCGATTGGATCACGCCCAGATCGAATCCGGTCTCGATGGCGCGCATCAGGACTGTCCTTCCACTCTCCCCCTTAAAAGACGAGTCTGCACCGTTCTTGAGAAGTATCTGTAGAATCTCGCCGGCTTTGCGCGTCACTCTGTCTTTCTCAGAAGCATCGTCACTAGCGATGAAGCGCAAGGTGAGTGTCTCGTCGATCGCGCCGTTGCCCCAGTACTCGAGGAAGTCGCTGCCATAGAGTGCTTTTCCGCGACCGGCCAGATAGGTGACCGCCTCAGGACGATGCGACCGGACGGCCAGAACCAGCGGCGTTTCGCCCGATTTGTTTCGAGAGATAATCGCGTCCTTGGCCTTCAATTGCGCATCGTCTGCGAGGAGTGTCTGCAGCGAGGGTGTATCGCCGCCCGCCGCGGCTTCGTGGACGGCTAAGTTTCCGCCCTCGTCGGCGGCGGCTGCATCGACGCCATGTTGAATGAGAGATTTGACGATCTGTCTCTGTTTCAAATTGATCGCGATCTTAAGAGCGTCTATTCCATCGACTCCTCCCCATCTCGACGCAATAGCTGCCTTTGCGTTCACGTCTGCTCTGGCCTTGATCAAGAGCTCCGCGATCTTCGGTTTCCGTTCGATCAGCGCGATCATGAGAGCGGTACGCCCTGGCCATACGATGTTTCCCGGAAGCTTCTGCTCCCTTGCGTTCTTGTCAGCGCCGCGCCACAACGCGCGCTTTACCTTTTCGGCGCTTCCATCGACGACGGCGTCGAGCAATGGCTGGTCGGACGGTTTGACCGCCTTGCGATAGGGCTCCGCCAAAAAACAAGACATTGCGGCCTGGCCCATCATGATGCGGGGAAGGCCGGCCCGACGGTTGGTGAACTCGGGAAGGATGGTGTTGAAGGCCAAGCTGACAGGGACGAGATACCTGATGTTGCAAGATTCGCCTCGTCGAGCACCGGCTTCAATCAACGCCGTGATGACTTCCTTGTCTCCCAAAAGCGTCGCCATCGTCAGAAGCGAAAGATCGTATTTCTCATTCTGATAATATATGAAAATCACCGCGTTGGGATCCGCGCCGGCGATGAGGTCGCGAAACTTGGGATCCGCGGACATGATCGCCTTGGCGAGTTCGATGCTCTGACGGTCTTGGGCCTCATCCCTGGGTCTCTCTTTCGAGACGACCGCCTTATCTGCCGCTGCAACCTCGCCGTTCGGACACGAAATCGCAACCACGAGAATCGCAGTGGCAAACGCCCGCCGAACCATGGCGGTTATTTTCCGCATTGATCTTCCTTCTTTTTCATCTCCTGGTAGATGATCTTACATTCGTTGCACTTGGCCGCACAGCTTGCCGAACCCGTCGGACATTTGTCGCAGGCGGGCGGCTGCCCGAATTTGGGGGCGCACTCCTTCGCATACTGCTTGCTGAGGTCTGCCAATTGCTCCGCGCAAGTAAGCGACTGTGGATCCCTCGTCTGTGCCAAGCAGGCCGAAGCGCACAGGACCGAGATAACCAGTATCGAAAGGAAACGCAGCATGGATTGTTCTCCTATGGGCGGTTCATTCGACGCCCAACTGCTCCGCGATGACCTTTTTCAGGCAATCCGGCGAAATTTCACCGTCGGCCGAAGGCGCGGCCCCGCAGCGGGACCGGGTACCCAATTGGTTCGAAATCAATAGTCTTGTTACGGGGGACAACCGCCAACCCAGTGGCAACGGGTATCCCAAACCGTCGAGATCGAAGCGAAACAGCTTTTTGGCTATTCCGGTCGATGCTTTTGCGGATCGTGCCACCAGCAATTCGGCCCGTGATGTTTCCAAAGGCGCGCGCGCGTTTCTGGTACTCATCATGCTGGAGATTGGCGAGAGCCATTCTCCGAACCCGGCAAAAGACCCCAAGTCGAAGCGCTTAGAATTCAGTGTGATGATGTTGATCTCGATCTTCTCCCGGAAAGGTCGAAGTTTGGGATCAGCTTCGACGGCGGCCTCTAGAGAGCTGAGGAGATCGAGAGCGGTAGCCAGTCCCGAATTCTCGAAATATCCGCCGTCGACTACTCTCACCTTTACCGGCTTCTTGTCCTTCGGCCCTACGTCTTCGAAGTATCCTGCGGGGGTTACCCAAGGGAAACGCGAACTGAGGAACGCAGCCGTGCTGACCGAAATATTCGGCACGAATTTGGGAAAACGGCGGGCGAGTTCCGTATCGCTCCAGATCGGCACGAATGAGGTTTCAATACCCTCGAATTCAAACGGAGCGATTATACGCCGCTGCCCAGAATTTACCTCGGTGGTATTCAGTACAAGCGCCGGAGCGGGTGACCGCGCTGGCTGCCAAAGACTTGTGAAAGACGACGAAAGTGGAAGCGTCAGTTTGTCGTTTGTACCGCGTAGACTTCTAAATTGCTTCGACGCCACTATTTTCTGCCAGGACTGTTCGAGTCCAAGCTCGAGCGATTGCGCGCGATCAAAAGGCGGGACGGCGATCGGAAGTATCTGCTGGAATGCGTCGGGGAAAAGGAAGCTGCCGAGAAGCGGCGTGAGGTAGTCTTCACTCAACAACTCGTCTGTGGCGTCCTGAAAAATCGGGGAGGTATCGTTAGTCTTGCGGCAGGGGCGCCCCCCAATCACGTTTGTTACCCCCGCTTCGCTGGCCTGATGAAGGAGCGAGGCGAATACCGATCCACCGACGCTTCCTCCCGAGACGCCGCTGATCGCGAAAATATGTCGTCCGAAATTGGGGCAATCGTCCTGGACGGTCGCCAAGAAGCCGGCTGCGTGGTAGGCGGCATAAATGCCCCCGCCTTGGGCGGCGACAATGTATATCGGGTATTTTTTGCTCGAGAAAGCGCTCAGGTCCGCCGAACGAGCTTCCAGCCAGGTTCGAAATTGGTCACGAACCGTGGTTCTCGAAGGCGGACTTTGATTCGGAAGCGTACTTACTCGATGGTCATCGTTCAGATCGAACGCCGAGTACAATAGCGCCGCCAGAACAATGCAGATTATGATCGGAAAGCCTCGACGTCGACCTTCCGTCCCCAGCCACGAGAGCCAGAACCCGGCGAGAAAAAGAGCCATCGCGAGCAACGGAACCGGCATTAGTACTCTAGCAACGACTATGCGCGTGCCCGAGATTGCAAACGCGGCGATGAGAAGCATGGTCGCGACCATCGCAGCCGTCGCCAAGTACGAACGCCCAGAGCCCATGGCCGCTCCGCGCGAATACCGGGACACGATCGCGAGAAGGAGAATTCCGGAGGCGACCGCCAGGACACCAAATGCAAACGACGAATAGAACAGATAGTCGTCGAAGCGCATGATGTTGGACGCGAAGCGGTCGGCGATGGGTGCCACCTGCTCGGCGGTACCGGCGCCGTCGAGGACCAGATAGTCGAGTCTGGCCTGCATGAGAGCCGACCGCACTGGACCGAGCGCCGCATCGTCGATCCTGGACCAGAAAATGCCGACGGCTGCGCCGACTATGGGGAATTGAGCGACAGCCATTGGTACCAGCGGACCGGCTGGCGGGCCTGCACCCGTCGCTGGCCGCCCGTAGATTCGGTCCAAGTAGAAGAGGCCCCAACAGAGCAGCACCAGAGCAATCGAAGATAGGGTTGGTTCGATCCAGGCCCGCGGAACGCCAATAGCGATCGCCTCGGCCATAGACCGATAGATTTCATGCACTTGCGGGGGGAATGCCAGGATGAAACCGCAGGCCAACGCCATCAGGACCGTCTGGCTTCGCTTCAACGTAGCCTCCCGCATTGCGCAACCGAATGCGCCCCGATCGGTCAACTGCCGACGAAGCTAAGATGGCAGATCTTGTCCGTCTCTCCACCTCGCCTATCCTGTCACAGCCGTCGCGTCCATCGTCCTAGGAGGCTCCCTAGGACGCCAAGTCGCGGTAGATCGGGCCCGGTTCGAAAACGTTCAGGCCCCGACCTCGCGGCATGATGGAGCACACTTTCGAACTCACGGGCATCCGGTGTTCAGCGAAAACGAACTGGTAACGAGCGCAGCTACCGCATTGGCAGCGTTCGCCTGTGGGTGGCCGCGAGTTTGGCTTTGTCACAGCCACCCATATGGTTCTCCCGGATCCGCTTCGGTCTAGACCATGGGGAACAGCAGCACATCGGCAAGTCGACGTGCATCCGTCAGGATCATGACGATCCGATCGATGCCCAACCCTGCACCACCGGCCTGCGGCATCCCGTGCTCGATCGCCCTGAGAAAGTCCTCGTCCAAACCGTAAGGCTCTTCGCGTGCGATATCTTGATTTTCGAGCCGTTGCCGCTGTTCGATCGGATCGTTGAGTTCGCTGTAGGCGTTGCCAATTTCCATGCCTGCAACAAAAGGCTCAAACCGCTCGACAAGACGACTATCGCACCGGTGCCGCTTCGTCAGCGGGCTGACCTCGACCGGATGATCAATCACGAAAACCGGTCCCACCAGTTCCGGCTCGACCAGCGCCTCGAAGAGGCCCATGAGCGCCTCACCCCATGTGCAGTGACCGATTTCAGGATCAATCCGTCGATACTCGTTCAGGACATCTGCCTCGGACAACTCGGTCGGGGAGCGCTTGAGAGCCAACGCCACCGCGTCCAGGACCTTCACCCGCGGCCACGGAGGAGCAAAATCGAATGTGCGGTCCCGGAACCTGACGGAATGGGAGCCATGCACCTCCATGGCGAGTCCTCCGACGAGATTCTCGAACCGGACCATTTGCTCGCGGTAGTCAGAAAAGGCTTCGTACCATTCGATCGCCGTGAATTCCGGACTGTGCGAATGATCGATGCCCTCGTTGCGGAAATTCTTGCCGATCTCGAACACCTTCGGGATCCCGCCGCAAAGTGCGCGCTTGAGGCTGCATTCCGGGGAAACCCGCAGATAAAGATCGCTTCCGAGCGCCTTGCTTGTCGTCACGAAGGGCTGGGCCGCGGCGCCTCCGTAGGCGCCGGAGAGAATCGGCGTATCGACTTCGACGAACCCCTCGTTCTCGAAATATCGCCGTATTGCGCGAATGATCTTGGTCCTGCACAAGATCCTCTGGCGAAGCTCGCGGTCGGCGATCAGTGCTACGTGTCGCTCCCTCGCCAAGCGTCCTTGGTCGACGAGAGCCTGATGCACGCTCCCGGCGGCTGTCCGCTTCCCGACCGGCAGCGGCCGGACGGACTTTGCAAGCACATGGAGCGTTTTTACCTTGAGACTCTTTTCGCCCCTCTGCGTCATGAACATCGTGCCCTCGGCTCCGACAAAATCGCCCAGATCGAGGTACTCGACGAGTTCCATGGCCTCCTGATCGCAGTGCGCGGCGGCCACGTAAAGTTGGATACGTTCGTCGTCGTGAACGAGATCGGCGAAGGCGCCCGAACCGAAATGGCGGAGTCCGAGAAGCCGGCCGGCGAAGCGCAACTGGGTCGAATCGGAGATGAGATCGTCGGAGTTGAGTAGTGCATCCCGTATCGGCATCGTCGGCTTGAATGCAGCCGCCGGATAGGGATCGACACCCCGGTCCCGCAAGGCCTTGATACGGGTCAGCCGCACCGACGTTTCGCTGTTCGAGTTGTTGAGCGTTGTCATGTTCATTTCAGCTTCCTTTCAATGTCCAGTGGTTTCGGCGACGACTTCGATAGGGCTCTCGTCCAGGCGACCCGCGACACCCTTGAGGCGTCCTCCGGCCCGCTCGACGGCGAAGAGGTAGTCCGCGACTTCGCGCGTGATCTCCTCTCCGAGACACAGGATGGCCTGGCCAGGGGGATATGCACCGATGGTCTGCGCAGCGACGCGGCCGACCGCTTCGGAAAGGAGCACTTGCTCCGCCGGCGCCATCAGGGCATCGCGAGGGTTCATGGCGCGCGGCGGGCGCAAAGACGGAACACGAAGATGACCGGCGTCGCGGCCACGTTCGGCGGTCTCGACCGCGTGCCGAAACAGATGCGCGAGCGCAACTGCCGACCCCGCGTGCTCGGGTCCGAAGAGCAACAGTACGGTGTCCCGTGTTGCCATCTCGATGTCATTGTCCGCCCCGCCCAAGGCCTGAAGGATCTGAAATCCGCTCACGCCCGTTTCGCGAACGTTGATCAGAACATGGCAGGGATCGCCGCAAATGCCGGAACCAAGGTGCTCGGCGCGAACCACCCGGCAGCCCTGGTAGTTGTCGACCAGCATTCGAAATTGGCTTGCCGAATTTGCGGCCGCTCGCCAAGCTTGGCCGCCGGCGTCCGAGCGCAGAGCTTCCAGTCCCACCTGGACCGAAGCCGGCAGGAAGTAAAGCGGGCTGGTGGTCATCAGACCGAGTTCGCCGGCCTGCCTGAAGTAACGCGCAAGAATCGGATCGTTGAAGTTTGCGACGCTCGATTGGGAGAGGCCGAGGCCCTTCTTGTGCAGCGAGACGACGCACGCATCGGCGCCACAGGCTATCGCAGACTGGGGAAATGTACCGCATTCCAGCAGTCCGTGCAGTGCGCCCCACGCAGCATCGACGATGAGAAATGCGCTCCGCCTCTTGCAGACGGCCGAAA
Source organism: Bradyrhizobium sp. JR4.3 (assembly GCF_040547695.1). Taxonomy (NCBI): domain Bacteria; kingdom Pseudomonadati; phylum Pseudomonadota; class Alphaproteobacteria; order Hyphomicrobiales; family Nitrobacteraceae; genus Bradyrhizobium; species Bradyrhizobium sp. JR4.3. The sequence goes on along the minus strand of NZ_JBEPQF010000043.1, from coordinate 23,123 downwards.
TTGCCCGAAGATCGGGGCAATAGCCGTCGTAAGTGGGCGACACGATCCAGACCGCATGCGCGCCGGTGGCGTGCAACCGTTCATCGACCTGGCTCGGGGATAGCGGAATAGTCACGTCGAGATCGGAATCGTATTCGCGATGAACGAACTCGACATCGAGTCCGGCGAGCGCGGCGGACCCCAGCGCGCTTGCATGCGAATTTCGATCAAGAACTACCTTCAAAGGCAGCTTCTCGAGCGCGAGCCGCCTCGCCAACGCGATCCCAAGCCGATTGTTCGCGACCGAACTTCCGGCTTCGACGAATTGCGATTCCGCCGCGCCGTATGCGGTCGCGAGAGCGACATTGACCTCGGCCAGTTTCCCGAGGAGCTTGGGATTGGACCCGCTATTGTCCAGGACGCTGAGGATGCCGAAGAAGTTCCTTTCGATGCGGCGCATGCAATCCATCTCGTGATCGGAAAGCGTGGCGAGCGCCGCCCATGACGGCGGATCGAGCAGCAACCGGTACGCTTGGCCAAAAACATCGGCGAGGCGCTCCGCGGGGGACGTCGACAGGAGAGACAGGTTCATTGTTCGTCCCCCTTCGCCAGCAGACTCTTCAGGGGGGTGCAGAATCGCGTTCTTCCGACCGACGTGAGAAGAACGGTGTAGATCGACGCCTCTCGATTAGGCGCGGGTGTCGTGACCGGTGAGACGCGGGCGGAAGAGCGGTGTTGCGAAATCATCGAAGTCTCCTTCCTGCTTGAAGCGAACGCAGGAAGGATGATGCACGCCGGAAGGACCGACTCCAGCCGATGCAGTTTCAGTACGATGATTTGCTAGGCCATACTCTCGGAGACGATTGGATCGCTCTGAATCGGTCTCGTGTCCTCGGGGTCCGCCAGGATTGCTTCCAACCGCTGCTTCAGGACATCGGCTTCGTAATGGAAGCGATGAAAATGGATCGCCTTCATGTGGTCCATGACGATATCGAGATCGCCAACAATATGACGCACCATATGGCGCATCTCCGCCGCATCGACATTCCGCAGCCTCAGAAGCCGCAGCCATATCTCGAAGTAGCGGAAGACCATTCCGCAAGGAAGGAACAACGCTTTACGCGAGCCGACCAACCATCGGAAGGACCCCAGGCTCTGCTCGGCGAGTTCCACCAGTTCGTCGACCAAGGGCGCTCCATCGGTGTCGTATCCTTGCTTCAAATCCCGAATGTGGTTCCAGAAGTCGTCCGTCGGCGGTGCCCCGGCTTCGTACCGCAAGGTCAGCAGGGCAGCCTCCAGAAGCGTCTTCGTGTGGAGGGTACAGAATTCCATCGACAGCTCGATGTTGGCTCCGGGCCTGAGACGTACAGACTCGGTGGGTTTCAACAACTCCATGGCGTTCGGGTATTGGCCCCTGGCGGCTGCCAGTCGCGCCTGATCCATCCGGACCCCGAGCCGGTCTGCTGCGTCGAACGCGCCTATCCTCCGAACGTTGAGCGCCAGCAGGTCCTGGGCCCTCTTCAACTCCTCGTCGTCGCCGCGGACAATAAGCGGCAGCGGCAAATTCGTGCCATATCGTCGTCATGTTCGAACCAGGTCGACATGACATGTGTGCGCCAGCCTTGATCCATGAAGATCAGATCCTCCATGGTCGGCTTTCGCCAGCCATGCTGGCCGAGGTCGAGTTGTCTGGCGCCGATCTGGACGAAGTCGGAAAGGCGTTGCGCGACCTCTTGCACCTTTTGCTCGGTCGATAGCATTTCAATCCAGGGCACATCGCGTTGAGCCAGTGCTTTGGCCATTCGGACTACGACGCTGGTGCGGAGACCGTCGAAGCTCGAAGCGACAGCGCCGAGCAGAAAGCGCTCGTGAGGTTCGAGGAGATCCACCCAGACGATGTCCAGTATTTTCCAATCTTCGTTGTTCGCGAGGCTTCGCTCGACGCGCAGCCGGAAGCCTGACTGCTTACGACGGAGATGCGACAGCTTCTTCGCTATGTACGCGAGCTGGTATGTTATCCCGCTCACCTTGAACGACGAGGAGGACGTCTCATCGACTTCCGACGCTTCTCTCAAAAATTTTAGATCCCGGTTGATCAGCAATCGCCGGGGCAACCGGAACACCTCCGGCCGGATCCCCCGACGCGAAGCTTCTTCCTGCATCGGGCCGAACTTGTCATGATCGTGAGCGGTCAGGACGACCCGTGTCTCGTGATTTCCGGAAAGCAGATGGCAGACTATTTCCGCGACGCGATCGTGATGAAGGCTTCGCACCAATTCGTCGCTTTCCATCGGCGCGACGTCGGCCAAGATGACGCAAGCCGGCTGCCTTTTGCAAAGGCGCTGGACATGCTCCACCTTGGCGGCGACGGTCAAGCCCTCGTCGCCCTCGGGCGTTTTCACTGCGCTGGGATCTCCATTCCGGAAGAATTGGAAGACCTGGTCTACGAAATCGCCGGGCGCCAACTCGTCCAGCGCGAGCGCAAGCACGGGAATATGAGACCCGCTTTCCAGCTTCAATAGCTTTCCATTTCGGAACCTCTTGCACAGGTACCTGAGACTTGTCTTCTTGCCGGAGAGATGGGGGCCCGCGACAAGGATAAGCCTGGCTCCATCCAAACCGCGCAACTCATCATGTATTTGGTTCGCCATCTGCTCGAGCGGCGCCGGCGATGCGGCTTGAGGCTCGGCCGCGAATCCCGGCCCCAAGATGGAAGCGAACGGCGGCCTCGCCCGGTAGGTTTCGGGAGCCGCCGGCCGAAGGCTGCCCAGCACAAGCTCCAAGCAAGCCGACGGTGAGATGTGACGCTGCTTCAATACGTGGTCGATCGCAGCGCCCTCCCTGTCCCTGCTCCCGAATTCGCGGATGGCAATGCCAGTTGCGGCTTCGGCGACCGCCTCCCTCTCTTCCGCATCGGGCGTGATCGTGCCTCCACGGAGGTAGTTGTTGAACGTGATCGTATCCCAATCAGCGGTCACGACCTTCGTTGTCCCCTTGCCGGCGCCCTTCTGAGGAAGGGCTCCCTCCATCGCGACTACCAGCTCGTCGCAAAATGCAGTTCTCTTCTTCAGCCGCGGAATAACGAGTTCGAGGGCTCTTTCTATAATCAAGGTACGCTTGAAGGCCGAAAACGCGCCGGATAAGTGGTCATCCCGCCACCACTCCTCGTGCTCCTCGAAAGTTTCGCTTTCGAGTTTACGCAGCTCCTTGTCGAAGGATTCGACCTTCGGGTGCTTTCCCGGCTTTTTGTGACGCTTAGCGTACGCCATTCTGGCTCCCCAATTCTTAGGCTTTCAGACTCCGCTGGTTTCGTCACCGAAACAAGCCAATGCAGCGCGGATGCAGAATTATGCGGTCGCTCCCCGCCTGTCGGGAGTGAATCCGGTCGGCATGCGAGCGCGACGGGAGACAAAACCTATTTCTTCGGTCGCAATCCGGGTGGACGGTGTCCAAGTAGTTCTGGCAGGTGGCTCCTGCGATATTTCGTTTCGGTCGCTCATGGATTTCGAGTTTCCGCGGCTTCCATATGCCGAGACCGAAACAGGCCCCCCGAACACCGCCGGCCGGCGGATGCTGAAAACGCCTCGTTGCAATCCGTCCCGCGCAATGCGCAAGTGCAGCGACCACGGAATTCAGCCAGTAGGTGGATCAGATAGGGCGCAAGGTATTCCGGTGGGACGATCGCCGTCTTGAACGCAAAACGACGAGTTGTCGCCGGGGGCCGCGGGCGCTGTCGATTGACCAGCCATTTTGGCCTCGGGCGCGGATGTGTCGATCGGTCTGGCACGCATAGGGTCTCCTCACCTCCGACGCCCAGGTCGAGGCCTAGTTATTCGGGTGTCTGGCGGAAGGCTTGATCCTGCGCCGGCAAGCGATCAGGGGAATGCCTTCGAATAGGTCGAACCTAGGCCTAGTACCGCGCCGCGCTCTCGATCGGAAATATCCGAGCAGCATTGCTCGTCTTTTCGGGCACTAGAGCCATGACGTTCTGCAGGTTCTCAATTTTGTTGTCAGGTGGAGGAAGACTCGCCGGAAGTTCTCTGCTGGACGTCAGAACCTTCCTGTCTCCATTTGACTGATACTGCAGCTTGCCTTCGTAGACCTTCGCCAAATATCGACGTGTCCCTGCAGGTAACTCCCAATATATCTTGTAGTATCCATTATCCGTCGTTGCTACGAGGGTTCCCGATTTTTGCTGCTTATCGAAAGCCACCCGCTCTATGAAGCCTCGTTTCGTGGGATTTTCCGCGATGGTCGCCAACAGATGATACTGGGCGGAAGTAATTCCGTCATATCCCTCGACAAGATGGAAAATTGACTGCGCCAGTACGATGCCGACGACGAGGCTGCAGATGCCGCCCATGACGAGGCCCGACCACGCTCTTGTAGATGGCAGACCCGTTGCGAGAAGCCAGGTCAACAGCAAGGTGCACGCTACGATACCTAGGACGATAACCGCTACGGCGGGCATCTTGTCCCTGAGCAATCCGAACAGGATTACGTCGCTTTTACTCGTGAACGCGAGACCGACCAACATCATTAGGAGAAACACGAGAATGGGCGCGGTATAGCGCGTCGCTGTCATCACGGGCTGCTGCGGTCGTGGAGGCGGCTGCTTGGGTTCGCTCGCAGCGTCTTTGATCGCATGGCCGAACACATCGTCGAACCAACGAACCGGAGGATCCGCCACTTCGATCATCGCCGCACACATCGCGCACGTCTCTATGTGAGACGCACGATCGTCCGTGAGATCGCCCGTGAAGAACCGATCGACCTCACTTGGATCGAGACACGTCGGGGTGGGGTATTGCGATTCGCGCAATACTTTATGATCATGCTCTCGAAGCTGATCAAGTCGCAGGTTCAGCCGCTTGGCGCGGGCCGTGAGGACGGCTTCCATGCGGGTTTTTCCTTCGGGACGCACCAAGGCGTCCGGTTCGGCTTCTTCGATTCTCGTCATAGGGACTGCTCCAACCGGTACTTAGAGAAACCACTTGGAGCGCCGGTTTATTACAGCATTCCACAAAATTAAATTACTTCACGATTTCAATAGCTTATCTAGCTTGCGGCGAAGTCGATGCACCCTCACGGCAGTGGCGGAATATGCGAGCCCGAGTTCGCCCGCTATTTCGCGAATTGTGAGGCCGACTACGAGGCGCTTCAAGATTTCGTTCTCGTCCTTCGAAAGATCCTCTTGGGCAAGGCCCATCACTTCTTCGAATAGCAGACGTTGATCGGCCGGATTGAGTTGGACCCATTCATCGGCCCTTCCAAATTTCGACACGGCCTCCTGGACACGGTCCGAATGTTGATTTTTTCGGGCGATGTCGTTCGCCACATTCACTGTCATCCGCCATACGTACGCCTTGAACTCTTCTGGCTCGTTGATTTCGACGAACGGCTTCATCTTCAGAAGTCGCAGAAAGACCTCCTGTGCCGCATCTTCCGCCGCGGTCCTGTCCCTGAGACGTCGCCAGGCTATCGCGGTGACGAATGGCCACAACCGGTCGTAGACGGAGCGCCATGCGGTCTCGTCGGCAGGCTGTGCCGCCAGCCGTTTGAGACCTTGTGAAAGAACCTCTTCCCTTCGATCAGAGCTCATTTTCGCCGACGATCTGTTCGATATAGGAGGCGATCGCAATGTGCGGATGAAGGGAGCGGGCTACTCGTTCGTTCAGCGGGTTGTTTTGGGAAAAATGCTCCCTGTCCGCGTCCGACACCATATTGTGCAAACCGAATTTTACCTGTTCCGCCAGCGTCGAGACCAATGGTGCAGTTGGCTTCCACCGCAGATGCTTGACCCGGGCGGCAATCTCACTTCTTACGTAAGCCTCCAGGGTGCGGCCGCCGGTCCAGGAATAGGTGCGCTCCCATATCGCATCGATCAACAGCTCTGCTTCGCGAAAAAGCCCGTTCGCGTGATGCTGGGCTGCTAGGTCACAATCGTCGACGAACGAAATGAACTCCTCCACTTCCAAATTCCAAAGGAAGGGAAGCCACAACGAACGCGCATGATTCCGGGTCAAGAACTGGTCGCGATGCCCGAAGTTGCGCAGACGAACGTTATGGACGACGGCTTGATTTTCAGCGGTGCATCGTGTGCACGTTTCCATGGGCCCCTGAACGGAGTGCACGTCTGCGCCTTCAAGAAATCCGCGGTTTCCCGCGGTTCCCACATCTCGGACGAATAGTCGTATGAGTCCGATTGCCCGGACCACGTTGTCCGATAGTCCACACTCACTGCGAACCTTGCGGATACTGCTTCTTCGTTCCCTCAGGATGCTCGACCAAGGGAATGAACGCGGCAGTATCGCGCCAACCAGAACAACGTTCTCGACTCGAAAGTCCGGAAACTTGTCGAGCGTTCGTCCAATGAGATATGAGCCGAAACTGTGGGCGATGACGTGGGGCCGGCGCAATGCCCTGACGTCGACGTCAGCCCTGAGTTCCTCTGCGGTAGCAGATCGCTTCATATATGAGTAAAGGAAGCCGGATGCCACTACTCCCGCTACGGCGGCTACCGCCCAGAAGCTTAGGGCGATCGCATGGAGGGAAAGAGGCCAGCTGAGTTTGACGAGGCCGACTTTGAATATACCTACGCTCAGGATCGCGATCACGAGGGCAATCACCGGCGACCAAGGGTAGATTACAGCCCTCACCACGCCGTACTTACCTTCGTACCCGCCATATTTGTACGGATGACAGTCGAAGTGCGGTGTCATCAATATTTGCAATTCGCGCTGCCAAACACCGTCCGAATTCGCGCCGTGCACGGTAAGCAACGCCGGTTTCCGCCGAACATTCCGATCGTCCGGCGGCTTCTCTTCTGTCATGTGAAGCCCCCACAGCCGCTCCTACCCCGATGAATGAGGGATCGCTGGGGGTGTGTCGCCTAGGGAATCTACGAGGTCCAACAGTTGCTTCGAGCCGGAGACGAGAGGCGATGTGTCGCTTGCTCCCGATTTGAGGGTCCAATCGATGCTCGGCGGATGGCGTGGCGACGCACCCCTCTTTTCCCACCTGCGACGGCTGCGGACCCGGCTGCGAAGGCGGTAAAGCCGAAGGGAAGAAAGGGCTCGGACGGAGGCGGCACCGGTGATGGCGCCAGCGCTTGCAACATTGTCGAACGAACAGAAGTCAATTCTCCGGATCGCGGATGGACTTGAGGCAGCCAGTAGCGTTGCAGCGAGAGCGGGTACTGTTGACTTCATATCCGAATTGCCTGTGCCGGAAGCGGCGGCGGCAAACCATTTTCTCCACCTCGGAAGACTTTCTGCCGGTCGCAGTTGCCCATCAGGAGTCGGATACCGCTGAAGAGCAGCATCAGGCCGAGGCCGAATACCGGAATGGTGAGGATCCCGTAGGCGATCCTGAAGAAGCCGGTCTGCGATCAGATATTGTGGCGGTCGACGACGGCGAGTCCGTCGGCTCTCAATCCCCAAAGTTGGCACCTCAATGTGTTGTTGCTGTTGAACAAGCGGTCCAGGTAAAAATGTCGGCTTTGCCCGAGTTCGAGGACAGCGCCGATGTCGTTGCAGACGGCAACCTTCTCGATCAACGTTCGCCGCCCCGAAACGTCGGTTATCGCGATGTAGGCGTAGATCATGACATTATTGTCGAAAACGTTTTGACCCAGCGCCGTCACCGTACCTTCAACCTCGAACAGATTCATGCTGATCCTCCTGCTGAACCGCCCGAACTTAGCGGTTTGCGGGTAAATATATGATAAATCACATAGACCAGAATCGACGTATTGCCCGACCGTGCCCCTATGGCACGGTCGGGATTCGAAAAGAGATTTCCAACGCGGGATTCGGTAGCCACCAAGGCTCTGGCTGCGAACGTCCGGCGGATCAGGAAGGAAAAAGGATGGACGCAGGACGTCCTGGCCGCCGAGATCGACGTCGAGCAGGGCTTCATCAGTCGAATCGAGAATGGGCGCGCGAACCCCACTCTTCTTGTTCTCGAAACGCTCGCGACGACGCTGGAAGTGCGGGTCGAACAGCTGTTCGAGGTTCAAGCGAAGTCGAGACGCGCCAAGGATCGTTAGGGAGGCATCTCAATGGCTAACAGGATGGCAAAGCTATTGATGGTTGCGGCCAGCTTGGCCGCATGTGGAGCAACATACGCTCAGCAGCCCTCGCCCGAGATCGCGCGCTTCACATTCCGTCAGATGTCCCCCAAGAAGGAGCTGAAGCACTTCGCTTTCGAGGTCCGCGGCAAAGCGGGGATCGACGAGTTGCGGGCCGCACTTGCCAACCCGTCGAACGCCAAACGTCACGTTTCCGGTGTCATCGATCAGCACAAGGCGACCTATAATCCAGAATGGTCGTTCCATCTCATCCCCGAGACGGTTCGCCTGTTCGAGATGCAGATTGAAGTTTGCGACGCCAACGTCACCTACGTCGAAGAGCATCTCGACGAGGTGGGCGGAAGCTTCCTGCCCAAATCGTTCTGGTGCCCCTGGTCTTCGGAGTTAGAGTCCGAGATCCCCGTCCGCCCTTGATCCACCTGGCGTAGCGACGTCGACGGCTTGGCTATCGTCTCACTTCCGTCGTGCACTGCGCATTGCTGCCATGCCTCCCAACACTGACACCAGGAGATCGGCGTCCTCTGGAGTGCCGTCCCACACCGCAAGCGCACTTTCCATGATGCGCTTCTTGGCAAACTCGTCCTCGCGCGAAGGAACGAAAAATCGCATGGGATCAATCCCCAGATGTATGCAAATTTGCATTACGTTATGGCTTACGCCTTTGAAGTCGCCAGCCAGCACCCTGCTGATTTGGCTTTGATCAACCCCGCAAGATTGCGCAAACTGCGTGGTTATCAGCTTTCTAGCCTCCATCCGGGCTTGTATCTCTCCCACGAGCGCCCGCTTCGATTCGCTTGCTAATTTCATGCAAATGTGCATAAATTGGAATATACGATTTTGCAACCTTGTTCAAAGAGGCGTGTGTGGCAGACGCGGTCGATGGAACAACACCGGATTTCCGGGTTATAGTCGGAGGGCTTTATGGCGTGGGAAGCGAATAAGGTGATTGCTGTCAGGATAGATGTTGGACCGTCGATCATGCTCCAAAGCGGAGCATGGTTCGATTTCGCTGCGCCGCACGCCAGCCCCTTCACCATCGAGGACATCGCGCACGGGCTTGCGCACATCTGCCGGTATTCGGGACAGTGCAATGGCTTCTATTCGGTTGCGGAACACAGCCTGTTGGTGAGCGAGACGGCCACCGGCTTTGAGTTGGAAGCATTGATGCACGACGCGGCGGAGGCCTTTCTCGGCGACATCACGCGGCCGCTGAAGCAGATGCTTCCCGAGTACAAACGGATCGAAGGCGAGGTGGAGCGAGCGATCTTCTCCCGGTTCGGCATTCAGACACCAATACCTCGCGAGGTGAAGCAGGCCGACCTGCGCGTGCTCGCCGCCGAACAGCGCCAGATCATGCCTCGAGGAACGGACGACTGGCTGCGTGGACAGGATGTCGTCCCGGCCCCCATCGTCGTCCGCAATTTGCCCCCGGTAGAGGCGAAACGGGCTTGGCTCGAGCGCTACGAGGCGCTGTATCCCTTGCGTTCGAGAGTCAATAGCCTTCGATCCGCCCGGTGAAATGCGGTGATATCCGCGCAGCGCGCTGGACGTAGCGGGCGCCCGCCTGTAGCACCCGCGTTAGTTTAGTTCTCGATCATGTTCGCGACGAGGTCTTACAATGTCGCTCAGAAAAGACCAATCGCTCGATGAACTCGCGAGGATCGGCAACGTTGCACAGTTCATAAGTTATTCGCCCGGCGGGACGCTTCCTCTACAGCAGTACTGCCGTGTCGCGGGTTACGAGCCGAACCATTCGTTCGATTCCGTTCGTGGGGGACTGGTCAGTCTCATCGAACGCAGCCCTGAAGGCACAATCAACCTCCGCAGCTTCACTCCGGATAGTCCGCGCAGCAGGGATTTCCACTACGGCCTGGCGAATGTCGACGAAGCGCAATCCCTCCTCGCTCGGATGTCGGCGGAAGGCTTGTTCGTCATCGCGAACGAGACGGTGGACATTTCCGATGGCGGCGTTTCGGGCGTAATCCAAGGAGGGGTCGCGGAATTCGCTCCGGACGACACTCCGCGATGCGTCGAGAAGGAAGGCACCGCGTCCATGCCGTCCGACCTGGCGCGAGCGGTCATCCGCATCGTATTCGGCTTCGAACCCGAAACGGTGGCGGCCGATCGCGGCCGCTTGGAGTTCAGCATCCATCCGAAACCCCGCGGCTGGCGCCGGACGCATACCCTGATGTGGGAATACGAAGGCACGGAATCGGCGCCGGCGCGACCAGCCATGAAGTGGCCGAACAGGTTCAGCCAGCACATCGGCGACAAGACGTTCGGGCTTCTCGTTGCCCACGCGATAGGTTTGCCCGTCCCTCGCACGACCTGCTTCGCGAGAAGGGTCGCGCCCTTCACGTTCGGCCAGGATACCGCATCTCGCGAGGTATGGACCCGAACGTGTCCGAGAGAGCAGGAACCAGGCCGTTACACGACCGTCAAAGGCTGGACCGATCCTTTCAAGCTACTTGCGATCGAGGATCCGCAAGGCACCGCCATCCCGGCGGTACTCTGCCAAGCCGCCGTCCCGGCGACCTATTCGGGTGCCGCGATCACGGACGCTAACGGTCAAGTGGTCATCGAGGGTACCGCCGGCGAAGGCGACCATTTCATGCTCGGTCGCAAGGTACCGGAGAAAATTCCGACTTCTATTTCTGCCGACGTCCACGGACTCTACGAACACGCGAAGGCGGCTCTGGGTCCCGTACGGTTCGAGTGGGTTCACGACGGCTCTCGAGCGTGGATCGTCCAGTTACACAAAGGCGCGACGGACAGTGCAGCATCCACCATCGTGCCGGGTGACGCCCACCGTTGGGAGGTCTTCAAAGTTTCAAGGGGATTGGAAGCCTTGCGCGTCTTCCTCGATCAGCTTCCGGGCGACGTCGGGGTCCGCATCGAGGGTGAAATCGGACTTACCAGCCACATCGCCGACCTGCTGCGAAAGGCACGGCGGCCGGCTCGGATCGACAACCCCGCGCTAACGCGCTGAATTCAGGGACCGTCTGCGGAATTCGTTCCCTTCCGGCGCCAAAGCTCGGTGTGCTTGCCATTGTGGATCGAATGCACAGCTATCGCGTGATCCCTGATGTCGGACACGCCTCCGAGAACGGTGAGTTCGACGATCGTATTTTGGAGCGTCCGCGTTTTCCGCCTTTTCTCGAACGGGAAGTCCGATATCGGGAGAAATGTATCGAGTCCCCGGGGTGCCGGATTGTAAATAGTGGCGCCACTGTTGATCGGGCTCAATCTGACGCGCTCCCGGTTGGCGCCGACCAGGCTCGCCGTGTCCAGCGTCAAGACGGTCTGCGGTCGGTCCCGGTAGGCTCTTGCGTCCAGCAGCCCTCTGAGCTTTTCCTTCGAGAGCCAGAAGAAGACGCGTGAATTGAGCGTCTTAAACCATTCCGCCGGCGTGGTGCCGTCGGTCAGGCATTTTTCGAGAGCGGATGCCGTCATCGGCTTCTGGTCGCGTACGATCGCATGCGGCAACCCATCGGACGCGATCAGGACCGATTCCGGCCGTCTTGCAGCTTCGAGTTCGCGCCGAGCTTTGCCGGTGTATCCGTAGAGATCTAGCAGCGACGACGTCGAAAGGAGACCGTGCTTGCGGATCGAATCCCAACTGCCGTCCTCGGCCATGTGCCATAGACGCGGATAATGGCGGAGCAGATCTTCTTCCTTCAACGCCAGTTCCTCCGGTCGATGACGCCAAAGCGTTCGAAGCGAGTCGAAATCAGCGACACGGGGGCGTTGGCGACGCGTTCGACGTCGGCGACGAAGGCCCTGGTTTCGTCCGTGAGCTGCTCGAAGCGCCGAGCCTGGCGATTTTCGACGCTGATGTAGTCGGAGAACGACAGCGCGATGTCGGTCGCGCCGTTCATGACGGCAGAGCGTCTAAGCTGCTCCCAATCGAATTCGGCTACCCTCCTGGGGTTGCCCGACACCGATCCGATCTCCTTTTCCTTGAGCTCTGCGGCTGGGATGCCGGAACGGTCGGCGATCTTGTCGAAGTCGATCACGATGCCCATCGGCCCCGAAGCGCCGCCGACACGGATGGGATATCTCCTGACCACCATGACGATCCTTCGCACCCGTGTGGGCGCCACGCCGGCATCCGCCAGACAACCCGATGCGGTCGTCTCTCGCGCCGTCACATGCGGATAATGTCCGTGATGCAGGCTCAATCCCGTTCCCTGCGTGCCCTCGATCATGATCCGCGTTCCGTTTGCATAGGCATTCTCCAGCTCGCGCTGCACGGGCTTCACGTAGGGAGCCAAGTCAGTTTGATTTTTGGCGAGCCGGACCTTTGGCCCCAGCATCGGATTGTCGCTGCGATTCAGAATCTTGCGCGCGAGTGCTGCACCGGCGCCCTGCTTGGTCGAGCCGATCGACCCCAAGCCACCGTCCTGACCTTCGAATTCCCTGTCCCAGTCCTCGATCACCATCGCCTGCTCGTCGATGACCAGCCGATCGGGCGTCAGACCGCACTCCTTGATCTCCTTCAATATTCGTTCAGGATGGATCGTAGAACCTGCGGCGATTAATATCTTCGCCCTGTCGTTTGACTGCGTACCTGACGGAAGTTGTCGATAGTTGTACGGCGGAAAAGCCACCTGATGACCGGCATTTGGCCCGCCGACACGGACCATAACGCCGTATCCCTTGGCAATGTGGGCGCAAACGTGCCCCTTGCCCTCGCTGCCATATTGACCACTGATGATCACATCGACCAGCGGTTCAGCGACCGACGGGAAGAGACCCAATCCCACGACCGCGCGCGCCAGCAATGATGACGGCTCGCACCTCCAGTTTTCCACGACGCGATCTGCGATGCGGTCGAGAAGCCAGACCCCGCTTTCGGTGGAATCGGCCCGAACCTGATCGTATTCCATGCCGGTGTCGGCGACCGAACCGCGATCTTCGTAGCGCTGCTTGATAACCTCGTATGGCGCGGTCACATGCATATGCACGAATTTCTCGCCGAACGTTTCTCTCAAGTGTTTGACCTGGTCGGCGGTCCTGACGGAGTCGACGAGGACGATCTCCTTTTCGCCGTGCACACCGAGATGGTCGACCACGCCGTCACGAACCTATGTGCCGCCGGTCTGGACGTCCAGGCGCTTGCCGGCCTCAATCAGTTCAGAGCGCTCGTTTTTGGTCCCGGCATCGATAAGCAAGGTGCGCGTCGAGATCCGATAGGCACCGAAACGCCGTTCCAATTCGCCTGCAAGCGCCGACTTACCGACCGCAACCGGCCCGGATATCGCGATGACGTATCTCACAAGACCTCCTCCCTCGTCGTGGCGACGAGGACGAATCCCGACTTTTCATCTCAAGCTGATTAACGGGCGGGCAGTACCTGACAAGCTAGGCATTCTCCGAGGTCCGCCAAGGCGTCTCCTGCCCTAATGAACACGAAACTTTTGGTAGCAAATCAATGGGTTGCGCCTCCGCTCGACCGTCGCTCAAGTTCTAGCCATTGAATTATATGTTCCCTATATGTTCTCATGCTGAGTGAGATGATACGGCGGGATCCGCAGCGAAGCGAACGAGCGCGCCGCCGAGCTGGATAGAGGTGTGGACATCGCTTCCATGCCGCGTCGCAGAAATGGCAGCCCCTACCGGGTCTAATCCCGCAACGGATCGAACGACGGGGGAATCATGACCTTCACAGCCACGGTAACAGAGGCGCACGAACCGGTGGTTCGATGCCCCAACTGCAGTCACGACATAAGGCTGACCGAGTCACTGGCGGCCCCCTGCTGGTGGAGAATCGCCGGCGCTTTCAGGAGCAGATGGCGCATAAGGACGCGGAGATCGCCCGCAAGAACGAAGTGCTGGTCAAGGAGCGGGACGATCTCGCAAAGGCGCGCGATCAGGTCGAGGACCAAATAAAGCAACGGCTCGCCGTTGAGCGGAATCATTTGGTTGCAGCCGAGGCGAAGAAGGCGCGGGAGGCAGCAGCCATCGAACTCCAGGCGAAGTCCGCCGAAGCCGCCGAACTTCGCAGGACGCTCGAGGCCAACAACGTCAAGCTCGCCGAGGCCCAGAAGGCGCAGGCCGACGTATTGCGAAAACAGCGCGAACTCGATGACGAAAAGCGGGAAATCGACCTAACCGTGGAAAAGCGGGTGCAATCCTCCGTCGAGGGCGTCCGGATCAAGGCCCGGCAAGACGCCGATGATGCGGCCAAGCTGCGGATTTCGGAAAAGGACCACACGATCGAATCCATGACCCGAACCATCGAGGAGCTCAAGCGCAAGGCCGAACAGGGCTCCCAGCAGACGCAAGGCGAGATGTTCGAACTGGAACTTGAGGAGATCCTTCGCGGCAGGTTCCCGACCGACATAATCGAACCGGTCGCCAAGGGAGAGTTCGGTGCTGATGTGGTACAGCAGGTCAATGGCGCCGGCGGGCAGCCGGCCGGCATCATTCTTTGGGAAACCAAACGTACCAAAAACTGGAGCGATGGTTGGCTCGCCAAACTGCGCGAGGACCAGCGCCGTTGCAGCGCCGATGTCGCGCGTCTCTCACGCCCTTCCCAAAAACGTCGAGTATTTCGATCTTGTCGACGGAGTGTGGGTCGCTCATCCCCGTTGCGCCTTTCCCGTCGCGGTATCGCTGAGGCAGGCGCTAATCGCCGTGTCTAACACGAGGCTGGTCCAGCAAGGACAGCAGACCAAGATGGAGCAGGTCTACAACTATCTGACGGGTACGAAATTCAAGCAGCGCGTCGATGCCGTCATCGATAAGTTCAACGACATGCGGGACGACCTCGATAAGGAACGCAAGTTCATGAACCGACAATGGGCGAAGCGCGAAACGCAAATACTCTCCGTCGTCGAGTCGACCGTCGGAATGGTCGGGGACCTGCAGGTGATCGCCGGCAAGGCGATGCCCGAGATCCCCAGCCTGGATCTTCCGCTCCTTGAGATATCTGACGCGGCCGAATGATGGAGCGCCGAGATGCGTCTTGCCCAAGAAAATTGGCAGACGCAGTCCCGGCGTACGCATCGCTCGCTCAGATAACGGTGCTCGTCCACTTGCGGACCGAGCGCATGATCCGCTCCACCCATCGGTAGCCCTGCCGGTCGCTGGCCATGAGCTTGCGGATGTCAAAGGTCATGTCGCCGACGGCCGCACTCGGGTAATGCGTGCAGGAAGCCGACCAGCGCCGAAATCGTTCGGTCTCGGTGACCAAGCCGGAATTGCCGTCGTACGAGAGATAGGCGCCTGGCCTGGCCCGTCGACTCCAGGGCGTCACCATCTGCACGACCAGCCCGACCGCCAGCGACGCGAGCACACCGTTCGACCACACCACCTGCGGTCGTCCGCCGGCGGCACCATACTTACGGGACTCTTCTGCCAGCGCCGCATCGGTGACGATTCCCATGCAGCGCAGGCACGGGCTGCCGGGCTCGGACAGCACCACCTGGCCCGCGACCAGGTGGCCGTGGCCGCCGCCCAATTTGTGCACGTCCATTCCCTGATCGATGTACGGTATCAGGAAGCGTCGGCAGAAGGCATCAAGTTCGTCCTTGCCGCGCACGTTGTCGAGACCGCCCACGATGACCTCGCAGCGCTTCAGCGCATCGCCCGCAAGCTGCCACTGCTTGCAATGAATCTCGACGCGGGCCTTCGGATTGATCGCAAGGATCATCCTTTTCACGATCGCGACCTTTGCGGTCCGCTTCAACACGTACCACCAGGTGCCCCCGATCAGTCTGTTGAGGTTGGTCAGCGAGATGCGGTCCCCGTCCGCCAGCACGAAGTGGCCGACTCCGGCGTGCGCAAGCTGCTGGGCGACGTGCGAATTGCCACCACCGAGCCCAACCAGGCCGACGGTCATCTCGGCCAGCCGCTGCTCGCTGTTGGCGCCGAGAAAGCTCTGACGATCAAGCCAGCTCGTATTTCGCACTCCATTGCTCGACGATCGGCTGATCGATGCGGATGAAGCGATCGATCGACACGGAAGGTTTGCCGGCCTCGAGCCAGAGAAGGCCGGTCGCGCCGTTGTTGCTCAGCACCAGCAGCCCGTGCGGCATCTTCGGGCATGAATGGAAGAACCCCGGCACGAATTTGTTGCCGCTCTCGAGGTCCACCCCGCTGAATCCGGGAAGGCCGCGACCGCCGTGGGTATGGACATGCAGAAGGGCCGCGGCTGGTCGATAGGCCGCCTGCGCAGCCTTGCGCATTGCGTTGGAGCCGATCCGTGCGCCGACCTTGGGATCGACCTCGTAGTCCTCGTCGGCAACCGGCATGTATTCGCGAACCAGCAGCATCAGGCCGCCCGGCACCGCGGCCGCACCTGCGGTCAAGAAGCCGACGCGCTCGTGTGCGAAAAAGTGGAGCCGAGCGAGGTCGCGCCGGACCAGATCCAGCAGCGAACCGGTGATTTTAAGTGCTACTTTCATTGGAGCTGTCCCAAGTGGATGGCGAGGATCTCGGACCACGGCAGCGCTGCCGGCACGTTGTTGAACGACATCGTGTGCCAGGCGCGGCCTATGATCTGGTGCGCGGTCCAATTCTGGCCGCGGTTCGGAAAGGCCTGCGACAGGAACAGCCGCGTGGTGTAGCTGGCGTGGTTGCGGGGACAGAGCAGACCATCGACGGTCACTTTTCCCCCATTGTGCTGTACCGGCATGCTCGGCAGGTAGACGAGGGGCTGTCCCCCCTCGTCCCAGATTTCGGCGCGGCGGTTGATCCGCCGCAGTGCCGCGAGTTGGAGTTCAGCGGTCACGAAGACTGTCCCACCGGCGGATGGCGGCGAACTCCATGCCGTCCTTGACCTTGAGGCGTTCGCCCGGCGCCATCTCGCGGAAGACGCCGTCGGCACCGATGAAGTCCAACTTGGAACACCGTCATCAGTTCCTCGGTGGTGTAGACGCGGCGCTCGAGTTCGAACTCGGCATCGCCACCGTAGATCACCGTCACCGTCTTCTTGCGGTGCCGTAGCTTGAAGCGTTCGGCACCGCCACCGCCGATGTCGACGACGTCGTCATCATCGAAGACCTGGTCGACGCCGGGACGCTCGAGCGACAGGGACTGATCGTCGCCGGCGCCGGCGAGGAACTTGATCTGCGAGGCGAGCAGCTTCGCAAGCGGCCATTCCATCGCCAGGCCCTCGACGAAAAAGCGGTGGATGTCGCCGCCCTTGATGACGAAGAAACGGCCGACGTTGTTCTTGTCGAGGTCGGAGGTCTCGGTGGGGCGGAGCGTTTCCAGTTCACAGGTCGCGAGGTGCCGCAGCACGACGTAATCCTCGACCGGGTGCTTGCCGGCAGCCATGCAGACTTCGGCCCCGGTGACCTTGGCGTCGTCGAACGCCACCGTGTGGAACTCGAATTGGTCGTCACCGACCTCGGCTTTGAACGAGCGGGCCCGCTGGGCCATTTCGCCGCCGGGGATCTTCAACACCGTATCCATGCGTCTTCTCCGTCTCATGCGCCCGGACAGGCGTCGTTTGGCTTGACGAAATCCCGGAGAGACCGATGATTCCGAATCAGTCCGTATTGGGACTATTTCTAATGGGACTAAAATTGTATTTGGCACAAACCGAGGAGCCCTATGGACATCAGCAACCGGACAGAGACAGCGCAGCAGCCACAAGGACCACGCCCATCAACACTCGATTTCTTCTTCAAACTTGCGGAGATCTGGGATTTGAGCACTGATCAACAGATCAAGTTGCTGGGATCGCCTGGCCGCTCGACCTACTTCCGTTGGCGCAAGGACGGCGGCGACGTTTCTGCGGATACCCTCGAGCGGATTTCGCATCTGGGATCCGTCTACAAGGCTCTCGGCATCCTGCTCGATGCGCCGGAAGCCGCCGTACGCTGGATCCGCCAGCCAAACCGGTTCTTCGAGGGGGCATCTGCCCTCGACATCATGCTCACCGGCAATCTGAGCGACATCATCAGGGTACGACAGTACGTCGATGCCCAGCGCGGAGGCTAAGTTTGGCGTATCCGCAAATCTCAGTCGACGGCCAGTATCGGCGGTTGATTCCCTCGAAATGGCCGACCATCGACATCTACGAGAAATTCGGTTCTCGCGAGATGCAGGCGGTTGCCGCCGAGATCGAGACGATCACCAACCCGCGTCTTGCTGCCAAGGCCCGCATCACCGGCGGCGACATTTCCGCCGATTCAAATTCGCCGAGGCTTCAGAACTGGAATCACGCGCCGTTCGCCTATCCCATGCCGGAGGGCACGTATTCGCTTCCGCCTCCTTATTCGGTCCTCGAGCTTGCCGCCGAAGAGCGCGGCGCTCTTGCCCGGGCAATCCTCCGGCGCGAGGAATTCCTTTCCCGTACCGACGAACCGGCCTGCGGCATCGACATGAGGATGATCACGAACAGGGTCGTCGGGAATTTCGTCGATCTTCGCGGACTGCCGGCCGACACATCGCAAACCGCAAGGTGGATGATGGGGCGGCAGCTATATGAGGATGGGGTTCACGGCGTCCTCTTCAAGATGACCGAACTGCCAGGCAGTGAATTCATCTGTGTTTTCACCAACGAGGTTTTGGTGGACCGTGGCGTGCAAGGCGCCCATTACCGTTTCCGATGGGATGGTCAGCGTATCGGCCGCCTTTATGACTTCGCCGCCGACCGCGACATCGATCGCAACGACATTATCGCCGGGTCCATGGCGGCTTAAGTGCGGTCGAGCACGGCGCCGCCGGAGGACTGGCCGCTGCGCCGCTGCTAGTCATTGCGGGAGCAGGTTCGGGAAAGACCAACACCCTCGCCCATCGGGTCGCCCATCTGATCGTTCAGGGCGCCGATCCGCGCCGAATCCTGTTGATGACGTTTTCCCGGCGCGCCGCCGCCGAGATGACAAGGCGGGTCGAACGGATCGCCCGCAAGGTACTGGGCGAGAACGCTGGGATCATGACCGACGCGCTCACCTGGGCCGGCACCTACCACGGCATTGGCGCCCGGCTGCTGCGCGAGTATGCCGAACAGATCGGCCTGGATCCCGCCTTTACGATTCACGACCGCGTAGACTCTGCAGACCTGATGAACCTCGTCAGGCATGAGAGAGGCTTCTCGAAGACCGAGAGCCGCTTCCCTACCAAAGGGACGTGCCTCTCGATCTACTCGCGCTGCGTCAACGCCGAGATGCCGATCGAGCAGGTAATCGGCGCTTGGTATCCATGGTGTTCCGGGTGGGCCGCAGAGCTCAAGGAACTGTTCGCGGCTTATGTTGAAGCCAAGCAGAAGCAGAACGTGCTGGATTACGATGACCTCCTTCTCTACTGGGCGCAGACGGTCGGCGACGCTGCCTTGGCTGACGACATCGGCGGCCGCTTTGATCACGTCTTGGTCGACGAGTATCAGGACACCAACCGCCTGCAGTCCTCGATCCTGCTCGCGTCGAAGCCCGGAGGCCGGGGGCTGACGGTCGTCGGCGACGACGCTCAATCGATCTACTCGTTCCGCGCCGCGACCGTGCGCAACATCCTCGACTTTCCTGCACAATTTTCGCCGCCCGCCAACATCATCACGCTCGACCGCAATTATCGGTCGACGCAGCCGATCCTTGCCGCCGCCAATGGCGTTATCGACCTTGCCAAGGAACGCTTCACCAAGAACCTATGGACCGAACGCACCTCGGCAGCGAAACCGCAGCTCGTCACCGTACGTGACGAGGCTGACCAGGCGCGCTTCATCGTCGAACGCACTCTCGAGAACCGCGAGTCCGGAACGCTCCTCAAAGAGCAGGCTGTTCTGTTCCGGACATCCAGCCACAGCGGTCCGCTTGAGATCGAATTGACGCGTCGGAACATCCCGTTCGTAAAGTTCGGCGGACTGAAGTTTCTCGATGCCGCTCACATCAAGGACATGCTGGCATTGCTGCGGTTCGTCGAGAATCCGCGCGATCGTGTGGCCGGGTTTCGTCTGCTGCATTTGCTGCCTGGCATCGGCTCAGCCACCGCGCAGCGTGTGCTTGACCACATGGCGCAAGCCTCCGATCCGATCACAGCGCTCGCGGACATACCGACGCCACCGCGCACGGGCGACGACTGGAAGGGCTTCGTCGAAGCGTTGGGCAATCTCCATTATTCCGAGTGGCCCGTCGATCTCGAGCGTGCCCGCCTCTGGTACGAACCGCATCTCGACCGCATCCATGAAGACGCCGAAACACGGCGGGCCGACTTGCTCCAGCTCGAGCAGATCGCCTCCGGATATCCTTCCCGAGAACGCTTCCTAACTGAACTCACGCTGGATCCGCCCGACGCGACTAGCGATCAGGCCGGCGTGCCGCTGCTCGATGAGGACTATCTGATCCTGTCGACGATCCACTCCGCCAAGGGTCAGGAATGGAAGTCGGTCTATCTGCTGAACGTCGTCGACGGCTGCATGCCGTCCGATCTCGGTGCCGGGACCTCGGCCGAGATCGAGGAGGAACGCCGCCTGCTTTACGTCGCCATGACCCGAGCAAAGGATGACCTCCATCTGGTCGTGCCGCAGCGCTTCTTCGTTCACGGTCAGCATTCGCTGGGTGACCGCCACCTCTACGCCTCGAGGACACGGTTCATCCCAGAAAAGCTGCTGGATCTGTTCGAGCGGACGACTTGGCCAGTTGTACCTGCCGGCGCACGTGCTCCTAGCCAAGGACCCAAGGTGGATATCGGCGCGCGCATGCGTGGAATGTGGCGGTAGCTGACCGCCACAAAAGGGGCGAAGGCGCGTCATAATACTAGTGTCGCTACACGGCATAATACTAGTGTAACTAAACAACATAATACTAGTGTTTTAACACAACATAAAAGTAGTGTAAACATACAGCATAAAAGTAGTGTAATCACCCAACCCAAAGTTAGTGCGCGCAAACGCCGGAGCCGGAGGTTCCAGATGCCGAGCCTGAACCAAAAACTGGCCGATTCTCTTAGTAATCTCAAGAAATTATCTGGAGACCCCTCTCGGCGGGTGTTCAAGTCAACTGACCTGTCCCGCACGGACCGCGAGCGCCTAACCGAAGCCGGCTTTCTGACTGAAATCATAAAAGGATGGGTTATGACCACCCGTCCGGCCGACCGCCAGGGCGATACCACCTCTTGGTACTCGTCGTTCTGGGAGTTCGCGAGAGCCTACCTGGATGACCGCTTCGCCAAAGCGTGGGTCCTTTCTCCTGAGGTCTCCGTCTTGCTGAACGCCGAGAACCTCAACGTCCCGCAGCAGATCATCATTCATGCCCCGGACGCCAACAACCAACTGCTCAAGCTACCGCACGACAATTCCTTCTATCTGCTCAGGGTCCCGAAGCTCGCCGTCACCCCGATCGAAGTCGCTGGAATGCGGGCATTCCCGGCTGAGGAAGCCTTGTGCTCGGCTGGACCAGCCTTCTGGCAAAGCAACAAGAACGACGTCGTCGCCCTGATCGGCGCAGTCCGCAGCCCCGTCATCCTGCGCGTTCTCCTGGCCGGAGGGCATGCGCTGGTAGCCGGACGTATCGCGGGCGCCTATCGGACGCTCGGAAATACCCGGGTCGCGGACGAAATCGTCGCCACAATGCAGCGCGCAGGACACGATGTCCGCGAGGATGCCGATCCGTTCAAGGGGCCGGTGCCCATGCAACTAACGGGCGCGCGCCAGGTCTCCCCGATCGCCACCCGCGTCCGTCTCATGTGGGCGGAGATGCGCGACAAGGTCCTGCAGAACTTCGACATCGAGCCGCGGCTGATCAACGATCATGACGCATACATGGCCTCGGTTGACGACATCTACACGTCCGACGCCTACCACTCCCTGTCGATCGAGGGATACACGGTCACCGAAGATCTGATCGAGAAGGTCAGAAGCGGAAAGTGGAATCCCGACGATGATCCGGAAGATCGCGAACAGAAGAATGCGTTGGCGGCCAAAGGATATTGGGATGCATTTCAAGAAGTCCGCAAAGCCGTCGACCGCATTCTCAAGGGAGAGCAATCGGCAGAAGTCGTCGAGGCGGAGCACCTCAATTGGTACCGCGCGCTGTTCCAGCCTTCGCTCGCCGCCGGCATCGTCAAGCCAGAGAACATGGCCGGATACCGCCAGCATTTCCTCCATATCCGAGGCTCTCGGCACACTCCCGTGAACTGGGAGTCGGTACCCGATGCGATGGAAGCGTTCTTCGACTGCCTGAAGCAGGAGAAAGACCCGCGCGTCCGCGCGATACTCGGGCATTTTCTCTTCACGTTTATCCATCCGCTGCCGGACGGAAACGGCAGATCGGGCCGTTTTATCATGAACACGATGCTGGCATCGGGCGGCATTCCTTGGACGATCATTCCGGTCGATCGGCGGGTCGAGTACATGCAAGCTCTCGAAAATGCCAGCAGCGACGGCGACATCGTTCCCTTCGCCAAGATGGTTGCCGACTGCGCGAAACATGAACCGCCGCCGCCGAGGCGCAGCCGCCCAGGCGAGAAGCTGGCGGAAATCGTCGAAGCGGCGTCTCCACTCAAACCATAAGGGATTCCATCCGCTCCGCGCGAAACACGGATGAGACTTCCCGCCACAAGCTCAAAGATGTGCAACCTCTTGTCTGATTGCGGTTGCTGGCACAAGGGTTCAGCTCGTTACCGACAGCCTGCGAGGCTCGCTCTTGTCTACGAGGTCGACGTTCATAGCCGCCTCACGATGGTAGTCCGAAGATCGGGAGCTGCTATCTATTAGGCGCGTGCTGCAGGCACAGAGGTTGCAGCGCAGTCACCCCGACCTCGTCCTCGCAGGACGTCGTCCCGCCTTTTCGGCGGATCCGCTGAATTGCTAATTGATCATGCGGTCGCCTCCTCGCGGGTCCATCGGAACTCGCTTCCATCTGCCCAGATCCGATGCATCACGATCGCTAATTTTCGTGCGACTGCTACGACCGCTCGGCGAAGGCCGCGTCGCTTGGCCACCCTTACACCCCAAGCTTTCAATGCGGACCAACGCTTGGTGCGGGTTAGAAGTGCAAGCGCGGCCTGATAAGTATGGTCCTGAGCATCACATCGCCACACCTCGAAATAGCGCCATTCCGATCGGTTTCCCCAGATGCGTATTTGCGTGGCGTAAGGCCAAGAT
>NZ_JBEPQF010000042.1:0-60651 GCF_040547695.1 Bradyrhizobium sp. JR4.3 | reverse complement strand
AAACGACTTTGAAACCCCTCGACAACCCGTTCGGCACGAGGTTGTCACCCATGTCTTAGGTACGACCTGTTACCTATGTCTCCGGTCTGGACATGTGAGAAAGCGGTAGCGGTCTCCTGACTCGAACCCCCGACGCCTCGTCCTGTCGCGTGCTGCGCGTATTTGGTACCGGGACATTCCGACAAATGGAAATCCAATTGTGGATTTAATGCACGTTCAACGAGTCTTTTGTCGGAATGGCCATTGATCTTACAGATAAATCATACGCCTCTTCGGGTCCCAGGTTCGAGCCCTGGTGCGCCGACCACTCTTAAGCGATTGGCCCAGAATGAGATCGCTGCGACAGCAGATTGAATCTAACAGCGGCCCGATTCGAGCATAAGGTTCCCGAGCGTGCATCGGCGCATGCGGGGCGCGGGGCTATGCCAGGCCCTGTGAGTGGGTTAAGCCACGACTGACAGGATGCTGCGTAGCACGCTTGGCCGGTTGCTCTAGCTGGGGAGCGCCATTGCCGTTTCGCTGACGACGTCGCCGATCGATCATCGCCATTGCGGCGCTTCCCGTGGCTTAGCGGATCCCCGCCAAAATTTCGGGCCGGTTCTTCTCGAGCCCGGCCACGGCGTCAGGTCCGTCGACGACGCATTCGAAGGTTTCCCAGGTTGGGTCCAGGGATTCCGGTTGCAGTCGCTTTGCTGCATACTCAACGAGGTCGTGCAAGCGTTCGTATCCTCGTCGGCGCTCAAGGGAATCTGCAATCGCCTTGCTGCCCATCCTCGTTGGGCCAAATCGATAATGCTCGGAGCGTCAGCCTCGTTGAACCAAGTTGTGGCATCGAACTCGATGCAGCGGAGAGTATCGGCGGTATGGCAAGTCGCGTGGATCATGGGAGTCCTCCGTTCGCCGGCCAAGTTTCACATCCCTGCCTCGCACGCCCTCAGGCTTTGACCAGATCTCCCAGCAAGTTCGCGGCCACAGTCAGCTTGGCGAGCGTCAGTCCGGTGGCGGCAATTTCCTCGACCGAGCGGCGGATGCGCGTCGCTTCGGGGTGAGCCGCGAGCCAGGTCTCGACGGCCTGTTGGCCGGACTGGCCGGTTGCCAGCATATGCGCTGCCAGTCTTCTTTCGGCGCCAGCGATCTGCTCAACGGCGCGATCGATGGCCATACGTTCGAAATAATCGTTTGCCGGCACGCTGCGCGCGGCGGCAATGATCCGGTCGAGCCGGAAATTCGCCTCGGCGGCAAAGAACGTCGCGGCGGCATCGCTGATGCTGCGGCTGGTGCGCTCCGCCACGGTCACGATATCCGGTGCCGAGACCAGGGCGTCGAGATCGGCGAGCTCGCAGGCGAGGCCGGCCGGGACGCCGGCATCGGTCAGGTCCTGCCGACGCTTGGCACGTGCGGGCTGCAAGTCCGTCGGCAGGGTGGCGTCGAGCCCGGCGACGATCTGGCGGATAGCTTGGCCGAAGCGCGCGACAACGGCCTCCAGCCCGTCCTTGAAATCGACATTGCGCACGTACCAGACCATGCGGGAGAGCAGGAGGTCCTGGATCGCCGCGTAGAGGCTGAGCTGCAACTGCCCGTCGATACGTGTGTCGAGCGCGTCGATCTCGTCATTGAGCCGCCTGAGCTCGTAGATCGCGTCCACCGCCACCTGCGCCATGACGATGGTCCAGATATCGGCGTCGGTCTCGTCGGTCAGGCGCACGATGCAGGCCGGGCCCCCGCGGTTGATCACGGCATTGACAAGACTGGTTGCGATGATCTCGCGTCGGAGACGATGGAGCTCGACCGCGGTCGGGAACTTGTCGGGAACCTCGCGCGGGAAGTAAAGGGTCAGTCTGCGGGCGAGATAAGGATCGTCCGGCACGCTGGTGAGGAGCAGGTCCTCGTAGAGCGTCAGCTTGGCGTAGGCGAGCAATACGGCAAGCTCCGGCCGTGTCAGGGCTTGGCCGCGCCGCGTGCGCTCGGTGAGCGCTGCGTCGTCCGGCAAGAACTCGACGGAGCGGCTCAGCAAACCGCGCTGCTCGAGCGACTGCATCAGGCGGGTGAGGAAGCCGGTCTCGGCCACGCCTTTGCGCTCGGCGAGCGAGAGCGCCAGCGTCTGCAGGTAGTTGTTGCGCAGCACCAGCGTGCCGACCTCGTCGGTCATCGTAGCTAGCAGGCTGTTGCGGTCGGCGGGGCTGAGGCGTCCCTCGCGTTCGGGGCGCGCCAGCGCGATCTTGATATTGACCTCGAGGTCGGACGTGTTCACACCGGCCGAGTTGTCGATGGCGTCGGTGTTGAGCTTGACACCCTTCTGTGCCGCTTCGATGCGGCCGCGCTGGGTGACGCCGAGATTGGCGCCTTCGCCGATCACCCGGGCGCGAACATCGGCGCCCGCGATGCGGATCGGATCGTTGGCGCGGTCACCGGCCTGATCGTCGCTCTCTCCCGATGCGCGGATATAGGTGCCGATGCCGCCAAACCATAGAAGGTCGGCGCGCGCTTTCAGGATCGCGGTCATCACCTCGAACGGCGTAGCCTGCGGCTTGTCGAGATCGAGCAGGCTCCGCACTTCCGGTGCGAGCGGGACCGCCTTGAGCGTGCGCGAGAACACGCCGCCGCCTTGCGAGATCAGCGACTTGTTGTAGTCCTGCCAGCTTGATCGCGTCAGGTCGAACAGGCGCTTGCGCTCGGCGAAGCTGATCGTCGGATCGGGGGAGGGATCGATGAAGATGTCGCGGTGATCGAAAGCCGCCACGAGCTTTGTCGCCGGCGAGAGCAGCATGCCATTGCCGAACACATCGCCGGACATGTCGCCGACGCCGACCACGGTGAAAGGCATGGTCTGAATATCGGTGCCGAGCTCGCGGAAGTGGCGCTTGACCGCTTCCCAAGCGCCGCGCGCTGTGATCCCCATCTTCTTGTGGTCGTAGCCCTGGCTGCCGCCGGAGGCGAAGGCATCGCCGAGCCAATGGTTCTTTTCGGCCGAAATCGCATTGGCGATGTCGGAGAAGGTCGCGGTGCCCTTGTCGGCGGCGACGACCAGATAGGGGTCGTCGCCGTCATGCCGCACGGTCGAACCGGGCGGCACGATGATGTCGCCGTCGAGATTGTCGGTGAGTTCGAGCAGCGAGCGAACGAAGATGCGATAGGCTTCGGTGCCCTCCGCGAGCCAGGCGTCGCGATTGGAAGGCGGCGGCAGGCGCTTGGGCACGAAGCCGCCCTTGGCGCCGACCGGCACGATTACGGCGTTCTTGACCTGCTGGGCCTTGACCAGGCCGAGGATCTCGGTGCGGAAATCCTGCGGCCGATCGGACCAGCGCAAGCCACCGCGCGCAACCTTGCCGAAGCGCAGGTGAATGCCTTCGACACGAGGCGAATAGACGAAGATCTCGTAGAGAGGTCGCGGCGCCGGCAAATCGTCGATCCGCCGCGCGTCGAACTTGAAGGAGATTACCGGACTCGGATGACCATCCTCGCCGATCTGCCACAGATTGGTGCGGATGGTCGACTGCACCAGATTGGTGAAACGGCGCAGGATGCGGTCTTCGTCGAGCGAGGCGACGGATTTGAGCTGCTCCTCGATCTCGGCAAGGAGAGTTGTCTCGCGCGCGGAACGCTCGCGATCGGTAAGGTCAAGGCGCGGATCGCAGCGGGACTGGAACAGCGCGACGAGGTTGGCTGTGATCCCGGCGTTCTTGCGCAAGGTCTCCCACATATAGTCCTGGGTGAACGGGGCGCGGATCTGGTGCAAATAGCGCGACAGTGCCCGGATGGTCGAGACTTCCCGCCAGCCGAGGGGCGTGCGCAGTATCAGGGCGTTGTATCCGTCAGATTCGGCGCGATCGGCGACCACCGCCATGATCGAGGCTTCCAGGCGATGGCTGAAGTCCGGGCTGATCTCGATCGGCTCGCCGTCGCTGGTCTCGATCGTCATGTCGTGCAGCCAGACCGGCTCGGGCCTGTTACCGGGCACGATCTGATAAGTGCGTTCGTTGACCACGCGCAGGCCGTGATTTTCGATCACCGGTACGCGATAGGATAGCGATAACGGTGCGGCGTCGGAGAACACCTTCAGGCCGAAGCGCCTGGGATCGTCCTCGCCCTTGTCGCGGTGCACCGAAATCGTCACCGGGCGGGCTGGGGTCAGCCTTTCGATGGTCGCGATATCGGCGATGGCCTGCTCCGCTGTGAAAACCTCGGTATAACCGCCGCTAAAGGATTGGGCATAGCGGTTGGCGAGCATGCGCGCCCGCATGCCGTCGGTCGACGCGGTGAGCGCGGCTTTCAGCTTGTCGGCCCAGGTCGCGGCAATGGCGCTGATCCCGGCTTCGAGCGTGGCGCGCTCGACGACGGGCGTCTTGCCATCATAGCGCCCGATGATGAAGTGGACGCGCGCAAGCGCGCCTTCAGGGAACGATACGTAGGAAGCCGACAGGGTCCCCTTGTAGACCTGCGACAGGAAGGCTCCGACGCGCGTGCGGACGTCGGTGTCGTATTTGTCGCGCGGAATGAAGGTGAGGATGGAGACGAAGCGATCGAACTTGTCAACGCGCGCTAGCGCCCGGACGCGTGGGCGCTCGTAGAGGATCAGGACCTCGATGACGAAATTGTAGAGCGAGTCGACGTCGATCTGGAACAGCTCGTCACGCGGATAATCTTCGAGGATATGCATGAGCGCCTTGCCCGAATGGCCGTTCGGGTCGAAGCCGGCGCGCTGCAGCACCCGCGAAACCTTGTGGCGCACATAAGGGATCTGCCGCACCGAGCGGGTATAGGCCCCTGAGGTAAACAGGCCGAGGACGCGCAATTCGCCCTCGAGCCGGCCGTCGGGTGCATAGAGCTTGATGCCGACATAATCCATCCGGATGCGGCGATGGACGAGGCTTGAGACATTGGCCTTGATGACGATCAGCAGCGTCGGCTCGTGCATGAACTCGCGAATTTCCGATGTCATCACCACCATTTCGTTGCCGCGTCGCAGGACCTTCGTATCCGGATCGCGGAGGATGCCGAGGCCTTCGCCGGTCGTGATGTCGTCCGACGCATCGCTGTCGGGCGAGAAGCGATATTCGCGCACGCCGAGGAAAGTGAAATTGTCCGCGCAGAGCCATTGCAGGAACTGGTTGGCTTCGGCGACCTCGTCGATCGGCAGCGGCGGCGGATTGGAAGAGAACGTCTTGATCGCTTCCTCGACGCGGTCACGCATGGCGCGCCAGTCGGTGACGCAGGCGCGGACGTTGTTCAACGCCCTGGCGAGTCCGTCGATCAGCTTCTGGCGATCGGCGTCGGCGTCCAGGCGGGTGATATGGAGGTGAATCAGGCTTTCGCGTGCGCCCCTTGCTCCCTCTGGCAGTGCTTCGCCGTAGAAGCGCAGCAGCTTGCCCTCAGCATCGCGCTCCACGGCGATGATCGGGTGGGCGACGAGTGTGACTTCGATACCCTGCTCGGCGAGCTCCGCCATCGTGGAGTCGTACAGGAAAGGCATGTTGTCGTTGAGAATCTCGAGCACGGAAATCTCGCGCCCGTTCGGCAACGTCGGATTGACCACGCGGATATCGGCGCAGCCCGACGTGCGCCGCTGTACATGCTCCCAGGCGTGCTCCGCCAGGAGGGCAAGCGAGGCGGCATCGTAATTGTCGAGATCCTCGATATTGCTGTAGCCGAACAGAGGCCCGGCAAAGGCCCGGGGGCTCTTTCCCGGCGGCACGCTGCCTGCTGCGTCGCGGATCAGGGTTGCGCGGGCCTTGTCGTCACGCCACGCCATCGTGTCCTCCATTTGCCGCGCCGTGTCCGCATCATTATCATTTTGCGGTCACACCGACGCAAAGTAGAGCACGTCGGGCCGCCGCTTTCGGGCCGCGCGATGGGTCCTTGTTAAACGCATGGCTCGGGCTCAGCTCAACGTCGGACCGAGCGGCGATCGCGAGAGGAGCCCTGGCCCTACTTCAGTGATGCGCCGCAACACTCCTGACGGTGTCGGTCAGCACATCACCGGACGCGGAATGGCTGACGTCACCCAGACTGATGATGCCGACCATCCGCTTGCTCTTGTTGATCACCGGCAGCCTGCGGACCTGCAGCTTCTCCATATGATGCATCGCCTTCGCGAGGTCATCGTCCTCCCTGCAGCAATGGATGCCTTCGGTCATCACATCGCGCGCTGTCGCGCGGCCGGCATCGAAGTTGTGGCTTGCGAGCCCTTTGCAGACGATGTCGCGGTCGGTCACCATCCCGACCAGCTTGTCGTCCTCGCCAACCGGAATGCAGCCGATGTCGTGCGCCCGCATTAATTTGGCAAGTTCGGTGATAGGGGTGTCAGGGCTGACCCAGTCGACACCCTTGTGCATCACGTCTTTGACCTTCATGGCGAGTCTCCGTTCCTGGGTTTCAGGTGCGTTGATGCAATGCAGCAGCGCCGCCATTTTCTGAACTGTACAACCGATCGGGTGCGGGGTCGCAGGAGAAAGCATCACTCCTTGGCGATCCGGCAGACAAACGCCGACGCTGTCGCCGTCACCCTTCCCAACGATTTAACGGCGACGTCGCGAGCCGCGTTCCCGCCCAGGATTGCAAAGGCATTGGGCGGTGCGCAGATTCCTCAGTCGTGCGCGCTAAAACGCCCGTGCGGTGCGTTGCTCGTCAGGCGCGCAAACTGCGCGTGACCCATATGAAGCAGCGTCTCATGATCGCCGGCTTCCATATAGATGTCCTGCTGTGCCTCGATGCTGTCGTCGACGATGATATCCAACCCGTAGCATTTGCCGACGGCAGGAACGGCACCGTGTGCACAGTCACTGAACAGCCGATTGATCTCGGTTGCATCGGCAATGTGGACGTTGTCGCCGAGACTTGTCCTCAGGTCCGACAGGCGAAGGTGATGCGATGCGGGCAAGATGGCCAGCATGTATTCGCCGTTGCGCCGCAACACGATGCCTTTGGCGAGGCGGTCGCCCGAGATATGGCAGGTCTCAGCCGTTCGCGTGGACGTCATGCTGAGTTCGTGCGGGATCAGCTCGTATTGGATGTTTTCAGCGGCCAGGTATTTCTGGAGCGTGGGAGCAATCGCCATGACATCACCTCCGATGCAGAATGCAAACCATCCACCCCCGGCAGACTCTCGCCATAGGATGGGCGGCTGCCTATAGACCCAACACGGGTCTTCCGTCCGCAATTATATACGGGTTCGCAATTTTATACAGGGTGGCGCGCCAAGTTGCGCTATTCCGATATGATGCGGTGCGGCGCCGCTTCGAGAGCGCCATGTTGCCTGACGACCGACTGGCAGCGCCGGCTGCTTCAGCCGACCTCGCCCATTTGCGCTGCCGCGATGGCGGCGATGCAGGTTCTGGCAGCCCTGTCCTCGCTCGAGGCGCTAATCCCGAATCGGGCGGGCGGGCGTCTCTCATTTCCGCTATAATGAAACCATGACGATCGGGATTACCGGACCCGGAGGCAAGATACCGAGGCAACGTGCCATGGTCGGGTTGATTGTTGCGGCCGTCGTCATTGGGATTTGCCTCGTCCTGCTTGCGCTCGCGAGCGACCTCCTGGTCGACTGGCTGTGGTTTGCCTCGATCGGTTATCTCCAGGTCTTTTGGACCACAATCGGCGCCGAAGCCGTCGTCTTTCTTGCAGTCTGGATCGGAACCACCGTCATCCTCTGGCTGAATGGATGGCTCGCGCTACGCTCTGCCCGACAGCGGCCGACGCAGTTCGTCGCCGCTCCGGCGTGGAGCGCCGCGGGCAACGCGCCGCCGGATCTGCTTGTGCTTGCGCGCGATCGATTGTCGTGGCCCTGGTTGATCACAGGCGTTGCGGCTTTGCTCGCTCTTCTTGTGGCGGCAGCCCAGGCCGGCAACTGGGGCGTCTTCCTGCGATTTGTCTATCAGGTGCCCTACGGCGCAGACGATCCGCTCTACAACAAGGACATCGGCTTCTACCTCTTCTCACTGCCCGCCTATATCCTCATCAAGAACTGGATGATGCTCGCGCTCGTTCTGAGCGGGCTTTTCGCCGCGGCGATCTACTGGGTGCACGGCGACATCGAATACGACGTTTACCGTCGATCAATATCGCCGACAGCGATCGCTCATGGTTCCGCTCTGCTTGGTTTTCTCTTCGCGGTAAAAGCCTGGTCCTGTGTTCTCGACCGCTATCTGCTGCTCTACGGCGACAATAGCGTCGTCGTCGGCGCAAGTTACACCGACGTGCATGTGGGGCTGCCGGCGTTGTGGCTAATGATCGGACTTTCGATCATCGCGGCGCTTACCGCCTGGGCGAACATCCGGGTTCGCACCTACCGGCTTCCGGCCGTGGCGATTGTGCTCGTCAGCGCCGGTACGTTCGTGCTGTCCGGCGTCGTCCCTGGGCTGTTCCGGCAGTTCTTCGTCAAACCAAGCGAGTTGGAGCTGGAGAAGCCCTACATTGAACACAACATCGCGCTCACCCGGCAGGCATACAATCTCGATCAGATCGCAGCCAGGCCGTTTACCGCCGAGCAGAAGCTTACCCCCGAGGCGCTCGAAGCCAACAAGGCGACAATTGAAAATATCAGGCTGTGGGACTGGCTGCCGCTGTCGGATACCTACGCGCAACTGCAGGAAATCCGCACCTACTACAAATTCCATGACCTCGACGTCGATCGTTACTGGCTCGATGGCTCCTACCAGAGCGTGATGCTCTCCGCCCGCGAACTGCGGTCCTCCCTGCTGCCGCCTAACGCCCAGACTTGGGTCAATCGCCACGTGCTGTTCACCCACGGCAATGGCGCGGTGATGAGTCCGGTCACACGCAAGAGCGCCGAAGGACTGCCGATCTTCTATCTGCGGAATATTCCTCCTGTCGCAGACGTCGGCCCCAGGATCGACGAGCCGCGCATCTACTTCGGCGAGCAGACCGACGACTACGTCGTCGTCAAGAGCAGCATCCCGGAGTTCGATTATCCGAAGGGCAAAGAGAACGCCTATGCGGCCTATGGCGGCGCCGGTGGCATCTCGATCGGGGCAATGGCCACGCGAATGCTGTTTGCTTACTATTTCAACGATCCGAACCTGCTTCTCTCAGGCTACATTACGATCGACAGCCGGATCATGATCCGGCGCAATATCAAGGAGCGGGTGAGCACGATCGCGCCGTTCCTCAGGCTCGATCATGATCCTTATCTGGTCGTCAGCAGTGGGCGCATGTTCTGGATGCAGGACGCCTACACGACGAACGCCTATTTCCCGTATGCAGAGCCCGCACAGGGGCTCGATCTCAACTACATTCGCAATTCGGTGAAGGTTGTCATTGATGCTTATAATGGGACTGTCGACTTCTACCTTATTGATTCAGGCGACCCGATTGCAGCGACCTACCAGCGCATCTTTCCGAACTTGTTCAAGCCGTTCACGACGATGCCGCCGGACTTACGGAAGCACGTTCGCTATCCGGAAGACCTGTTCATGATTCAGGCCCGACTGTACCAAGCCTACCACATGGAGGCGGCCGACGTTTTCTACAACCGCGAGGATCTCTGGCAATTCCCTCGCCAGCCGGGCGGCGACGGCATCTCGACGATGACCCCCTATTACATCATCATGCGCTTGCCCGGCGAACCGCAGGCCGAATTCTTCCTCATGCTTCCCATGGTACCGAGCCGCCGCGACAACATGATCGCGTGGCTCGCCGCGCGCTGCGACGCGCCCGACTATGGCAAATTGATTGTCTACGAATTCCCCAAGGAGAAGCTCGTCTACGGACCGTTCCAGATCGAGGCGCGGATCAATCAGAATACGGAGATCTCGCAACAGCTCACGCTGTGGAATCAGATGGGCTCGCGGGTGATCCGCGGTGCCAATTTGCTTGCGATTCCGATCGAGAACTCGATCCTTTACGTATCACCGCTCTATCTGCGGGCACAGCAAGGACACCTGCCTGAGCTGAAACGCGTGATCGCAGCCTACGGCGAACGTGTGGTGATGAAGGAGACGCTCGACGAGGCCTTGTCAGCGCTGTTCATCGAGCCTGGCGCGATGCGGCCGTTGTCGAGCTCGAAGGAGGAAATGCTTGTCACACGCCCGTCGGCAAGTCAGGCCCGGGAGGCGCTCGATCGCTACAATCAGGCCGTTGAACGATTGAAGTCCGGCGACTGGAAAGGCTTTGGCACGCAGTTCGACGCGATGCGCGAGCTTCTGGAGGACATGAGCCGGCACTCCACGGGCCATTAGCGCCGCGGCTCCTTTGGCGCCGGAATGACGAACGCGACGCCGCGCTTGGGCTCTGCTCGAAATCATGTTGTGATTTCAATCGCATAAGAGTTCGCAGTTTTGTTCTGGGTGGCGCGCCATTTTCCCAAACACGTGCCCGTCTCATGTTTTCCCATCACCGAAGTCGACCGCCTCCGCGACGCGTTCGACCGGTTCTGCAGTTGTCTCTATGTGGCCTCGCGCCAGATCGGCGCGGAGGCGTTCAACCGTGCGCGCGGGTGTGGCGCCGGTCCGCGCCCGGAATGCGCGGTTGAACTGGCGCCGGCTCATGGTCCAACAGCCCAGCTGCCGCGAGCGCGAATGCGCCCGTGCAGACGCTCGCCACGCGCCGTTAAAGCTGGATTAGCTGGGACGCTTCTCTCATCTTCGATTCGATAGCATCCCCTGAAGGATTTCCTCGATCGAATGTGGCGAGATGCCAAGCTCGGCAAATCCAGACATCTCCGGTGATGACACCGAGTCGATCCGCATCAGCTCCACTTGGTTACGCGTAAGGGGCAGGCCAGGGAGTATCTCGGAGGCCCAGGCCAGCGCGTGCCAAACGGCAAACGGGATTGGAATCAGGCGTGGCGAGAGGCCAGCCTGTTGCGCGATCGCTCTGAGCAGTTGCTCGTAGGAATAGCGGTTCGGGCCGCCGAACTCAAAGACCGTCGGGTGGGGCTCGGCTCGCTCGATGATTCGGACAACCGCCTCCGCAACATCTTCGACATGGGCCGGTTGCAATCTGGTGCGGCCGCGGCCGAACATCGGATAGATCGGAAGCCGACGAAGGAGCTTGAGGACGGTGCCGAGAAACG
Source organism: Bradyrhizobium sp. JR4.3 (assembly GCF_040547695.1). Classification (NCBI taxonomy): domain Bacteria; kingdom Pseudomonadati; phylum Pseudomonadota; class Alphaproteobacteria; order Hyphomicrobiales; family Nitrobacteraceae; genus Bradyrhizobium; species Bradyrhizobium sp. JR4.3. Next base: position 49,622 of record NZ_JBEPQF010000042.1, on the reverse strand, counting down.
CGTCATCCGGTCCGAACATCACAGCCGGGCGGACGATAAACGCATCGGCGAATTCCGCGCGGACCGCCCGTTCACCTTCACCGCGCTTTCTGATGTAGAGGGATGGCGAGGCGGCGTCGGCCCCGATCCCCGAAACGTGAACAAGCCGTTCGACTCCCGCCCGGCGGGCCTGGGCTGCTACAAGTTGGGCCGCCTCGACGTGAACAGAGTGAAATGTCTCCCCTCCGCGCTCGCGATAAAGGCTGACCGCGTTCACGGCGCCGTAGGCGCCGACCAACGCATTCGCGACGGATCGCTCGTCATGAATGTTGGCCGCTACGGATTGAAGTTGCACGTCCGGATGCCGTGACGCGATCCGGACGGGAAATTTATGACTGCACAGATGGCGAGCGATGCGGCTGCCGAGAAAGCCGGTTCCGCCGAACACAGTGATGGTGCGACCGTTCGTTGCTGCCTCCGGCTAGCGTTCGCGGCTCCACGGGAAGAGTGAGGCCGGGAAATCCGCCGCATAGCGGTGACCAATCGGCGGGCGCGGCTGTTCTTCCGGCGGGTTCGGGTCAGGCTCAATGACCTTCCGATAAAGATGCCAGGTGGCATGACCGAGCACCGGCAAAACGACGGCGAGACCGACGAAGAACGGTAGCGAACCGATCGCCAGCAGTGTCGCAACAACCAGACCCCATACCGCCATCTCAATTGGATTTTCCCTCACGGCCCGCAGCGACGTCCGGATTGCGTCGATCGCAGTCGCATGCCGGTCGAGCATCAGCGGAAACGACACGACACTGACGCACAGGGCCACGACGGCGAACAGGGAGCCGACGCCACAGCCGACGATGATAAGCGACCATCCTTCCGGCGTCGTCAAAACACGCGTTGCGAAGTCAGGGATGCTTGCAGCCGGGGCGTGGCCAAAGGTTGCAACGTAGATCGCGTTCGCGGCGCCGATCCACACCCCGAACAGAACCAGCAGGAGGATGCCGAGTTCGAGCATGGCGCCGAAAGACGGTGCGCGCAGCACCTGCATGGCATCCCAAGCCGCTGCTTCCTTTCCGCGCTCGCGGCGGCGGCTGAGCTCGTACAGGCCGAGCGCGGCAAAGGGACCGATCAGCGTAAAGCCCGCAGCCAGCGGAAACAGCAGCGGCAGCACGGAATAGCCGATGACAAGTCTAAATAGGACAATTCCGAGGACGGGATAAATCGCGCAAAGGACGATGGCGTGAGTTGGGATGGCGTTGAAGTCTTCCCAGCCCAGTCGCAACGCGTTGCCCAAATCGGAAAGGCTGATCTTGCGTACGACAAACGGGGTGGAGACGCCAAACACTTGCAGTCTGGGTCTTGCGAATACGGTGGTCATGGCGCCGGCCTCCTTGCTTCTGATCGCAGGGGAAATGGCGCGCCTTCAAGTCGCGCACATTCGCCTCATGCGCGAAAATCGCGATTGAGCCCGGCAAACCAGATTCGACGAGAAGGAGCTTTGCCGGACGACACCTGTCGCGACCGGTGCCCCCAGCTTAGCGCGATGGGTGGAAGAAACAAGACAGCGCTTGCGGCTGGGTGAATTGTGCATCTGCACAGTTCGTTTTGTTGCGTTGCGTCACCAAGCGATCGCTGCCGGCCTCTACCGCCGGCTTGAAATGATGCCGGAGACGCTCGCGGTGCGACACACTCTACTATTGACGCCCGGCTCGACGCGGACCATGTTGAATCCAACGCCCCCAGCTCCGTTGAGACTTGTGCGGTCGTAACGTGCACTCGGCGTCGCGACCGATTGAATGGGCGAGGCAAGAGGCATGACGGCGGCGGATGTGATTCCGCCATCGCAGCAGACGTGAGCTCCGCCCTCTGGTTCGTATCCGCAGCCTTTAGCGGCAAGGATGCATGAGGGATGGCTGTAGCAATCATACTGCTGTTGGTCGCAATCGCCTCGGTGCTGTTTCACATTTTCAGCCCGTGGTGGTGGACCCCGCTCGCCTCAAACTGGCGCTACATCGACGACACGATCACCCTGACATTCTGGATAACCGGGGCGGTTTTCTTCGCGGTCGTCGCGTTCATGGCCTATTGCGTCTTCCGCTTTCGACACACGGAGGGAAGGCGCGCAGCCTACAATCCCGAAAACAAGAAGCTCGAATGGTGGCTCAGCGTCGGTACTGCAATCGGCGTCGCAGCCATGCTGGCACCCGGCCTGGTCGTCTGGCACCAGTTCGTCACAGTGCCGGCCAATGCGACCGAGGTCGAGGTCATGGGACAGCAATGGCAATGGAGCTATCGGCTTCCCGGAAAGGACGGCCGGCTCGGGACTTCCGATGCCCGCAATGTCAGTGCCGAAAATCCCATGGGGTTGAATCCCGACGATCCCGCCGGCCAAGACGATGTCGTCATTCAAAATGACGACTTGCACCTGCCGCTCGGGAAACCGGTGAAGGTGTTGCTCCGCTCGATTGACGTCCTGCATGATTTCTATGTGCCCGAGTTTCGGGCGAAGATGGATATGATACCGGGCTCGGTCACATATTACTGGTTCACGCCCACGCGCACCGGAACATTCGAGGTTCTCTGCGCGGAACTCTGCGGTGCCGCGCACGCGCAGATGCGGAGCAAGGTCGTCGTAGAGGAAGAGAAAGACTATCACGCGTGGCTGGACAAGCAGCGGACGTTCGCCGAGCTTTCCGGGCAGCGGGATGTCGCGAAAGCGGCTTACACGAGAGAGAGCGAATGAAAACATCGGCGAGGAGCGCCGCATAGCAGAGGGCGAACTCTTCGTTGAAGAGAGAGACCAAGGAGGGGATTCCGATGGTCGATGTCCCGTTTGACACAGTCGCAGGCGTCCCGCCCGCCGAAGTGGGCGAGGTCGAGCTCTATCATCCGAGAAGCTGGTGGACGAGATACGTCTTTTCGCAGGACGCCAAGGTCATCGCCATCCAGTACTCGATCACGGCGATGTCCATTGGGATGGTTGCGCTGGTGCTGTCATGGCTGATGCGGCTGCAACTCGGATTCCCCGGCACGTTTTCGTTCATCGATCCGAACCAATATCTCCAGTTTATCACCATGCACGGCATGATCATGGTGATCTATCTTCTCACCGCGCTGTTCCTTGGTGGCTTCGGCAACTACCTTATCCCGCTGATGGTCGGCGCCCGGGACATGGTGTTTCCCTATGTGAACATGCTGAGCTACTGGGTCTACCTGCTCGCGGTCGTGGTGCTGGCCTCGACCTTTTTCGTACCCGGCGGGCCCACCGGCGCCGGCTGGACGCTGTACCCGCCGCAGGCGATTCTCTCCGGTACTCCCGGGCAGGATTGGGGCATCGTTCTCATGCTGGCCTCCCTGATCCTGTTCATCATCGGCTTCACCATGGGCGGGCTGAATTACGTGGTGACAGTGCTGCAGGCGCGCACGCGCGGCATGACGTTGATGCGTTTACCCTTGACGGTGTGGGGCATCTTCACGGCCACCGTCATGGCGCTGCTGGCCTTCCCGGCGCTGTTCGTCGCTTCGGTGATGTTGCTGCTCGACCGCCTGCTGGGAACCAGCTTCTTCATGCCGACGCTAGTCGAGATGGGCACGCTGACGAAATACGGGGGTGGTAGCCCGATCCTGTTCCAGCATCTGTTCTGGTTCTTCGGTCATCCCGAGGTCTACATCGTCGCCTTGCCGGCCTTCGGCATCATTTCCGATCTGATCAGCGTCCATGCCCGGAAGAACATCTTCGGCTATCGCATGATGGTCTGGGCGATCGTCGCGATCGGCGCCCTCAGCTTCGTTGTGTGGGCGCACCACATGTATGTGAGCGGCATGCACCCGTATTTCGGGTTCTTCTTCGCCACCACGACGCTCATCATCGCCATCCCGACTGCGATCAAGGTTTACAATTGGGTGCTGACCCTTTGGCGCGGCGACATTCATCTCACCGTCCCGATGCTGTTCGCGCTGGCGTTCATCATCACCTTCGTAAACGGCGGCCTGACCGGCCTGTTTCTCGGCAACGTGGTCGTAGACGTTCCGTTGTCCGACACGATGTTCGTTGTCGCTCATTTTCACATGGTGATGGGTATTGCGCCGATCATGGCGGTGTTCGGCGGAATCTATCATTGGTACCCGAAAGTCACCGGACGAATGCTCAATGAGGCGCTTGGACGATTCCACTTCTGGGTCTCGTTCCTCGGCGCCTATGCTATTTTCTTCCCCATGCACTATCTGGGCCTGTTGGGTATGCCCCGCCGCTATCACGACATCGGCGAAACGGCCTTCGTTCCGGCATCCGCCCATGACCTCAATGCGTTCATGAGCGTCGCGGCCCTGATCGTCGGCTTCGCCCAGCTCGTGTTCCTGTTCAATCTGATCTGGAGCCTGTTCAAAGGAAAAGAGGCCGGCGGCAATCCCTGGGGCGCCGCGTCGCTGGAATGGCAAACGCCAGAGACCCCGCCGGGGCATGGCAACTGGGGCAAGGAGCTCCCGATCGTCCATCGCTGGGCCTACGATTACAGCGTCCCCGGCGCCGCCTTGGATTTCGTGCCGCAAAATGAACCGCCGGCAGGATTGTCGGCGCAAGGGCCCCACGCATGAGCGCCATCATCCTGTTCATGGCTGGAATAGCCGCAATTGCGGGATGGTGGCTCTCGCAACAGCGGCTGGCAGCCAAGCCATGGCTGGAGGAAGGCGTGATGGTCGATCTTCGCGAGGAGAGTACCTCGTCCCTGCCGGCGGCGAAGCTCGGATTGGGCGTATTTCTCGCGGTCGTCGGCTCGCTATTCGCACTCTTCATCAGCGCCTACTCGATGCGCATGAACATGGTGGACTGGCGGACGCTGCCGGTGCCAGCGCTGTTGTGGTTCAACACCGGCGTCCTGGTCTTGAGCAGTGTGGCACTGCAATGGGCGTATATGGCCGCGCGCCGCGACGACATCGACGGCATAAGCATCGGCCTGTGCGCGGGTGGAGCGTCCGCCATTACATTCCTTGTCGGGCAACTGCTGGCGTGGCGCCAGCTGAGTGGCGCCGGATACTTCCTGGCGTCCAATCCAGCCAATTCGTTCTTCTACCTGATCACCGCTGTGCACGGGCTGCATCTGATGGGCGGTCTGGTGGCGCTCGGTAGAACGACTGCCAAGGTATTGCGTGGCGCCGAGGCGAGCCAAATTCGTCTGAGCGTGGAACTCTGCACTATCTACTGGCACTTCCTGCTGTTGGTCTGGCTGGTCCTGGTCGGCCTGCTGACAGGTTGGACAGACAATTTCGTCGACATCTGTCGCCAGTTGCTGAACTAGGGAGGCAAGGACCAGATGGCAGAAACGGCGCTGATAAACAACGTAGAACCGCCGGCGCGGCCTGCAGGTTGGCGAGGCATCGCCGCCGATTGGTCCTCGGATCAGCGCGCCTTCAAGAACGTTTCCTGGGGGAAAGCCATGATGTGGATCTTCCTCCTCAGCGACACCTTCATCTTCAGTTGTTTCCTGTTGTCGTACATGACGGCGCGAATGTCCACGACCGTGCCGTGGCCCAATCCCAGCGAGGTCTTCGCCCTCACGATCGGGGAAAAGAAAATCCCGCTCATCCTGATTGCGATCATGACCTTCATCCTGATCAGCAGCAGTGGGACGATGGCGATGGCCGTCAACTTCGGTTATCGCCGCGACCGCGTGAAGACGGCGGCCTTGATGTTGGCCACAGCAGCATTCGGCGCAACGTTCGTCGGAATGCAAGCCTTTGAATGGACCAAGCTGATCGTGGAAGGCGTCCGGCCCTGGGGCAATCCCTGGGGTGCGGCGCAGTTTGGTTCGAGCTTCTTCATGATCACCGGCTTCCACGGCACCCATGTGACGATCGGCGTGATTTTCCTGATCGCCATTGCGCGAAAGGTTTTACGGGGAGACTTCGATGTCGAGAGGCGCGGTTTCTTTACGAGCAGAAAAGGGCATTACGAGATCGTCGAGATCACCGGCCTCTACTGGCACTTCGTCGATCTCGTGTGGGTGTTCATCTTTGCACTTTTTTATCTCTGGTGAGGTCGCAGCATGACAAACGTCGCGGTACATCTGGAAGCAAAGCAACACGCGCTGCAAGCTCACATGGATGACGCATCTGCATCAGGAGCCACGCACACAAAGGGCCAGCAGCATCCGATCAAGCTTTACCTCGTGGTCTGGGGATGGTTGTTCGTTCTCAGCACCTGCTCCTATCTCGTCGACTATTTTGGCCTCCACGGCCATCTGCGATGGTCGCTGATCCTGCTGTTCATGGTGTTGAAGGCTGGCCTGATCGTTGCGGTCTTCATGCACATGGCCTGGGAGCGGCTGGCTTTGGCCTACGCGATCCTGCTGCCGCCGGTGCTGGTGCTGGTCTTCGTGACGATCATGGTGTTCGAATCCGACTACACGCATCTGCTCCGGGTCTTGTTTTTCGCCCCAACGGCGTAGCTACCATTGCTTTCGTGCCAGAAGGAGGACGGCAATGACCACCTATGTCATGCTTGCAAATTGGACCGAGCAAGGCATCCAGAAGGCGAAGGACTCGCCACGCCGTCTGGACGCTGCGAAGAAGGCTCTCAAGGATATGAGCGGCGAGATCAAATCCTTCTTCCTGACCATGGGTGACTATGACATGGTCGTGATCCTGGAAGCCCCGGACGACGCTGTCGCAGCGCGTTTCAGCCTGCAGCTGGGGATGCAGGGAAACGTTCGGACGCGCACGTTGAAGGCGTTTCCCGAAGCCGCCTATCGGGAAATCATCAACTCGCTCGGCTAGTCGGCTCGGGGACTATCCCGGCCGGATGAAGTTCGCAAGGACGCGTAACGCGGACGATGTCGTCCTGGACGCAGAGGACGCGCTCGCGGCCACGGTGCGGCGCTCACTATTTCTGCCAGTTAGCGATATCGGCTGCCTGCTCGGTGCCTCCTTCGCGACCGTCGGCTCCAAAGGACGCCAGGTCGTAGGCTAGCCCATGCGTCCCCGGAGATGCATACTCATATGGTTTGCCCCAAGGATCGTTCGGAACCACGCTGCCTTTCAAGTAAGGCCCGTTCCAGCGTTCGACGTTGTTTGGCTTCTGCACGAGCACGGCCAATCCAACACCCGTCGCCGGATATGAGCCATTGTCGAGATAGTACAGGTCGAGCGCCTGCGCAAAGCCCTCGATCTGAATCCTGGCCGCTTTGGTTTTCGATTCCGACAGATGGTTGAGCACACGCGGGCCCACCAGACCCACGACGAGACCTATGATGGTAATCACGACGAGCATTTCGACGAGCGTGAAGCCGTCCTGCTCCAACAAAACACGCTGGAGGGAGCGGTTCGACCGATTAAAACTAAGCTGATGCTGGCGCATTGCTCAACCTGGACTTGCTCTTCCTCTCGTATCGTCAAAACATCAAACGACCAAGATGGCGGGCTATCAGGGCGCGAGGTCGGGAGTTAAGCTGCCCTCCGGTAAGAGAACAGCGCCTCCACAGTAGTGGGTCATCTCAAGCCTTGGCGTCCTTGATCTCATCGTGGTGAGACAGGCTCGAGACGTGGTTCGGAAACCGTGGGCACAACGAGAAGGATACGTATTGACCGATCCTTCGATTGACGGCCGGGTATCGCAAATCCCAGATCAAACTCTTGAACGTGCGGACGGCTAAAGCGGGGCTGATGCAATCGTTCCTCTCGGCGAACAGATGAGCCGCCGCAAGCACTGCCTTATTTTTGGCAAGCATCGCATTTCGGGGAACGACGACGCTCGCCATTGATCCCGGGGCGCCATCGATTTCGATGGCCAGTGCCTTCAAATGCCTGCATCTCCGGCGCTACGGCTTCCGCTTCTGGCGCCTCAGACGTGGAAGAGCGGAAGGTGATCGGCATCAAGGCGAACGCCACCATAGACCTTCAGACCGTGCTTGACCGCGCCGAGCCTTAGCCAGGAGGAGTGCCGGTTTGCGTTGCGGGAAGATCCGGGCTTCATGCCTTCGTCTCAGATGTGCCTACGCTTACGTTCTTGACGTGCTATGCTAATTATAAACAGCCAATAGGTGTGCCATGTCCGGTATTGCAGAATGGCTATCATCGATCGGTTTGGGAGAGTACGCTCAGCGCTTTGGCGAGAACGCCATTGACCTATCAGTTGTTGGGGATCTCACCGAGCAGGACCTGAAGGACCTCGGTGTCCTGCTCGGCCATCGCCGCAAGATGTTGCGTGCTATCACGGAGCTCAAGGGCGACATTGCGCGCACGCCTCAAGCGGGCGGCAAGGCGGCGCGGGACGGAGCCGAGCGGCGTCAACTCACGGTTATGTTTTGTGATCTGGTCGGCTCGTCGGCGCTCTCGGCCCGTCTTGATCCCGAAGATTTGCGAGGGGTTATTGGCGCCTACCACAGCTGCATTGCGGAGGTGATCGCTCGGAATGAGGGTATCATCGCGCGATACATGGGCGACGGAGTGCTCGCCTATTTCGGTTATCCACATGCCCACGAGGATGATGCCGAGCAAGCGGCGCGCGCCGGGCTGGCGCTGGTCGATGCCGTGGCCAACCTCCAGACATTCCCGTCCACGCAACTTCGGGTCCGCGTCGGGATTGCTACCGGGATGGTGGTCGTAGGCGATTTGACGGGAGAAGGCGCGGCGAAAGAGCAGGCGGTTATTGGCGAAACACCAAATTTAGCTGCGCGCTTGCAGACGCTCGCCGATTCGGGCGCCGTCCTGATCTGCGAGAGTACTCACCGGCTAACCGAAGGACATTTTGAATTCCGGAATCTTGGCCCCGTCATCCTGAAAGGTTGGGCGGAGCCAACACAAGCATGGCAGGTGCTGGGCACCACCGGCATCGACAGCCGCTTCGAGGCCCAGCACAAAACTCAGTTGACGCAGCCAATTGGACGCGAGGAGGAGATCGAGTTGCTGTTGCGTCGCTGGCAGCGCGCCATGAGCGGCGAGGGTTGCGCAGTAATGCTTACCGGAGAGGCGGGCATCGGTAAATCGCATATCGCCTTGGCGCTCGACGAGCGGCTGCAAGGAGAGGAGCACATCACGGTGCGCCAATTCTGCTCGGCGCATCATACTAATAGTGCGTTGTACCCGTTTATCCGGCAACTCGAACGAGCCGGCCGGTTCGAGCGGAGTGATTCGCCGACGGCTAAATTCGCCAAGCTTGAGGTCCTGCTCGGTCGATCCGGAGCTGACGCAGATCGCGTAGTCCCTCTGGCCAATCTCTTGTCCTTGCCACTCGGTGAGCGTTACCGGCTGCAGGAGCTGAGCCCGCAAAAGAGCAAAGAAATGACATTAGCGGCGCTATTGGCTCAGCTGAAAAGCCTGGCAGCACTGCAACCAGTGTTCGTCATTGTTGAGGATGTCCATTGGGCGGACCCGACTTCTCTCGAGCTCCTGACGATGACCTTGGAACAAGTACCACGGCTTCGGGTGCTGCTGCTCATCACCGCGAGACCGGAATTCACGCCGCCCTGGCCTGGTCATGCGCATGTTACGACGCTCTCTTTGACGCGACTTAACCGTCGCAACGGAGCGGCGCTGATCGAGCGGGTCACCGCCGGCAAGGCGCTCCCGAAGGAGGTCTTGGATCAGATACTCGCCCGTACTGATGGCGTACCACTCTTCGTAGAGGAACTGACCAAGACCGTGCTCGAAACCGGGTTCTTGCAAGAGCGGGACGATCATTACACCCTAAGCCGCCCTCTCCCAGCGATGGCGATTCCGACCACGTTACAGGCATCGCTGATGGCCAGACTCGATCGATTGGCCCCGATAAGGGAGGTAGCTCAGGTCGGCGCCGTGGTGGGTCGCGAGTTTTCGTACGAACTGCTGAGCACGGTGGCCGGGTTGCCAAGAGAGAGACTGGAGGAGGCTCTTGCCCAGTTGGTCCGATCGGAGTTGATCTTCCGCCGCGGCGAGTTACCGCAGGCGGTGTATACCTTCAAGCATGCACTTGTGCGGGACGCTGCCTATTCAGGGCTCCTGAGGAGCCGACGCGCAGCGCTGCATGCCACGATCGCGGAGGCCTTCGAGCAACGGTTCCCGGAAATTGTGGATGCTCAGCCCGAAACGCTCGCGCACCACCTCACTGAGGCCGGACTGTTCGAAAAAGCGGAGGCATACTGGCTGCAAGCCGGCAAGAAGGCAGCCATGCGCTCCGCCAATCTTGAGGCTATTGCGCACTTGCAACGAGGGATCGAGGCCACGAGCCATCGGCCCGATGACGCACGAAATGACAGGCTTGAACTTGACCTCCAGTTCGCTCTGGGGCCTTGCCTGATCGCTACCCAAGGGCCAGCCTCCAACGATGCGATGGCTACCTTTGCTCGCGCGCGAGAGCTATGCGAGCGCCTGCGAGATCCTCCCGAGCAACTTCAGGTCATGTTCTGGTTAACCACTGCGAGCGTCATTCGCGGTGAACTGCCGCTGGCCCAGGAAACGATCGCCGCTTTACTTCATCTCTCCCAAACGCGCGGCGATCGGCCAGCCTTGCTCAATGCGATGCGCGGGCAGGCGATGATCCGCCTGTTCATGGGACAGATCACCGGAGCCCAGGAAGCGATCGAACGGGCTTTCGAAGCCTTCGAGGCGAGCAGCGAGGAGGATAGACTGGCAGCGCGTGTGGCCGGCCAGGATGCCGGCGTGGCCGACCTTGCGCTGATGTCGTGGCCACTCTGGCTGCTTGGCCGCGATGATACGGCCACCATGCGAATGAACGCTGCAATTCAGCGCGCCGATGCCATTAGCCATCCGCATTCGCAAGCATACGCATTTTATTATGCGTGCATTCTCCAAGCTCTCCGCGGCGAGTTCCTGATAGCGCAGAGTTATGCCGAGCGCTGTATCGCCCTGTCGGAGGAGCATGGATTCCGCCAGTGGCGTTTGGCCCGCGCCGTTCGCGGCATATGCATGGCATCGCTCGATCGCTCACCCAACGCGCTTGGGGAAATCCGTGCTGCGTTGGACGAGTACCGTCACGCAGGTTATCAGTTGGCCATCACCGCACTCTTGGTACTTTTGTGTCAGCGCCTGTTGATTGATCGCGACTACGAGCCCGCGCTGGAGTTGATCGAGTCGGGCATCGCTATAAGTACCCGCAACAGCGAACGAATTTTGGAAGCCGAATTGTACCGACTCAAGGCACGGGTGCTCATAGGCCGCGGTGGGCCAGATGCCGAGGCTGTGGCACAGTCACTGCTCGAACAGGCATTGGCGATGGCAAGAGGCCAACGCGCCAAGGCCCTTGAGCTTCGGGCCGCGACAGATCTTGCGGCGCTGTGCATCGATCAGCAAAAACGCGAGCAGGCGCTCGATTTACTTGCCCCGATCTATGAATCCTTTACCGAGGGCTTCGACACGAGAGATATGAAGCAGGCGAAGGCGCTGCTCGACAAGCTGCGGTGACTATCGCAAAGCGCCCGGTCGTTGCGTCTGGCCCGGATGATTGGCCTCAAATCATTATTTCGAGGTTGAGGAGTTCCGTTCGGAAGACTTCCGCCTGTCCATATCATGCTCGAGCCTTTATGCAGCGGCTCGCTTCAGCTCCTTGTGATATTCACACACGCTTTGCCAAGCCGGCCCCTCTGGTTTCTCGTTGATGAAATGCGGCCCGTTGTGCGCAGGGAGCGCCTGATGCCTTCCGAATGCCTCGATCGCCTGCTCTGCAGCGGCCTTTCCCAGCTTGCGTCCATTATCGAGATTGCTGTGATTCCATTTGAAATTGATGTGACCCGGAACGTGAATCTCTATGATCTTGATTTTCTTGCGCCGTACCTCCTCCTGTTTCGACGTTTTGTCACATCGGATGTGGTATTTGAAAAGCTTGACGTCATCCTCGCCAACTGTCGAGGCGAATAATTGGCAAAGATTTGCCAGCGCGTCATGAAGGTTCTCCGGCTTGCGGATTTGCTTTGAATCCACGATCCGGCTCACCCATATCTCTTCCACGTCTGGGTGCTCCTCCAGCATGCTTTCGAAGTTGACAGTATCGACAAGCGCCCCTTCGCAGTAGGTCACTCCGCCAATCTCTACGGTACCTTCGACGAAGGGAAGAGCCGAACACGCACACAAGGTGCTTGCGTCGATAGGGCCCTCAAACATAAACTTTTCGCTCGCCCTTTTCATAGGACGATTGGAAAATAATGCGAGCTTCTGCTGATCAAGGTTCCAAGCGTTATGGAAAATTGCTGGTTTTCCAGGCTTTTTCAGCTGTTCGAAATCTATGCCCTTCATGAACTCGCTATCCGGATAGTTGATCCTTGACAGGCCGTTGACGTCGGAAAGGTACATTAAGGACGTCAAATAACGGATGAAGGGATTGGTTGCCATCGCTTGATTGAGAATCCATCTATTGAAATCCCCTTCATCCAATCTTGTGAACTTCTTTTTTCTGTCTCTGTCAGGCAGCTGATTGAACAAAATCTCCATCGAATCCTGGAAGACGTCCATCATCCGGTATGGATCCCATAGGAAGTCCTTATAGTTGTCGGAATCGCCGACGAAGTTGTTCAGCGCCTTTATGTTGCTGCGCCAATCCGGACCGAAGACTGTGTTTATAGGAAAACGCTTATAGCTTTCGTCGTCCCGAAAGACGCCATTCCTGAAGAATTGGTGAGTCTTTTCGACTTTGTCTTCATGATCGTCCCATTGGTTGTAGACGATCCCGACCCATGCGCCGATGCAGGACAGTGCCCAGACGTCGAACGTTATGTTGTGTGCGGCGAGAGCTTCCAGAACCCCGATGTGCAGCCCTGCCGCCGGTCCACCACCGCCGAGCGTTATTGCTCTCTTCGCCATCGCATCCTCCGTTGAGTCTTGTGTGGTTATGCTCCGATCGAATTTCACTGCCGCGGAAGACTAGTAGTTTTCATGCCCATTGAAAAGCGTTCGGACTCTCCGTTGGCCGGACTTTGGCAGAACGATGCGCGGGAGCCGCGGTGGTTGATCCGAGACCCCGAGCGACGCGAGTTAGACGTCGCGGCAGGCGATCGCCAAGCTCTCGCAGATAGAAGCGAACGCTTTCGTTGTGTCGGTGTCCTCGAAACAGAATTGGGTGCCGGCGTCCGCACGTTCTACCCACCAGTCGATCTTCCTTCCTTTTGATATCCGGGACGCCTCTGAGCGGAGCTGATCCAACTGTCGTCCATAGGCCCGAACTATTACGCAATCTGGCTTAGTCATTAATCAATGTCCTTTCCGTAAAAAAAACGCATAAGCGCTGATCGCGCGACCTTATGAAGATGCGCTCCGATCAAGAGCCTAGCGTCGAGACTGTTCATCTACCTCGCGCGCGGCCAAGGTAAGCTCTATTTCGGTGAGCTGTTCCAACAAACGATGCACGATGTCGACGCAGTCTGATGACGGTATGGATCTCACGCCTCGTGCGTTAAGCTCCGCTTCGAGGAGCTTCGCCAGTACAAATTTGACACCCATTGGATTCCTAAAATGCGGGCCGGATGAAAACCCAATACTGCACCCTTTGGGAAAAAGTTGCAATTGGAGGTAGATCACAGAGCCGCGATTCAATGCCCTGTCCAAGCCTGCGAAGGCGCATCGCATCTAGGAGGATTCGCAGATCCGGCCTGAGCGAGAGGCCCTGCGGTTCACTCCATCGGCGCGGCTATCCGCTGGTGGATCGAGACCGGTGCGGAGCGATTGGCCTCCTCACGTCATTGGTTTGCCGACAGGCCACCAATCGTCAGTGCTTCCTTCGCTCCATGTCTCTGAGGAGCGCGTGGAGAAAGTCGCTTGCATGGTCATATTTTGCGGTGCCATCTACGATCTGCTGGGCGCGCGTGCCAAGAGTGGTGCCAACGAGTTCGGGACCGAGCAGTTCAAGCGCGGTCTGCCCATAGCTGAAGCAAATTAGCGGGAATGTCTTCCATAGATCCAAACAGGTTCAGTAAAGATGTTCGCCATCGTGGTTGTGGTCTTGATGCGCCTTCGCTGCATAAAAAGCAAAAAAGCCACGAAAAGCTTCACGGAAAACGATAGGTTTGCCATCGCAATGTCCCCCAATAAAAATCGAGCCATCTAATTCACGAAATTTGGAGCTCTCGTGGAAATCTACTGGCATTTAGTCGCTCGGCTTTGAAGAATCGGTCAGCAAAACTGTCTTGATTAATGCAGCCGCCGTGACAGCCAGGCGCCATCGCCGCGGGCTCTCTTCCTATAATGCTTTAATGTCTCTGCCGTACCGCAGCACCACCAGTGACAACCTGATAAGGAGGGCTGTCAAAGAGCCCTGAGGGACCCGAGAGAGCTGAGGCTGAAGACTACCTGAACCGTTCTGTGGTCTGCAAACACGCTCAGTCCCCCTTCTAAATAGGTATGAGCGTCGCCCTGCGTGCGCCTGCAAGCGTCCGGAGCTTATTCCGATCTACTGCTTGAGTGAGCACAGGTGGTCACGAGCAGCATGGTCCGGGTGCATTGCCAATCGGTTCCCAACATCGGTTCATAGACTCCACGAGGAGTACCGATGGCCATAGTAGTACCAGCCGCCATCAAGACAACGGCGGTCAGCGCGAGCATTCGATAGGTTGTCAATTTCCACTTCATTGCGCTTCCCTCAAGCGCACACGCTACGCTCGGTGATACTTGCCGCTTGTGAACTACTTCACACAATGCGCATCACAGCCGTGTGCAGGAGGCGCGCCAGCGTGAACTGACGGGCCTCTGATCGTGTCGGCAATCAGATTCAGTTCATCGGCTGCCCCTTTGCAGAACAATCACGGTTCGCCGAAGACGACGTCACTGACCTTCATCTTGATCGGCAAAAGTGGGTCTCCTCAGAAAGCGGAGCGGCGGACGTCATCGCCGGCGCTGCGGTACGGGGACATGATGGTTATCGCGACGGGCAAGCCGCGGCGCTGCCGCCGGTTCCCTCAATCGATGAGGTTGCGTCAGGTGAGACCTGGCAGGGCGCCGTTCACTGAGATGGTGTTGTTGGTCATCTGTGTTGGCTTCCGCTAATACCGGTTGCGGACGATGTGGTGGCGAGTTTTTCGTAACAGCAGTCTCCACGGTCGTGAAGGCGATGCCGACTCCCGGTCCAACCAGAGCTACAGGTTGGTCACGTTATACCGAGACATAGGTCCGCCATGACGTCGTCCAAGCGGCGTTTGAGGGCTCTCGGCATTCGCTGCTCCGGCCAGGCTGCTCACCGGTTGGATGACGCGCCGCGTATGACATCGTTCCGGCAACGCGGACTTTCCCGGTCGAGGCAGCCCAACTGACCCGTTTTCGAAGGCGCAAAGCGGAGGGAACGATAACGCGACAATATCTTTGACTCGGGTGGACCACCGCCCGCCGTTTGAGAACGGCGCCTGTAGCGGATAACCAAGGGCTCAAAGGCCCGCTGCTCAAAAACATGCGCTCGCGCGGATAGCCAAAGGCGGTGGTCCCGTTCCGAGCGGTGAAAGAACCAGCTTGAAAAAACCGGCAAAAACGCGCGAAGAACTCGACGCGGCGATCAAGCTGGAGATGGAAGACATCTGCGAGTTGCCCACGGATATCACCATCTCGGTCGTCCCCTGTCAGGATACTTGGAAGGTCGCGATCATGACGGACGGACAGCGGGACGCGGGGCGGTCCGAGATGATCGAAACGATCGCAGACCGGCCGCGCACCGAATTCAACTTGAAAAGCTGAACAATCGGCTCTACCGCCCAGGTCATCCGGCACGTCGCCAAACTTGCTGATCACGGTTGCCTCCGAAGTTGCCCGTCGCCAGATCTCCGCTGCGGCTGAAGGCCAACCGCGCCGACAATGCCGAGCTTCCGCGAAAGCGCCTCAGCTTTCATAGGCGGCGTTCGGGTTGACGTATTCGACCGCCTCGCCGGCGGCAATGCCGTCGTCGGCGGCCACGAAGTGCAGGGCGACGTAGTAGGTGACCTCGGACACCCGATCGCGCTTGCTTTCCATCACGAAAATTTTGTATCGCACCATGCCAGTCCTACCCAAAGGGACCGCTACCGTAATCCGATGGCGGTCTGACGTCGCGCAAAAGCGAAAGGGAGTGCAGTCGTGAGGAACCGTTGTACGCGCGGTTGAGCTCCAGGAGGAGTTGTTCTTGAGAGCTGCGGCAGGTTTGCACCTCGCGCGGACCGGGTCGTTCCCCTAGTCCGCCCCTAGCCGATCTGTAGAGCGCCGCAGAAAAAGCTGGATGTGGACCTCGAACGGACGATCAGCGGAAGCGTCTGACGCCGCGGTCCAACTTAAGAGGAGTTTGCTACCGAATTGACGGCTTGGGCAATGACGGCAGGATCTGCATACGTCACCATATGTCCAGCATTCGAAACCAGATGAAGCAGGGAGCGATGCAGCGCCTGATGTAGATTTCGCGCCTGTGTGGGTTCTATCACTTGGTCCTCTGTTCCGTGGAATATGCGTACTGGGCAGCCGATGCGTGAATAGCAAGCTTGGAATTGCACTGCAGTTGGAACGAGGAGTGCACTTTCCTCCGCAGCCGCTCTCAGTTGTTTGGGCCTGAGCGTTAGAGAAGCTGGAAATTCATTCTTAAATGTTTGCGGGACAGAACGGGGCGCGAAAATTTGCGAATGGTCCCGGGCAAGATGGCCCACGAAATGATCGGTGCGACAGTGTAACTCACCAAGTCGCCCAACACCGGTACGGCCGAACCCGACATCAGCCATACGTCCCATCGCACGGTCGGGAAGTAGTACCCGGACGCAAGCACAAGTGCCCCGGATGGGACAATCCTTTCGCAGGCTGAGAGTGATCGCGACAAGAGCGCCTCAGGAATGGCCCAGCACCACAGGATCGCGAACCCCGAGTTGATTTAGCGCCTTCGCCAGCAAAGCGGCTTGAGCTGCTGCGGTCCAGACTCGGAGCCGCGGCCGTTGACTATGCCCGAAGCCTGGACGGTCGAAGCAGACCACATGATTGCCTTGCGCAAGAAGGTCGACAAGCCCGTTAGTCGTGAGATCATGGATCTGTTGCCATGGAACAGCACGACGCAAGGAGCCGCAGGATCACCCCGCTCGATATAGTGGAGACGCACACCCGCGCATTCGAGGAACTTGCCGACTGGCGGATTCTTCCACTCCGCCAGTTTGGAGAAGCCGACGGTACCGATGGCGAGAAGTACGAACAGCGAAGCCGCGATGAGCAATACGGTTTCCGCAGTAGTCATGACTGAGCCTTGATGACGCGGGTTCGGCAACATCGTGAAGCCGAGCGGTGCCGGACCTATGAAGCCAATTCACAAAATAATTGGAAGTTGAAGCGCTCGTTCCTGCGCGTGATCCCGGAGCATGATTAAAGTTGCCTCGCCCCGGAACGGGCAAAAAGCGAGCACGTTTGCTTGCCTAGGATCGCACTTGTGACGGACACGCACAGGACCCGATCTCACCAACAATAACATCGATGGAGCAACAAAAATGGCCAATGCACGCCCGGAGGAAAAGCCTACTCAAAATGCTGAAGAGACAATCCGACGCGCTGGCGAAAGGAGCACTGAGCAAACCAGACGGATCGGATTAGCCGCGGCTGAGGCCGGCGAGGAGGTGGCTCAAGCTAGCAGCCATTTGCTGCAACAAAATGCCGAGATGCTGAAAAACACTTGGCGTCTTGGCGTCGACATGGCCACGGCGCTGTTGGGTCGCTCCACTGACCAGCTTGGCCGAACACTCGGTGTGACAGGTGACGAAGCGCAGCGGGCAACGGAACGCTCCGCCCGCAACGCCGAAGCCATCATGTACTCTGCCACAGCTGTCGCAAAAGGCGTGAATGGTGTCTCACGCGAGTACTTCGATTTCGTGCGACAGCAGATGGAACTGAGCATGGACCGCATGAATGAACTCTGGCGCTGCCGAACTCCTCACGATCTCGCAGTCGTGCACACCGATCTAGTGCGCGACACGATCAGTAGCGCCTTAGATACTAGCCGTCGGATTGCCGACATGTCCCTCAAGGTGGCTGACGACGCCGGAAACCATATAAGTCAGACCGTCGAACGCATGAAGCGTGCTGCCTAGCTGGAGCTGCCGCTTCGGTGGCGCGAGCGGCCGAGCCGCTCGCGCCTTGCAGAGAACCTGCCAATGGCAACGATACTGACATTTCAAAATGGCGCTGTTTTCATAAGAACAAAGACAGCTAGACGAGGTTAGAGAGCAAACCCGCGAGGTGAGATCATGCGCCGATCAGATATGGCTTCCATCCTGCTCCTGGTCTTTGGTTTGGTGCCCGTGGCTGCCTCTGCTCAGCAAACAGCACCAGATCCCAACGAAGTCCCGGCCCAAGTCCGGCCGGAGCGACCATCACCACAGTCAGGCCAAGGCCAAACGCAAACGGCTCCCGTCCAGCCAGAGCGGACACCGCAGCAATCAGATCAAGCGCGCGACTCAGACCGTCAGAGCGCCGAGGACACACGGGTCAACCGAGATTGGACGGCCCGGCGGCAGCGTAGCGAGGATCGAATGGATATGGACCGTATGCGTCAGCGACAGATGGGCCGTATGATGGAGCAAGATGAGGATCATCGAACCACCGGCCGAAGCTGGCGTCGCAACGATGACGATATGGACCGCGGTTCTAGATATGGGTCAGCGGACCGCAGCGAAGGCCGCTACTATAACGAAATGCGGCCTCATGCTCGCGTCAAGACCTGCATTGAATATGAAAACGGCGACGAGTTCTGCCGGTACCGAGATTGAGGCGGTACTTGGAACCTGCCGCGTGCTGCCGTCGGCGTTGCCCATACGGTCCGGTGTGATCTCCTCGGCATCTTGCGGCGCAACTTGAAGCTCGGCACAAGTGTAATTCAGCACACACCTGTCGTTCGCCGCACGATCGTGGTGCGGGAGCGCGTCCAGGGAGGTGCCGGCGACCGGATCCGCTGGATCGTCTGCTCCGGTTCGCCGTGATGGCCGTGTCGGCCATAAGACGGTTAATTTTTCCTGTCGCCGATTTTGGCGAGTTGAACCGCCCCTGCCAGAAATCGCGGTCCAGAGCTGCAACAGCAATTGAAGGCACTTAACTTCGCGCTACCAATCGTCTTCCTCACTGGCTACGAAGATATTCCCGTGCGGGCCATAAAAGCGGGTGGCGATGACTTCCTCACCAAGCCGGTTACACCGGAGCAGTTGCTCGGCGCCATTGAACAGGCAGTGGCCCGCCACGCAATTATGTTTAACGCGCGACGCGGGCTGCAACAGATGCAGGCGCTGCTGGCGACACTGACTGCGCGTGAACGGCAGGTATTCGAGCTTGTCGTGCGCGGAAGACTCAACAAGCAGATCGCGTCTGAATTGGGAGCGACGGAGCGGACAATCAAGGCACATCGTCATCGAGTGACGGAGAAGATGAAAGTGCGGTCTCTGGCAGAGCTGGTCACGATAGCTCAGCGGCTCGGATTGCTTGCTTAACGAATGTGGCCGCGATGAACGTGCTCTTCCAACTTAGACACCGCAAGGTAGCAAAGGCCAAGAAAATCATAACCACAAAAAAGCCCCGGCGTGCCGGGGCTTTGGTTTGCGAAGATGGGGGGATCAGTATCTGGCCGCGACCGGTGCGCCGTATCCACCGAAGCGGTAGTTCAATCGAAGCGTGACCATATCCACATCTTGGCTGACCCCGCTGCCGGTGAGGACAAACCCTCCGGGAGTGACTACGCCTGCGAAGCCGGCATTATCACGCCCCATCCAGAGATGGTCGTATTCGATACCGAACGACCAATTGGGCGTGAAGCCGTACTCCCAGCCCACGCCGAGGGCGCCGCCCCAGCGCGTGTGGCCCGCCGATGCCAGGCCGACCCCGGTGACGTTGTTGAATATATCGAATCGGTTGCGCGTCACGGCGCCGCCGCCTTTCACGTAAAACAGCGAGGCATTCCACGCCCAGCCGAGCTGCGCCGTGAAGAGCCCGATGGCGTCAATCTTACCGGTTGTCGAAATCAGCGGGTCGATCAGACTGACGCGCGTATTCTTGATTTCTGCCCAATCTCCCTGCGCTTCCAGGCCGAGCACAAACTGATTGGTTTGCCAGCGGTACCCGATCTGTCCGCCAGCGAGGCCGCCGGAGCGATCGGCGCAACCACCTGCGACCGTCCCTGCTGGCGTCACGAAATCCACACAGCCGTGGCTTTGTCCCCAACCGCCGTTGGCGCCGATGTAGAACCCGGTCCAATCATAGATCGGCGCGATCACCGGGGGCGGGGCCTTGACATAAGGTTTAGCAGCCAGATCAGCCGCTGATGCAGGTGCCGCCATGCTCACTGCCAGCAAAGCCACGCCACTTAACAAAAGCTTCTTCATTACTTTCGCTCCATCCACGTTTCAGCCCAAACGACGCCGGTTCTTTTGCTGTCCGGAATTCCAGCAGTTAAGCTAGCTGATTCAATCAGCAGGCGGTGTGCCTAGGCTGCAACAGCCGGGAAAATTCGGCAATACACACGCTTTAGTTGTGTCAGCGCTATTGACCGATCAAACTAAGGATCCAAGTCTTCGAGGCTGCTCCCGCGGTGTCGCCAGTTGGCCCAAACGCGAAGTGCACGATCTCCCCTAGTCGGATCGCGGGGGGAAAAGCGGACGTTGCACAGAATTCGCGGCCGGTCTTACTGCGCTAGAAATCCGACTGCGACAACCAGTGCCACAATGCTCCCGAGAATTAGCAGTGCCGGGAGGGATTTTCGGGTCATTGGCCTCGTCGTATGGCGCGCAGCCGATTGACCGTGTTGAGGTCCAAGCGGTCTCTGGGACCGCACGAGTTTGCCCTCTGTCGTAGGCGTCCGAGCCTTTGGTTCCGGAGCCGCGCCTACGCCTCCCATCTCGCTGTAATAAGCGCTGTAGACCTCGCGAACGGCTAGAGCGGTGGACTCGGCCTCGCTCATTGTCTCGAGCCGAGTTTGATAATTTGTCGGAAAGCTTTGGGCGCTGGACGGCAGGTCGTCCACTCCTCCACATTCAAACGACTATCGCATTGAAGCTTCGTTCTAATTCTGGCTCGATAGTGAGTGCGCTACCGCCTACCTACGGTGCCAACCTACGGGTCATCGAAAAAACTGCCAAGACGCGCAGCATGGTGTGACAATAACGCATTTTTCTTATCGGCCTGCGACCGCGAATACCTGGAGCGATGTTGGTTCAATGCCAGCATTGGGCGAAGCTGGAGGCCGGAACGCTGGAGAGCGATGGGGTGTGAAAATGAAAGCTGCCCCGCCTCAATTGGCGTAGTTGCAATGTACCGAACAACGCTCGTCGGGCGGATCAGGCTGTATGTCGAAGAGAACTTACATAATGCTTGAAGAAGTGATCAAGCTTCACTGGTTCGCCGGTATCTCGCCAGAACAGTTTTTTACCGAGGCTGGCCGCCACCGCGAGGCGGTGGTGGCCGCCGATTAAAGTATGATCATCCGATGCTATGGCGATGACTTCGCCGTCTTCGTCCATGATTTTCATGTGCCGCCTCCAATTCAGCGCCCCGGTCAGCGCCGCCGCGATGGTGCGCAATGTATCTAACCTCTTGCGCGCTCTGGGCGTTCCAACCCATGAAGATCACAGCGGCGGCCATCTGCGGCTTTTGACGCCGGCCCTTATGCACGAGTGAACGCAGCCAGTGCGCCAGCCACTTCGCAACCCACGCCGGTGCGGCGCGCGGATGATGCGTCGGCTGGGAACAGTGTCAGGCGTAATCGCTTGGCAGTCATCAGTCCTTTCAACTCTTGCGAGCTACGATCACCGAGCTGGACGTTTTCGGCAGGGAGACTGCGACTGTAACCGACAACAATGCCGACCTTTCGAGGGAGTTTGCCACTCTTCGAAAGCATGGCGACCGCAGCAAGGCCCTGGCGGGGGTGCAGCAATGAGCGAGGTTGTCCAATTCCCCGGAGCCCAGCTGCCTGCCGCCGGGTATTCCGAAGAGCATATCGAAACTCCACTCGCTGGCGTTCCGTGATTTGGAAGGACGGATTTCCGACTGCGAGAGCATGGCCCAGATCGCCGCGCAACTGATGTGCAAGCACGCCAGCGGTTACGGCAAGCTCGTCTTTGCGGTGTGCAACACGGGACGAATGCTGAAGGCGCTCATGGCCGACTACTATGCCGCTTGGCACAACGAAAAGCCGATCGAGCCATGAAGCGCCGGCAGCGAATGAAGAAGCGCGACCGGCAGCGGCTGAGGACGCATCGCCGAAAGGGGAGGCGGTAACCCGGCGTCAACGAGTAGCGCGGTACGATCGATCATCGCGGACTGGTGACGAGCACCGCGGTACGCATGGGCATTGAGAACCCGTCGGCTACCGGAGCCGGCGGCTTTTTCATGTGTCAGATGTTTTTCAGAGCGGCCGCGGCAATCCATGGGTAACGCTCGGTCCAATCCGTGCCGTGCGCGATAGCAGCCGCACGCGTTTGTCCGCAGATACGTCCTGCTCTCTTGCGAGGTAGCAAAGGATGGGGAACGGCGGATGCGCGCGCTCCAAGGCACGCTGGCGATTTCAAAGCGTTCGGTCATTATTAAAAAAATAAATAATCGGGAAACAAATTAAACGTTGAAAAATATTTAAAATAGAATTAATTTGAGGGTGCCTGGCGCCGGACGAACGCGTCTGGCTACCGAGAAACGGCTCCCGCATCCCGCCCCTGCTTACGCCATGAGATGTGAGGGGCCGTTTCTTGGCCGATGCTGAGGCGGATCATGCTACGCATGGCTGACTTGTTTCTCGTCCTATGACAGCAGCGGTGTTACTGGTTGAAATCGCAATTTTTATTGTTCTCGTGATGATTTAACTGACGCGAGAAACTGAAAGTAGATGAGAAGCGGCACGCGATCGCGCATGATCGTCTCAGTCAGCTCGCCGCCCGTCGTACGGTCGGCGGGTCTTTATGTTGTGGAAGTGGAAAAATGACCCGCCGGTCACACCGGCCTTTTCGTCATTGCTCACGAGCTTGGGCCGCATGCCCGCCAGTTTCATGTAAGCAAGCCGTCGCCAGATCAGGTTCACAAGGGCTGTGAGTGCATTTAGCCGCTCGAGGCGGACTTCAGCGCGGGTGCAAAGCGTTCGGAGAATGTTGCGGCCTTGCCATCCCGGGCTGCAGAAAGGGCCGCCGAGATAATCGTTGAACACCCCACGAATGCGATCGGCAGTAAGGCCGCACCGAAAATAGTTTCCGCATATTACCCTCCTCGAGAGGACGTCAATGCCGTTCAGTTTTGGAGGGCGTTGTTTCAGCGTCATTCCGTGTGAGGCTCGAAACGGTTTCGTGCACGCGGTCGTGACGCAAGCTGGAGTTACGGCGGCAGGACCTGCGTTGAGCGCCGCGCGACAACATATGCTCCGAAAAGACCGATGGCGGAGAGACGGCCCCGGCTTCAGGGTTGGCTCTTGAGGTACGCCGGGGCCGCACCGCCAGCTTGGGCGAGCTAGCGAGACAGCAACGGCGCCGTGAGGACACGGGTTCCTCGCCGCGCAGGTCAGGCGAGGTTTAATTGGCACAATGTAATCCGCCGCGCTTTATTTTCGTTTCTACCCTGCGGCAAGCCACAATGCCTCTGACACTGCGGATGATCGGCCTGGATGATTACACGGTTCACGAGGACCGGCAGCTAGTTGGGCGCATCCGCTACGCCAACGAACGCTCCCCGGGGTTCTGGTTGTGGACGTGCATCGTGACGCTTCCCGGTCCGCCGTTCGGGGAAGCTGGCTCGCTCGATGAAGCGAAGGGGCGATTCATGGTCGCATGGGAGAATTTCAAGGCGAAGCATACGGCGGAAGAGTTGGGGAAGGCCTTCGCTGAGATGAACCGCGCCAACCGACAAGACCATTATCTGCGCTCAGTGCGTTAGCGCGTCGCATTTGATTGCAACAAAATTCGCCGGTTCACACTGACGGCCATTTCCAAGCCGACGAGTTCGTCCCGACTGTGTACGCGCCCAGCAGTGAGATTGCCCCGGCTTCAAGGGGGACTTTTGGGTGGCCGGAGCCGCTCCGCCAGCTCCGCGGGGAGCCGGCAAGATTCTCAAGCTCCCTATTGAGGTGTTCGTTCCCTGCTGGTCCATCGTTGGAAATTCACGGGAGGCGCCGGTTCACGTTGGCTGCCTTCCTCATGTGGGCAACATGACGCCTGTCCCAGTATAAGCGGTCATTTTTAAACTAAGTCCTAAGTTGGCGGGCTTTTCGTTTTTATCAGCTTCTGTCATGTTGCCACGGTCATTTTTCAGGAGAGACGCGCGTGGCAACAGGTATTGTGAAGTGGTTCAACGCGACCAAAGGCTATGGCTTCATTCAGCCCGACGACGGCGGGAAGGACGTCTTTGTCCACATATCAGCAGTGGAGAAGGCTGGCTTCAGTGGTTTGGCAGAAGGTGCAAAGGTGAGCTACGAGATCGTGAGCGATCGGGGCAAGCAGTCCGCAGGTAATCTGAGACTGTAGGCGTGGCTGGGACAGGGCCCGCCGGTTCGCGCCGGCGGGCCGGGCGCGTTGATCACGTGTATCGAAATTGAGTACACGCTTTGGTGCTGCGATCTTCGGCGCTTTCACCGCTCCAGTTCCTTGACGGCATCCTTTAGCAGTTCGAGAAGCCGGATTTCACATGCCCCCATGACGAACTGATCGGCGTCGTCAGGCACGACAATCTGCCCCTGCACGTGTCCATCATGGGAGTGGATGATGAAGTCTCGGGCCTTGCACGCTTCGTTGCGGACGTTCGTTATCGCCTCAAGCGGACCCCATTCAATTCTGACAGCCATTGCTAACCCTCGCTCTTGGGGGAACGCGCGCGAGCTACTGCGGGTCATGCGAGTTGAGGAGCGGTAAAGCCGGCAGATCGATCGGCTCGCCTGGAGGTCGATCAACCCTGTTCGCTTTCTTTCCGCTGACGAGGACACCAATATAGCCGGCACCCACCAGTAGGGCCCCTGCGATCATCAGCCAGTGCGGGAATGCCAAGGACATGGTCGCTGGCCTCAAAAAGCGCTCACGGGCGCCGGTAGGACAAACCTATTCAACCATTTCGTGATTGAAGAAGTCAAATATTTAGTTTATTTAATATATGCATTAACTATTTAATTGTAAAATATTAAGAGCGCGGGGTGCACGATGCCCTCGATCGAGTCTATGCACTTCAGCAGCACAGGGCCTTCCGACCAGCACCCCTATGATCGCGAGCCGGGCGCGCCTCCTGCGTGGCGTCCTTCGGCAAGAGGGCCAGTCGACGCCGAGCCCGAGGCCGCAAATGACACCGCGGGCGAATGGCCTCTGCTACCGTTTCCTGATGGCTCGTGCGCCACCTGCTGAGCTGTGACGCGGCGTCTCCACGCGCCATCGGAGTGACGGCCCCGGCTTGAGGGAGTTTGGGTACGCCGGGGCCGCTCCGCCAGCTTGGGCGAGCTAGCGCGAATTAAATATCCGCGCGCCTTTCTGTTCCTTCAAAGCGTCAACCCGTGGCTCACGTCTCTGCCGGCTGTGTGCAATGGCGCGAAAGGGCTTCGCCTTGCAATTGTGCCGATCGTCTGGTGTATGCTCAGATTGTCGAGATGTTTTTGCGGTTATTATTGAGTATTTCTGATCGTATCCCCTATGCCGCTATCGCCTTGCATCAACGTGTCGCCTTTCTAGAACATCAGATTGCAGAATTGGGCGTGTTGCGACACCGATTAATGCAAGCTGAGTTGCGACGCTACCGGTTAAGGTCGAGCCGGCGAGCTTCCGAAAAATCGCACACTCGCCGTCACGGTAGATAACCTTCCGCGCTCAACCGACAAAGAGTTGCCGGCTCCCGCTTGTAAGCCCAGGCTATGGGAACACGTGAGTCGGGGGATTCATGGAACGGAAGCCGTTTGAGAGCATGTCGGTTGAAGAGCTGTGGCAACTCCACACAGTCGTTAATGACATTCTTGCCGTGAGGCTCGTGGCCAAGAAGCAAGAGCTGGAGCGACGGCTTGGCCTGCTCAGCCGAGAAGACAAGACTCCTCGCAGCTAAGCATTGAGAGAGGGATATAAGGAAGGTGCCCCTCAGTTGCGCCTTTCTGCCGGCGGATTCTTTTTTGTCGACGGATGAAGAGGCAAAAGATCGAGCAGAGAAATTCTAGATGCTCATCGGCCCGTCTCAGCAGCCCGATTTATTGTGATATGGCAGCCAACATCAGAGCGGCTTTGAGGCGAATTTCGTCCCGTGTAGCCCGCCAGGAAGGCTGCACCGAAGGTCTCGCCTTCGCCCTACTCCGCAGGAGAGGTGACGCCCTGCGCTATGAGCGGCGGCAACCGGCCGCAACCTTCGCTGTGGATCCAATGACGACAGATGCAGTCGGCTCACTGAGAGGACGCGCCCAATCAGCTGTGGCAGATGGAGTTCAAGGGCCACATGCCCCTTGCCAGCGGGAGGCGTTGTCATCCACTGACCATGGTCGACGATCACTCGCGCTATGCTGTGTGTCTGAAGGCATGCGTCAACGAGCAGCGTTCCGCCGTGCGGGGGCATCTGACCGATACCTTTCGCCACAACGGCCTGCCGGAGACCTTCTACATCGACAATGGCTCCCCCTGGGGCGATACGTCCGGTGTTCGCTGCAGAGCGGGCTCGCTGTCGTTCAAACCGGCATTGGTCAGGCCGCCCCCGATCTAGCTTGTCGCGTCGCACGGATGCGCATGCACGATGGGCCGGCGGTCGGCGGCAGTGCCGACGCTCGGTCCTCGTGCTGCGGATTCAGGTGCGGATCTCCTAGGCACGGGGCCGACTATCTGCGGGACGGCGCGAGAGACGGCCCCGGCTTCAGGGGGCTTTTGGGTCGGCCGGGGCCGCTCCGCCAGCTCAGGGCGGCGAGCCAGCAAATCTTCAAGCAACATCCCGTGCGGGGGCTTCTAAGGAGCGCGGTGCAACCCAAATTCCTAGCAGTCGTCGTCCAGGCATGACATGATGATCCATATTTGCGTTTCGGAGGGAAAGCCCGATGCGCCTTGTTTTGCCTTATCTCGGGATTTGTCTTTGCGCATCACTCGCGGCGTGGTTGTCCTTCACGCTGCTCTATTGACCGAGCAAATCATCGCCAGGTGTCAGCAGCCGCACGTAGGTACCGCTCTCGTGCAGGTCGAGCCAGCCGCGCTCGACGGCATACTTGATGCCGGCACCGAACTCTGTGCCGCTTCTCTTGAGCGTGTAGAGGAAAGGAGCCGCTTCTATTTTTTTAGGAGCAATCCCATCTCTCGCGCCATCCGCTTCACCGATCCGGTATGCCGCCCGAGGACTGCCGCAATTTCCGACGCGGCGCGCCGACGTGCCATCGCGGCAAGCCTCTTTCGCTCTCGGTCCACTGCTTTGGCTTGGATGATTTCATTTCGAGATCATCCGGCTGGCTCGACGAAATCGATATTGGGAAATTTCCGGGTGGCAACCCTTGACGGCTTGGTGCAGGCCGGAGTCTGATCAGCGGCATGGGGCGACATCAGCACGACATCAACGATCTCGCGCGCATGGAGCGCATCTGCCTGGATTTGGCGGAGGAGAGCAGGGTGCCCAGAGAGGCCGGCGCATTGCGCGAGATGGCGGAAAACTACGGTCGAGAGGCTGCGAAACTGATCGTGGCTAGGACCGTAGATTGCCCGCGACGGGAACGAAAAAAACGAGCGATTTCAGCAAGGTTGACAAGACACCCCTGGTCCCGAACGCGCCGAGGCGTCCAGCGCTTTGCCGACAACCTCAGGGTTGCTGCAGGGGTAATTTTGTCGGCACTGATAAGCTTTGGGCGCAAAGCTTATCAGTTGGAGACACTACGCTAAGCCGATGCGTCAAGGCGGCAGTTACGGTGACGATCACCTCGCGGCCGGCAACTCCTGCGTAAGTTAGCTGAATATCGCGCTGAGCGCTCTAGCGCGGATCGATGTCGGGCTTCGTAGGCGGATCGGAGGTTGTCGCGACCGACTTGGAAGTTCGTCGTGCGGGGACTTTACTCCAGCCGGTCGCGTGAACGCAACGCGGCACCTCGTGAGCGGGCCGTTTGGGCCGGCATCGTCGCCGACGCCTCAGCGGATCATGGTCTTCCGCTCCGCTCCGTCTCGCCTGGGTACCACTTCGAACGCCGAAGCCAAACGGCGCGGCTGGAGCAGGACAGCGAACTCTTCGAGCGGTAAGGGCCGAGAAAAAAGATAACCTTGCGCCATGGTCGCGCCGTTTTCGGCCGCGAACTGAAGGTCTTCGGCCGTTTCAACGCCTTCGACGACCGTTTCGAACCCCAATTCGTCCGCAAGTCCGAGCGCCAGACGAAGGATCGTCTGCTTTTCGCGGTCGTCCGCGACACCCGTTACGAGCGTACGATCGAGCTTCACGGCGTCGAAGGGGAGCCTCGCCATCGTCGAAAGATTCGAATAGCCGGCTCCGAAATCGTCCATTGCGAACCGTATGCCCAATTGCCTGAGCAGGCTTATTCTCTCGCGCACGACGTCAGGATTGCGCATCGCGACCGACTCTGTGATCTCGATCTCGAGCTTTGGCGGCGGGAAGTCGGCCTCGCGAACGGCCGTGATGATATCCCTGATGAACAGCGGGTCTTCTATTTCCGTCGCTGCGACATTTACGGCGAGCACGAGATTCGATCCGGCTCGGATCAAGCCCCCGATTTCGGCGAGCGCGCGCCTCAGCACGAAGCGGTCGATCTCCATGATGAGGCCGATCTCTTCCGCGATCTTGATGAAGCGCGCAGGAGGAATGTCGCCGTCCTTCGGGTGATGCCAGCGCGCCAGCGCCTCCACCCCTAGAATGCGTCCATCCCTGCAGGACACCTTGGGCTGGTAATGGACGACGAGCTCTTCATTGCGGATCGCCAAAGCGAGGTCGGTTTCGAGCGCATGGCGCGCACGCGCGATCTCTGCGAGATCCGGAGTGAAGAACGCGCAGGTATTGCGTCCCGAACTCTTCGCGACGTACATCGCAAGGTCGGCACGGATCAGGAGATCGTCATAGGTTGTGCCGTGGGTAGGACAGATCGCAATGCCGATGCTGACGCCGATGGTCGCATGGTTGCTCTGGAGCTTGAAGGAAACCTGCAGCGTCTCGATCATCTCGCGGGCACTGAGGCTCGCGGCTGCGACCGTCTTCATACCAGCGATGATGGCGACGAACTCGTCGCCCCCGACCCGGGCGAGCAGACATTTGCCGGCAGCGCCTTTGGACGTCAGCAAATTGCTCAAGCGCTCGGCCACCATCCTGAGCAGCTCGTCGCCAGCCTTGTGCCCGAAAGTGTCGTTGATGGATTTGAAGCCATCCAGGTCGAGGAAGAACAGCGCTGCGCCCTCTTCCGCGTCGATGAGCGCCGGCGCATCGATGCGCATCTTCTCCCGATTGGGAATGCGGCTCACCGTGTCGTAGAAAGCGAGCTGCCGAATTCTTCGCGTGCTGGCCCGCAAATGCGTCAGCATTTGCTCGAATGCGAGGCCAAGGCCGCGGACCTCGCCGAGGCCCGTTGCGCGGAATTGAACGTCGAGATTGCCACCCGCGATTTCTTGGGCGGTCTTGGCGAGCGCTGAAAGTCCTTTCGTGAGGTGTCTCACGGCGGCCAATAGCGCGGCGACCAAGGCACCGAGCGCCAGCGCCGCGGATGCCAGGAACTGCCACATCAGCGAACGCGTGTGGGATGCGCCGATCTGGAACATCTGATCGCGTGTCGTCGTCACCAGCGATGCGCTCGCAAACGTGCAAACCTTGAGCGTCGCCTCGTAATCGACACAGCGCGCGACGTAGTTGCCGTCATCCGAGCGCTGCAGCCCGGCCAAACGCGTCCTGGCGCCGCTGAATCTCACCCCTTGAGGCCCCGCGGAAGACACGATCTCGCTGTCACCCGTGATAATGACCACGCCGGCATTGGCCAGCGAAGTGAAGTTCTCGAGAGTCCGTTCCGTGCGGCCGAGCGGTCGGATCGCGGCAAGCGCGCCGACGAGGTCGCCGAAGTCGTCAAACACGGGCTCGATCGCGGTGTGCGCGATGGTCTGGCGCTGCGGCTGGCCGAGCGCCGACAACTCACCCAATTTGAGCTCATAAGTGCCTTCCTCACCCCGCGGATGCGAGCGGCTATTGTCCTTGAGGATCGGGTTGAGATTGATAGAGAGAGCGGTACCTTCGAACGCCCGGTTCAGCGCGAGTAGGTCGAGGGACGTGTTGGCGCCGATCACGCGACCGCTTCCGTCGAAGGCGATCAGCCTTTCGAAGCCGGAGGTCGAAGCAACGATGCTGAGCAGCTCGCGGATGGTCACATCGTTGTTCGAGGCGACGGCCTTGGCGACATCGGCGCGCTGAGCGATCTGACGCAGGCGAGATGCGGTTTCTGCGCCTAGGGCCTCGATTCGCGCTCGCGCCAACTGCGCCTCGCCGTCGAGGCGATGAGCGAGCTGGTCTTCGGAGAGTTCACCCAGTGCCGCAGCCTGGTGCCTCAGTTGCTGCTGCAGGCGTAGCGCCGTCGAGCCACCGATGAGGCCGAGCCCGAGGACGCCGGTCGCGAGCACGACGGCAACAAGGCGCATGGCGATAGACGAGGGGAAGCTCGGAATTCCGGACGCAACAGCCCGACGACGCCAGCGGGGTGGCGCCCTCGATGCCTTTTCCGAATCCGTATCAATCGCC
This sequence comes from Bradyrhizobium sp. JR4.3, assembly GCF_040547695.1. Lineage (NCBI taxonomy): Bacteria > Pseudomonadati > Pseudomonadota > Alphaproteobacteria > Hyphomicrobiales > Nitrobacteraceae > Bradyrhizobium > Bradyrhizobium sp. JR4.3. The sequence continues at coordinate 19,094 of NZ_JBEPQF010000042.1, read as the reverse complement.
GCCACCGCCAGCACCCTGAACTTGCGGGGCCGGTCAATGTCGCTCGCCGAGGCCCCTGAGCGTGTTCCAGGGCGACATTAGGCGAGCGAAGCATTCAATATCGTCTATTTACCGGCTATTTGTGGGTGAGTAATTAACAATCGGTTTTTCGAAACCATCAAATTTTGCGCTTCTGTCCGCCACAGTTGATTCCGAATGGACGGCGTTGCGACAACAGATGGTTTAGGTTTCTTTGCCAGATTGCGCACCTCGTGGTTCGAAGGGGTCTGCCATGGCATTTTCGAGGATAACGGCGGCAATTCTGGGCCTCTGCCTTGCGGGGGTGAATGCCGCTGGCGCCGAAACACCCAGGCTCGACATCGTCGGGACTGGAGATGGCATCGATGTCCTGCGCGTCATCGCGATGAGCTTCATGCAGCAGGAAGGATCGGCACGGATCGAGGTCCCGCCGAGCATCGGTTCTGGCGGAGGCATCGCGGCCGTGGGGTCCGGCAAGGCGATCTTGGGGCGCGTCGCACGCCGGCTGACCGACGCCGAAGCGGCTTCCGGCATCGTCTACAAGGCGATCGCCCGCCTGCCATCGGCTTTCATCGTCCATCCCGCCTGTGGGGTGAGTGCCGTTACAAGCGATCAGCTCGCTGCGATCTATTCGGGCCGCCTCGCGAATTGGAAGGAGCTGGGCGGCGCCGATTTGCGCATCCGCGTCGTGCGGCGCGAGGACCAGGACAGCACTCTCACCGTACTGCGGGCCAGCATGCCCGGCTGGCATGATCTCGAGATCACCGAGAAATCGAAGACGGCGACCACCACACAGGAAGCGATCGAGACGGTTCGCGATGTTCAAGGCGCGATCGGCTTCGGCCCGTTCTCGCGGCCGTTGGAACAAGGGCTCACAGTGCTTCGCGTGGATGGTCACTACCCGACCGACGCGGACTATCCCTCGAGCGTGGTGCTGGCGCTGATCTATTTGAGGACGTTGCAGGATCCGGACGCCTTGGCCTTTCTACGCTTTGCCGATACGCAGAAGGCGGCCGACCTCATCACCAGCCTCGGTAGTCTACCCGTCAAGCCGTGAGCCGCCGGCGCTGCTGAGCTCCGCGTCGGCTCACAGACCGGGGCGATGAGGCTGCTCCCGGCTTCGCCATAGACGGGTGACCTTGTCCATCAGCGATGAGGTTTGCGAGCTCGGCAGGAAGGGATCGGCGTAGCATTGCGCATTGGCCGAGCGCGCCTTGTTCTTCACGGTATCGACGAGACCAACGGGGCCGGCGACGTAGACCGTATCCTCCAGCCCGAGCAAGGGAAGGTAGTGCGACGGGCGCCCGGGCCTGATCGGCAGGGTGGATCCGATCTCCGTCGTCGCAATGACGTCGCGGACACCGTCGTCGATCAGCCACTGCAACGAGGGAAGCATATAGAGGTTGTCGGCATCCCGGCTGCCGGCGACGACCACCATCTCGCGGTTGCGCTGGGTCGAGCGCGCCGAGCGGGCCAGCGCCCAGATCGGGGCCCAGCCTGCTCCGCCGGCGACCAGCACGAGCGGCCCCTGGCCCTGTCGCAGATAGGCTTGTCCGAACGGGCCTTGCACATGCGCCGCATGGCCGGGCCTGATGGCCTTGCCGAACTGCCCCGACACGGTGCCGTCAGGCTGGCGCCGGATGTGGAAGACGAGTTCGGCTTGCTTGAAGGAACCATCGAGTCTGAAGGTCGGGCTGAACTCGCGCGCAGGATAGCCGGAAAACTTGACGCGCACATATTGGCCCGGCCGAAACTCGAGGGGCGCTGAGGTCGTCAGCACGACTTCGGCGATCTCTGGCGAGAGCTCGTTGATCTCGGTCACGGCGCACGCCCGCTTCATCGGCAGCGGCAATTCTTCGAATTCGATCTCTGCATCGCCAGCGACCGCGGCCTGGCAGGCGAGCACAGTACGGCCGTGGCCCGAGCCGCCGTCATCGACCGAGCCCGACACCACCGTCACCCGGCAGCTCTGGCATTGTCCCGATCTGCAGTCGTGTGGAATCAGGATCGAGCCGCCGAGCGCCGCATCGATCAGGCTTTCGCCGGCGCAGGCTTCGACGAGCTTGCCGTTGAGGACGAGCCGACAATGCCTCGTCATCGCGAGGCCTCCGCGCGCCGCGAATTTCCGCGAGCAGACCGCTGCTCGCCGCGCCAGAATGCGATGCGAGGATGAGGGCGAAGCCATGCTTCAGCGCAGTGACGCCGTGGTGCCCTCCGGTCGAGCTCGCGGCCGCCCGTGAGGTGGCTATTTCTCCGTGACGACAAGCACCGGGCGGTTATGGGTCGCATGCCGCGTCTGTGCATGGTCGAAAACAGCGACCCACATGTAGAGATCGCGGGCTGGCACGAAGGCCTTGTCATATCTGCCATCGCTTTTCATGTTGCGCGTCAGCTCGAGCGTCCAATGTCCGTTGCTCCATTTTGAAACGCCGGTGACATTGGCCCGCTCTCCTTCGGTGTCGCCGGCAATAATCACGCCAGGCAAGATCGTGCCAACGGGAATCCTCGCGTCGGCCTCTGGAGCGTAGGGTTCGCTCTCCCGGTCGAACATGTACCAGCGGCCGTTTTCGTCGTCGCTGCTGTCGGGATTGAGATCGAATTTGCCGAGCGCTGCGACCTGCGCCGTCCAGTCCTTGGGAAGCCGCAGAACCGTCACGGGCCCCTTGTCGTCCCTGTGGATGAACTTGAAATTATACGAATAAAGAGAGCGACCTGGCTTGTTCCAATAGCCGCCTTGGTAGCGGGCATCGTAATTTTGCTCGTCCAGGGTCGGGGCGTAGGGCGGGCCGATATATTGGCTGTCGACACGGCCGAGCATGCCCCCGCGCGACGCCTTCCACTGCCACATGTCTATGTAGCTGCCATCCGTCGTGAAGTGGAAGCCCCGGCCGTTGATCGGCATCGGTTTGCCGGGCAGCGGGTTGGCGCCGAGATCCGTCGCGCCTGCGCCGCCGAGCGATGGGTTATCCGAGAAAATAACCGCCAGTTTGTCCTCGTAGAAGTCGACGGCGTCTTGCAGGCCCGCACGCTCGTCGAGGACGTGCCAGCCGTCCTCCTTCTTGATGATCGGAATGCGGCGCAGGGAGCGGGTGGGATCTTCCCAGCGGAAGGCGAAATAGATCTTCTGCCCGTCGTGCAGGGCGCGCACCTCCACGAGCGATTCGCCCGATCCGCTGAGATTGGCACCCTGCTGGGCGCGGATGAAGACCGGGCGCGCGCGCGACCAGGCGGGATCGCCCATGGCGCCATCCAGCTTGGGCGCGTCGCTCACCCGCGCGATGACGAGCGTATCGCGCGTCGCCCAGTCGAGCCCGGCGACGCCGCACGCGATTGCCACCCCGATTGCCGCGGCGACGAGAAGAGGCCGCGGCCGCACGGCCTTCGTGATCGCGAGCGGGGTGGGCCGAAACACGCGGAAAATCTGCGGCCACCCGCCATAGAGATAATGCGCGGCGACATGCGCGAAGATATAGACGAGCGAAACGAAGGCGGCGGTCGAGTGGAGATAAGCCCACCAGCCGCCATAGCCGAGATACATCATGACGCCCGTCGCCGTGAGGAAGATCACGAGCGCATAGACGAACCAGTGCAGGATGACGTTGACAGCTCCCCATTTGAGGCGAGCCGGAGCGCGCATCGCGAGAATCCGCGTCTTTTTGGGGCTGTTGCGCTCGACGAGGCCGCTGCGCGCGAGGTAGGCGACGTAGGCCGACCCGCAGAAGAAGACGGCGAGTCCGGCGAGCAAATGCCAGGAGAGGATCTCGCCCTGTGGCAGGACGGGAGCGAGCCATTTCGAGAAGGGGGCGTGCAGCGCGTCCGCTGCGATGCGTAGGCCGGTAACGAGGCTGACGACGAACGCGAGGGCGGTCGCCCAATGGAGCGTTATCGTCCCGACATCCGTGCGTGGCGGGCCATCGTGAGGCTTTGTTTGAGCGAGGCTTCTCTCGGTCAAGGCGTCGGCGTTCGTTCGAGCGGTGTCATTTTTCATTGCGTAAAGCTTACCCTGGTCAACCGGCAGAGCCACAGCGTCCGCTTCTCGCTCTCCCGGAAAAGCGGACAGCTGCGAATAAACTACCTCCGCGATATCATAAGCAAGTTGTCAAGTCTGGCGAGATCGCTCTTTTGGCGACAATTCGTCCCCAGTTGGCTGTCCTCTGGACATTCGAGAAGGCGCGAGCATCGCGAGGTCCGTGGGATTTCTGGCGGGCAGTTTTGCTCCCCCTTGGGGACACCCTGCTGGCGAAGGCAATCAGGCGAAGCATTGGGGATTTGGCGAGATGGACGTGGTCGCCGAAGCAGCCAAAACGGCGGGTGGCTAGACCATGTCCATCATAGCCTCGGCAGAAACCGTTGACCTACACCAAGCCAGACGGAGAGACGTGGATGACCGCGACATGGGATGAAGCCAAGGGCCTACAGCGTCCTCTTGCAGACGGTGCGCTGCGAATCGTGGCACGAGGGGTGAAAGAGGATCGAACTGCTGCATGAAACACACAGAGGCACGTCCCTACGCACGAGAACTCCTTGAACTCGCCGCAGGCGTGCAGCCGATCAACGACCGCATCCACATCGAGAAGATCAATTATCCCTTCCTCTATACACTCAAAGGAAAAGGTACCGGGTTCGGCGCCGGCATCAGGTGCGCTGTTGAAAAGGGTTGGCTCGAGCTGCACGAAAGTGGGACTTACGTGCGGCTGCTGACGGCTGTCGAACGGGCTGCTCAGTCAATAGATCAGCGTGAATGACAACCACGTCGCCAGTGACGCGCAGAGACCAATTCCGAGATAAGGCAATGCAAGGCGCATCGGGCTTTCCCTCCGAAACGCAATTAAGAATCATCATGTCATGCTTGGACGACGACTGCTAGGAATCTTTGGGTGCAGTCCGCGCGCCTTAGGACCCGGCGCCCGTGGAAAGTTTAATTTCGCTGGTTCGATTGAGCCGGCGGAGCGGCCCCGGCATTAACACCGGCGCCCAAGCCGGGGGCGGCAATGCCCACACATCACTCACGGGCGTTATGCTCAGGATGTAGAGGCCCTCATCCAAGGGTAACAAAGCGAGTTCACGAGCGCGGAAGAAAGTTGTCGATGTGACGATCCCGTCCGCTCTACCAACACGCTTTCGGCGCGATACCAACGGCCCTACCAAAAAAGTCACCGGATGGAGACCCCGGAGGGAGCAGCGCCTTGGCTTCGGCGTTTGCCTGCTCAACCATGCCGACTGTGACGCGCCGTCTCTTTCGGTCGAGGGATGAGTGTTGGCCGCGCGGCAACGCCCGATAGCGCTGCCCACCAACTAAGTCAGGTTCGCGCTCCTATCGCTAACCAAGGCGACCCGATATCTTCTCGGGGTGATTAAGTTTTGATCGACTTTTGAACCCTGCAAATTTAACCGCGCTTCCGGTGGGGAGCTTTGTTCATGCAAATCGATTTGAGGTCCGCCGAGCGCAGCCCGGCGAGGGATGCTGAGGTGGAGGACTGCCCCTCCGATATTACAACTGCGAGTAAACCCGCCGCGCGAAAGACAACGCCGAAAACACGCACTGGCCGCTCATTCCATTTCCTGACGGTTGGTACGCGACGTCGTGAAACGGTCGAGATCGGCGCCTTACGCGTTGGCGCGGGTCGGGTCGCGGCGGATCGACCGCGCCGATCCGTGCCGGCGTTAGTGGCGGCGGATCAGGTATTTGTGGAGTTCGAGCGTCGCCAGAAGAACTGCCAGTCATGCCGAGCTTAGGAACACTTTTTGGTGCCGCGAGGTTTCCTTCCTCATCAGAGGCCTAGCATTGCGGAGTTCTCTTCCATGGATACCCAGATCGTGATGGACCACACAGGCGAAAGCAGACATTTCTTTGAACAAACTGATCCGAAGGGGCTCGCCGAGGCTGAACGGCGATTTAAGCAGCTCACCAATCAGGGGTTTACTGCCGCGACGCGAAAGGCGGGCAGTGAACTGAAGGTCACACGGTCGTTTGATCCCACCGCGGAAGAGACGCTATTCTATCCGCGTCTCGTCGGCGGCTAAGCTATCGCGATGCGACGATGTTTCTGTCCAGACGCAGCGACGCTAACAATACGCGCTTCCGCGCCCTCCGTGAGCTTTATCGGAGCTTCACCGAGCAAAATGGCCCGGAAGCGCGTTCGCGGCGTCTGCTGCGGGATTGGTTATCTCCAGAGCAGCGCGCGCAATTCGATGCCAACAACTATTTCGAAGTCACCGGTTCTCACACCGGCAGACGATATCGAGTTCAATATGGTACCCTGAGCAATGTTGTAGAGCTCGACGCATCAGGGCAGCCCGCGATCGGCTGGTGTTTCGTTCCCGAACGTCCTCTGGCGGCTGGCGATGTGATGCTCGCCCAGAAGATCGCGCTCGAAACCGACGAAGCCGCAGTGCTCGCGCTTGCCCACCGGTTTTCTCTGAGACTGCCGTCTCTGCCCCGAGTAGTGCGGCGTGCTTACTAGGTCGCCCAAGGATCTAGGGATGCACCGCCAGCGCCTGGTGGTCGACCTGAAGGCCTGGGAGGGCTTCGATTGCAGGCTGGCGATTGCCCAGATAGAGCAGGACATCGCGGCGATAGACACGGGCTGGAGGCGCTTTCGGGGTCTGAAGCCAGTTAGGCTAACGGGCCAACCCGGTGGCGGCGAGTGCGCAAGGAGGACAAGTGCTGCGATCTTTCATCATGACTGCCCTCGCACTGGGTTGGGGATCCTCGTCCGCGCTCAGCCTGACGTCGGAGGAGATCATCGCTAAGCTTCGCGCCGCCGGCTATTCGCACATCCAGGAACTACCAGCCGGAAAGATAAAGACCTACAAGGCCGTCAAGGAAGGCACCGCGCGCTGGCACAGGGATCGCGATCCAGCCAAGTCTAGACGCGCGGTGAAGGAGTATCTGGCGACCCTCAACGATACGGCGTGGGGCGCCGCCAGCGATGTCGTCCCGAAGTTTATTTCGCCATCCGATCCGGCAGCGCAATGGACCGGGGCTCACAAGGGGGCGGCATTCTTCGCGTACTCCGATAACTATCTGATCGACGTGAAGTTCGGTGTCATCGTTGACGTCGAGGCCTCCCGCGCCATTCGCCAGGCCGAGGTCGGCGCAGCAAAGACCATCGTCGAACGGACCGAGGAGCGCTTCGGTCTCAAGCCAGAACGGCTTATCGGAGATACCGCATACGGGGCTGCTCCGATGCTGAACTGGCTGGTCGAGGAGAAGGGCATCGGGCCGCATATCCCTGTGTTCGATAAGTCGAAGCGGGATGACGGTACCTTCTCGCCGAGCGACTTTCGATATGACCCGGCCGGCGACGTCTATCACTGCCCGGGTGGTAAGCGGCTTGGGACAAGCGGTACCGTGCATGAAGGCAAGACGCTGCTGTATCGAGCAAGCAAGCTCGACTGCGATGTATGCCCGCTTAAATCGCAGTGCTGTCCAAAAGAACCGTCGCGCAAGATCCCGCGCGACATCCATGAATACGCCCGAGACGTTGCCCGGTCGATTGCCGACACCGAAGACTTTGAGAAGTCACGACGTGAGCGCAAGAAGGTCGAGATGCGGTTCGCACATTTGAAGCGCATCCTGAAGCTCGGTAGGCTTCGACTGCGGGGACCAAAAGGCGCTCAGGACGAGTTTGTTCTTGCTGCCATCGCCCAGAACCTGCGGCGGCTCGCGTCGCTGGGCGCTCGTCCACCACCCGCTCGGGCTCTGTGCATTGCGTAGCGTTCGAGTTGCGTAGAGAGCGTCAGGGCCGGCGGATCAAAGCCGGTCGTCCTTAGAGAAATGGCCGAACGATCCATCGCTAACGGCCGACTTCTGCAACAAAATCGGCCAATACCGGAAGTAGCCAACCTGTTCGATCACCCAGTCGACGCGGACGCTGAACGTCGGTGGAAATTCGAGCGATGCCGCTCCGGGCATCAATCTTCCGCACGCTAGGTGACTACCTATCCAAATGCCGCGATTGCAAGCACAACGGCGGCGACGAGGATCGGACCTGCATCGGAGAAAAAGGGAATCATGTGGCTGACCTACGCACTGCCCGATGATCACGAACCTAGAAATATCGCCACGGACAAGCACGCGCAATCTGTGCGCTAGGAACTTTGTTCAATCTCATGATCGTTCTAACATTTGCACTGACGCAGACAGGACAGAAGAACCAAGACTCACTTGCGATTACCCTCGGACCCGGACTGGGATTGTAACCGCACATCGTTCGATGACATTGAAAACCGTCACAAGCATCATAACCCATGAATGCAATTTCAGGGGCGGGATAACCTGAACAATACACTTTCGTTCCAGTCCAGCATTTGCCACCGTTCCCTTTTGAATCACTCTTCACGTATGTCATTCCCAGATCAGTGCAGTCTGCTGGCGACCCATAGCAAAATGGGGCTGTCCCGATCCACATCCCTGACTCCGCAAATGCATCTCTGCTTACCAAGATAGCGGTTAGTGCGAAGACTATCCTGAATAGGATCATAGAAGCCTCCCTACCTGTAACAGATGTGGAGGGGGCACCAGGTGGATACCCTGAGACCCACCGCAGAAGATATTCGAGCAACCAGAGACGCCTGTAAAGAAAAGATCCGCATGTCGCACGACTTACCAGTGGTCAGTCGCACTGCGCGTCGCAAGGCCCAGTGATGACATCAGCGCCCGCAGACTTTCCGTGATCCAGATCAAGGGATTGGCCTACCCCTTGGGGGCCATATACGCCTAGGCAGGCTGGACATGGCTATGATGGCGCAGCGGACAGTTGTGGTCGTGATCGACGACGATGCGAGCCTTCTGAAGAGCGTGGCGCGGCTGTTGGCGTGCCACGGCATTGAGAGCCGGACGTTCGCCTCGGCCGAGGCGTTGCTTGAGAGCGACAGCGTGCAGACGGCAACCTGCTTGCTGCTTGACATTCACCTCGGGGGAATTTCGGGGATCGCGCTGCAGCGCCGGCTTGCGGCATCGGGATCGAAGTGGCCGGTCATCTTCATGACCGCGAGCGACGACGAGGCCACGCGCAATGAGGCGATGGACGCCGGATGCATCGCCTATTTGCGCAAGCCGTTCGCACAGGATGACTTGCTGAATGCCCTATCGAAAGCTCAGGCTTAGCAGGCGCAGCCAGAACAAGAACGTTCGGGGGCGCTACGTCGGTTTGGGGTCCAGAGGGGCGGTCCAACCTTGCGCTCTGCCGGGTCCGGTCTAACCCTGACACCCGACTTATCCACGGGCGGCGGGATGATATGATTATCTGCGGCTAAACGTCCGATGCGCAACGGAGTGTTCGATGGCGAAGGAGATCAAACAACTGCGGAAGCAAGCTGAAAAGGCCGCGCGCGCTGCAAAGGCAGTCGCAGATGCTGAGGTATCTCAGGAACTACAAGCCTTAGCACGCGCCTTCAAAAGCCAAGCCGACGTTCTGAAGTCAAAAAGGCGAGCAGGCAAGAAGAGACGGTGAACTTGATCCTTGAAGAACAGCTGTAGAATACTTGGCGATTGGTTGCGCAAGCAGGCTTCAGAGCGGCAGGTCCGATCCGCAACTAACAGATTGGACCACTTGGCCTTGGGGCCAACAGCGGCCATATCGCACCTGCTCACCTTCACCGGCGGCCTCTGGAAATTTCCAACTACTGCTGAGAATTTTCTCCCGCGCGGCCGGTAACGCGACGAGCCCCGCAAGCCGTTCGATCAGGCACGGTATGCTCATCGTTGAGAATCGCGCCGCAATGTTTTCTACTGTGATATTGTGCGCAATCCACGAGAGTTTCGTCGATACGGTGGGCCGGCGGAATTTTCACACCACCTCGACCGGCAGTCATTAATCATTAGGTCTTGGAACGGAAACGGAGTAGCGTCCTCGTAGCAGTCAAGCGGATTGCTTGCCTGACAGACTGCCAAAACGGCGACGCGCCGAACTCTCCGCCTCCATCTAAATGGCAGCCCAGTGCCGTCGGTAGGCAAAACTTTTTCAAAATTGCTGTTCCAAACACGTGAATGCACCCACGCGTGCGGACTGCTGACCGCGTCGCGCGCCGTAGACTACCTGTTAAGGGAGGAACAACATGAAAATTAGCAATGTAGTTCCCAGCGCATTATCTGTGGCAAAGCATACTTATGTCGCGGCGACCATATGGGTAGCTCCTTCTGCTCTCATCAAATCGGCGCATCTGTTTGAAAGGATTGGACTCGCTACGGTTGGAGGCTCGTGCGGCCTGTACGTGGCCGCAGCATTGATGCGCCTGGAAAACGAACTGTTTGGAAGCGGCTGGTTCATCTTGTTGATGATGCTCTACGGAGCTTTCAGCTTCTATATCGGCATCGATCTGCCTGGCCGTCCTGTTCAGGGAGCGACTTCGAGACTCCCGGAAGAGCGGAACCGTGGCACCGATGCGGCTCAGATCTTCAGTGCGGCAGGTACATTCGTTGCGGCGATTGCGGCGTTTCTGTCTGTCAGCATGATTGTCGTTGATCAGGTCGTATCTGAAGGTTCGATCGTTCTGATCGCAGTCTGTTGGACGATTGGTTCTTCGCTTCAAATTGTGGCCGGCTCCATCGCTCGCAACGGCGTGCTCGAAGATGGTGGCGAGTAACTCCCGCTGCAATTGCTACTGACGCCGCTGGTCTCTTTTTGAGCGCGCGACAGCGAGACGGACAAGACGGAGCAAATAAAGAAAGACATTAGAATCAATAGTCAGCGTGGTGCCTATTCTCCTGGCAGCGGCGTGCCGTAACCAATGTGCGAGAATGACGATGACAGTCCGATCGCGACGTGAAACAGTGGTTTTCAAGTGTCCATTCCGGATCGCGAGTATCGAGCGGCTGTTACCGGCGGGCTCGTATGAAGTCATTACCGACGAAGAGTTGATGGAAGGCTCGTCAATGCCGCTCTATCGGTGCGTCGCTACCAGGATGATGCTGCCTGCCCGCCACGTAGCTCTGTCGTCGAGATGGTAGCGATCAGTTCGACCGATCTATCCGCGGCTCGCGCGATGATGCGCGGGCGTCCCGAAAGTGATGTGCCTGTTGACATCGGCAAACATCGCGACATGCCCTCGCCAGACTTCCGCCGGATGCTGGCGGAGATCGAAAGCAAGGCGTTACGCGGTCAGCAGCCACTACTTGAATCCGAGCTGCCAGCGAATCCTGCGCAGTCATTGGCGGGCGCCCTCCCAGTGCTGAAAGGGTCTGGTCGGGACCTCCGCATCGATGCGTGCCGTGGTATCGCGCTATGGTGCATCTTTCTTGACCATGTCCCCAACAACATCGGAAGCTGGCTGACGCTGCGGAATTATGGTTTTAGTGATACCGCGGAAGTGTTCATGTTCCTCTCGGGTGTGACCTGCGCGCTGGCTTACGGCAAGGCAAGTCGGTGCGATGGTTGGGCGAGTGTGGTCAGCCGTACGCTGTGGCGAAGCTGGGACATTTATGCGGCATTTCTGCTGCTCACTCTCGCTTGCGCCATCTTGGTTTACCTCGCCGGTGGCGGCACGATTGCCGACGAAAGCAACACGCGCATTCTGCTGGAGCAGCCGGGCGCGGCGCTCGCGCATGCAGCGATCCTGCAATACCGCCCAGTCAACTCCGATGTCTTGCCGCTCTTCGTGATTTATCATCTTCTATTCGCCCCGCTGCTGTGGCTGATGCTGCGAATGCCGAATGTAATGCTTGGCGCGTCACTGTTGCTTTATGCGCTAGTGCACGTCTTCGGTTGGTCCGTCCCGGCATGGCCCAATGACGTCTGGTTCTTCAATCCGCTGGCTTGGCAGTTGCTGGTTGTTCTTGGTGCCTGGTGTGTCATCGAGGGCAAGACGTTCTGGCCGTGGGTGACCTCGCGCACGGCGCTTGCAATTGCCATTCTCTATTTGGTTTTTGGCCTGACGTTCGCATTCAGTTGGAGCATTAGACCCCTGGTCCCACAAATGCTGGCGGAGCTGGCTTACCTGCTGGACAAATCGAATCTCTCGCCCTTGCGGCTGCTGCATTTTGTTGCTCTCGCGATTCTGGTTGCGTGGGTCGTGCCTCGCGATTGGCGTTGGCTTACGACTCCGGTGATGCGTGGGGCGATCCGCTGTGGCGAGAACTCCCTGGCAATCTATTGCCTCGGCGTCCTGCTGGCGCTTGCCGGCCGCATAGTACTGATAGATATCTCGGATAGGCTTGCCATGCAGATCACGCTGAGTCTCGCTGGCATCTTGGTCATGATTGCGGCCGCAACGTTCCTGAACTCGATCAGGATCAAACCGGGGGCAAGCACGATCGGCGGGAAAACCATGATCTCCTGAGAATGGTAATGGAAAACGCGGTAACCTGATGAGAAATCGCCGCCGCTTACGACGTAGCGGATGGATGGCAGTTCGCTTGGAAGGGCGGGAGTCCGCCTTGGGTCAAGATGCGAAGAACTCAAGCTGAGCGAATCCCGTCCGCCGTGCCTCAATAAGCGGACCTCATCGAGGCGCGCCGCTAGTTCGGTGAAGGGCCAACAAGCGACGTCATTCGACAACTTGATCGGCGCGGACGAGCAGCATCGCGGGCAGTGCGAGCCCGAGCGCCTTCGCAGTCTTGAGATTGATACTCAGCTCGAATTTGGTCGGTCGGTAGAAGGGGATATCTCCGGGACTGCTGCCTTTAAGAACCTTGTCGACGAGGCTGGCGAGGCGCCGAAAGGTCTCTGGTAGGTCAATCGAATAAGCCATCAGTCCACCGAGTCGCACGTACTCGCCGTAAGCGTACATTGTGGGAATGCGGCCCGCCGCGGCTAGTTCAACAATAGCCGCGCCACTGGCGAGATGCTCGGCCTCATCTGACACCATGAGCGCATCTGCTCGTTCCATCGAACTGAAGATCCGCTGGTACTCTGTCTGGTAGAAGCCGCTGTCCAGCAGGGCGGCCTTCAGCGAAACACCCGCTCGTTGGGCTGCCTCGCGCGCTGCCGCACCTCTCATGTCTTCCCAGTACGATCGCGACACAAGGTAACCGAGAGTGGACAGTCCCGGCATCGCCTCGACCAGTAGCTCGATCCGCTTTCCAATGAGTTCCAATTCCGTCCCGATGGTGACGCCTGTGATGTTGCCGCCCGGCCGCGCGATGCTGGCCACAAGTCCCAAGGCAACCGGGTCGTTGACTATTGTCACAATCGGAATTGTCGTCGTCGCCATTTTAAAATCCAGCGATAGACGCGCGGCCACCGCTAAAATCAAGTCGGGATGTGTGTTGATCACATCCCGAACCAATTCGGAATAGCGTTCCGGTCGACCTTCTCCCGAGTAGCGATCAACCACGAGGTTTTGGCCCTCGACGTAGCCAAGGCGGCTCAGCTCCTCGAAAAAGGCACGGTATTGCGGCGGACCACTCAGGCCCATTTCGTTGACTTTGAGAGCCGGGCTAACGAAGGCGATCCGCTTTAGTCTCGCCGGTTGCCGCGCTCGCGCCGCGAGTGGCCACGTCGCCGCCGTGCAAGCGAAAAGCGTAATGAACTCGCGCCGTCGCATGTGCCCCCTCACGGGAAAACCTGACCGACCACGCAAAGCCTAGCACTTTACGACGGGACAGGAGCGAGAAAAGGTGGAAATCGAACCTCGGCACTCGCGGACCTATTTCAGCTCAGGGACAAAAAGCGACGGTCGAGGCACGCGCGGCTCGACGTCCGGATCACCGGCAAGAGTGGACGTTGCATTCACTTAAACGCCGTTCGGCTTAGCGGCCAGAAGCCGAAGTGCATGGAAATGAGACCGCCTCCGATCACGCCTTGAGTGGAGACGTGGAATATTCCTGCACAGGTTCGAGCAGAATTCATCTGGTAAGCGCGACATCCTTGAAAGAGGCGACTAGCGCCCTGTCCAGCTTTCCCCTCATACCGCAGATAATCTCGTACGCTGCCGCGCGCGGCATTGTCACCTTGTACGGCCGGTGTTCGATCAGCGCCGCAAAGATATCCGAAATGGTGAGAATGCGAACGATGTCGGTGATGCTCTTCGCGCAGAGGCGGTCAGGATAGCCGCTGCCATCGAGATACTCGTGATGGTGCCGCACCGCATCGAGGACTTCCGGTGAGATGTCCCCGTGCCCCTTCAGCACATCGTAACCCGTCGCCGGGTGAGTTTCGACCAACGCTCGCTCGTCGTCGTCGAGGCGTCCTGGCTTGTCCAGGATCGCCAAGGGCACCCTCGCTTTGCCTATGTCGTGGAACATGGCAGCGGTGGAGAGCCGTTCAAGGTCACTTTTACGAAAACCGAGACTGAGGCCGAAATCGACCGCGACGCCGGTCACGAGCAGGCAGTGCTGGAACGTTCCCTCGTGATGGCGCCGCACCGTGGCCAGCCATTCTGATAGCCCATGCTCGGAAATCCGGTTGGTGATCTTGCGGCCGGCATCTTTGGGACCAGCGACGTCGACCCGCTCCCCGAGGGTGATCGAAGTGAACATCGACGCGATGGCGGTTGCTGCGGCCTCAACCGCATTGTCAGACTTCGAGATGCCGCTCGTCGACCCAGTTCCGTGGGCGGCTGGATCGACCAAAGCGGCCAGGAGCTTGGCTGCCTCGATCTTGCCAGGCAACACCAACGTTGCGCCCAGCGCATAAGCTTGCGAGATGCAAAAGTGGGAGGTTTGCTCGACAAGGAAGATGCGCTTCTTTGCTATGGCGAACCGCGCAGCTCTTTTTTTCAGCGCCGCAATGTTTTCGACCGCCCGCAGGTCGGCACGAACGACGACCGCAGCAGCAGCGTGCGGAAGCTTTGCTTCTACATCGAGCCGCTCGCCGGCAACGGTGAACTGCCCTCCAAAAAGCGAGCAGAGTCCGAAGAGCTTCTCGGAAGTGTCGGCCAATACGTGCACGAGCATGACTGGTGCCTTCGTTCGTCGGGTGCCGGGCTGAATGGCCTTCGGTGGTCCAAGGTCATTGGCTCACTTCGACGAGACTGCTCGGCTCAAGTTGATTTGTGCGCGCCTCTGTCGGTCGCTGTCGTTTGGGTCTTCTTGCCATTTGCTTGGATAAAGTGGACGCCAGCCGTGGTTCCGTCGATCCAGACCAGCTCGCAGCGTCGATAGGCCAGTCCCGTCGACGACAGCAGCATGAAGAACTCCTTGGCCGAGAGAACATCGAGCGACCCTTCGACTTCGATCTTGGCGCCGGTGTTCGAGATATCGAGCAAGACGCAGCTTCGCCGCCAAGTGCCGTCGGAGCCCATCAAGTTCACGGGCTGTCTGTTGTCCATGCGCACCCGAGGCGCCTTGCGACCGTCGAATTTCATTGGTTTCCTGCCGGTCTTGCAGTGCGACCGTGGGCGCCCGCGGAGATTTCTCCCCAACGAACGGACCATTGGCTGGTCGAGAGATGAAGCGTTTCGAACAGCTCCTGAGCTCGTGCGCGCTCGCCTAGTGAAAGCCCCGCGCCGCGAGTGTTGAGGACGGCCAGCGTGGTCTGCCAATTCAAGCGCGATGCCCGGCACGCCATAACTGGGCCTTCGTAACCGGAGTCTGCCATAACCTGCTCGATGGCCTCAATCGGTGCTGCCGACAGCACCGACAACGCCGTGAACAGGTTGGCTGTCTCACGCCGGATCGCGAACCGATTGACAGTCGAGTCGCTCAGCTTTCCGCTCCGATTGAGCGATATGATCTCCGGCCTCGCAGCGGCGTACTCAGTGTCGTAAGGTCGCTTCGCTGTCGCTAATACTTGCGAGGACGCGTCTGCGTTGGAAGCCTTAATCGCCGGCCGTGGCGATGCCGACAGCAGCTCCCGAACCACCATGTCCGGGGTGTCTGGCCTCAGCGTCAGCGCTTTCGTGATCTCGTCGTCCTCCACAGCCCTACGGACCAAGTTGGCATAGGCCGCGCCTGAGAATTCAGCGCCCGGATTGCCGATGACGGCCAGACAAGTCTTGCTGTTGCCGCGCTGCAATATTGCCTCAGTCACGGGGCTTTCGATCCTGCGCCGGCCAGCAATGGCGCGAAGGTGATCCTCGCTGCCGGACGTCGCGATCGCCACCAGATCAGCCGGCGACAGGGCGGGAGATTTCATAAGGATCGGGACTGCGACCGCCGGATCGTTGCACGAGGCGAGACGTCGCAGGGTCTTCATCGGAGCAGTACCCAGCTCGGCGAGCGTCGTGCTGAGCTCGGCGAGCGTCCCCGGCGCAATCCACGGTGCTAAGCGAATTAGAACGTCGTCAAGCAGGCCGACCTGCGGCTCTTGCAATCGGTTATTACCGTCGACGAGCAGCTCGGTGGTGCGCCAGAGCATGCGCGCACAACGTTCGGATGAGCTCCTCGCGATGGTGGCATCCAACTCAGTAATGAGATCGGCCGCAGAAACTGCCCTCATTGGCTGGCCCCAAATTCATTTTAATATCGTCACGTCAAATCAAACGTATTACGCGCTGAAGTTGTTAAGATTCCTTATATGCCAAACCGTGACATACGGGAGGCTATTATAATTCAACTGAACGGCGCTCCGTGGCGTATTAAAGTACCTGCTGTCCGATGCTGCGGCCGGCGCGTGGACGACTGCCCAACCTGTAACGCATTCCTTAGGGTGATAGCTGGCACAACTTGCGTGATGGCGGTCCAGCTTTGGACAGCCGCTAAAGTTCGGCATTATGGCCTTAGGGCGAAGAAAGGCTAATGCGGGCGAGCGGTAGCGTCGTTCAGGGACATTGCGGCTGACTCGGCCAAGCAGACGCGCTCATCGCCAGTCGCGAACGTCCGCTACGGGGTCCACAAGCCGACATGCCTCGCATTCAGACGTTAGTCCGCTCTTCGGCAAAGGCCGACAAACCTCCGCCTGTGCATGCGAGACGCTGTCTTGCGACGGAGATCGTAGATTTCATCCGTAGCAATCCGGCTGAGCCGCAAAAGAACGAATGCCATCAAGGCGATTCGGAGGATGGAGTATCCTCGACGAAGTGCATGCTGTTGGGAGGGCCTCCAACACGGGGCGACTCGCGCCGCGGATCGACCCGCGACAAGGAAGTACGCGCGGTGGCTGTCATTCGGCTTGCAATATTGCCCCCTTAAGCCGGGGGATCGGCGTCCAAAATTTGGACGCCGATGAGGGGTCAAATTTGCAAACGATGACGTAACCTCCGTTATCGTTGAGCCCTCGCAATCAAATGATTCGAAGGAGCTCACCCATGAAGCAGTACGTCGGGCTGGACGTCTCACAGAGAGAAACCGCTGTGTGCGTTGTCAACGAGACTGGTCAAGTAATCTTCGAAGGGAAAGCCAAGTCTAATCCTGGTGCCTTGACTGACCTGCTTAACAAACATGCGCCTCATGCCGAGCGTATCGGCTTCGAGACCGGTGCGATGGCGAGTTGGCTATGGCATGAACTCCGCAGGGTTGAGCTTCCGGTGGTCTGCATCGACGCTCGGCATGCGCACGCAGCTCGCTTCCGATCGGCTTCGACGGTCGGCGCCTACCTCGGCCTTACGCCGAGGCGCAGCCAATCCGGCGAAACCGACACCAACGGAAAGATATCTCGATGGGGCGACCGGCTTCTCCGAACTTACTTGTTCGAGGCCGCCACTGTCCTTCTTTATCGAACCAAAAAGTGGTGTTCCCTAAAGGCCTGGGGCATAAAGCTCGCTAAGCGGATCGGCATGAAGAAGGCAAAGGTCGCCATCGCCCGAAAGATCGCCGTGATTCTCCACTGCATCTGGGTCGATGGCACGTCGTTCGACTGGGGCCAGCCGAAGCCAATCTGATATTTGCTCGCAAGTTCCTGGTCCGGTCCGCCGGACTGGCGATGTCCCACCAATGATCTATCCTCTCGGGGCATGAACCCAAGCGGCAGCCGGCGTTCAGGGCGTCGCCAAGGGTTGGGGAGGGCTGCGCCGGCCCCTGGAAGCCGAACATACGGTCCATGCCTGACAAGCGAGGCCGTCCGCGTCCTTGCGGGCATCTCGGGCTCGTTCGGCCAGGATACGCACCGTAGCCCCGAACAGATACTCTCGCGAATTCGTGCCCCATCGCGGATTGATTCTCCAAATGCCAACCTTGAGGTAAAGTGCTTCGGATGCGACACCCATCAGACCGTCGCGCTCGACATTGTCCGGCGGTCGAAGACCCAGATCCACGAGCTGGAGCGCTCCATGCGCCGTACGCGGCTTACTCCGGGGGTTGCAGACCAGGCGAGGTCACCCAATCGCTCAGATGCGCGCTCGTCGCAGCTAAGCGCGCCTTCCTGAGAAGCTGCTCGCGCTCAGCACCAGCGGGGAGCCGGGCAGCTTGTTCTTTGAGCTGGGTGGCGTGCTCGTCCCAAGCGTTCTTCAAGAGACCGGTTGTGCTTCACTCTGCGGCGTCGCTGAGACATGGAGCCATTCCTTGTGCCATGAACGCGAATCCAAAACCGAACAAGGTAAGTTCAGTTCCGGCCCCGGAACGAAGAAGTCCGACAACGAGGGGCGCTTCGTCTAGCGGCAGGCGCGCTGCCGATGTGCGACCCGACTTCAATTGCTCCGGGCTGCTGGTCGCCGCCATGTAATATCGATGACCGGGGCAAAGACGGCCCCGGCCGTGGGGGCTTTTGGGGATCGTGGGCCGGGGCCGCTGGAGGTGCTTGGACCTTGGGAGGCCAAGCGTTCGGAGCCTAGGAAAATTCGGCAATCAGATCTGTTCGCTTTCGCACATTGGCTATACGGTTTCCTTCGGGAGCGGAGTAGCTGCAATGAAAGACATGCAGGCTCAGTTCAAAGCTCCGCAAGGATGCGACAGAGTGCGCGCTGATCCGAGACCTGGCGACCGATCCCAAGAAGCGAGAACTATTCACCCGCCTGGCGGATCTCCGGCATCACCTATGTCGCGACCTGGACCGGCTTCGTCTACGTCGCCTTTGTGATCGACGCGTATGCCCGCAGGATCCTCAGCTGGCGGGCCTCCCGCACGGCGCACGCAGGCTTCGTGCTTGATGCGCTGGAGCAGGCCCTGCACGATCGCCGGTCCATCGCGGCGGCCTCGTGCATCATAGCGATAGGGGCAGCCAAGGCGGATTCAAACGGTCGTCGCAACACCAGTTACTTTCACTCATAACAGAAGATCGTCAAGCGCCTCCGCCGGCGTTTTCCAGCCTAGTGTCTTC
>NZ_JBEPQF010000041.1:0-63033 GCF_040547695.1 Bradyrhizobium sp. JR4.3 | reverse complement strand
CATAGTGCTTCATGTTCCCGCTCCTGCTGCCACCGGCTCGCCGGCTTCCCTTCCAGGCTGAGCCTTTCGAGCAGCAACCGCAATCACCCCATCTATTCGATCACCACCAACCAGGCTGCCATAACCGCGCTGTTTCGCGTCGTGAACCGATACGTCGGCAATCTGGCACCGATGCCGGGCGTGTTCCCGGACTACAAGGCGCCGATCGTGCGCAACGGCGCCGACGGACGCGAGCTTGTCACTGCGCGATGGGGGATGCCGTCGTCGCAGCACGCGCTCATGGAGGCGACCAAGAAGCGCGCCGCGAAACTTGAGGCCAAAGGCAAGTCGGTCGATTTCAAGGAATTGCTTCGAATGGAGCCGGACGGCGGAACAACCAACATCCGCAACGTGAAGAGCAAGCACTGGACGAGATGGCTGGGAGCGGAAAACCGTTGCGTCGTCCCGTTCAATTCTTTCAGCGAGTTCAACAAGTCCGAGGGCGGCGATATATGGTTCGCGCTCGATGGGACGCGTCCCCTCGCCTGCTTCGCCGGCATATGGACCAACTGGACCTCCGTCCGGAAGGTCAAGGAAGGTGAGACGACCAACGACCTCTACGCGTTCCTCACGACTGAGCCGAATGCCGAGGTCGGCGCCATCCACCCCAAGGCGATGCCTGTAATCCTGACGACTCCGGACGAGATCGAGACCTGGATGACGGCTCCTCCGGACGAGGTCTTGAAGCTGCAACGGCCGCTTTCGGACGGGTCGCTCAAAATCGTCGCCCGCGGCGTCAAGGAAGACCCGCCCGGACAGACAACGTGACCATCGAGGACGAGGACGAGGACGACCAGGCAGTTCCCCCGGGCCGCCAGCGAAAGATCATCCACGTCAACATGGACGCCTTCTACGCGTCCGTCGAACAACGAGACAATCCGGATCTCCCCGGCAAGCCGGTCGCCGTCGGCGGATCTCAGGAGCGGGGCGTCGTGGCGGCAGCCAGCTATGAAGCCAGGAAGTTCGGGGTGCGCTCGGCCATGCCGTCGGTAACCGCCAAGCGGCAGTGTCCAGATCTGATCTTCGTGAAGCCGCGCTTCGAGGTCTACAAGGCGGTATCCCAGCAGATTCGTGAGATCTTCGCGGAGCACACCCCGATCATCGAGCCGCTGTCGCTGGACGAGGCCTATCTGGACGTCACGGAAAATCTTCAAGGCATTCCGCTGGCGCGGGACGTCGCCTTGGCGATCCGTGCCAAGATCAAACAGGAGACCGGCCTCAACGCCTCCGCCGGGATATCCTATAACAAATTTCTGGCGAAGGTCGCCTCCGACTTCCGCAAGCCGAACGGCCAGTACGTCATCACGCCAGAGATGGGGCCGGCGTTCGTCGAAGCTCTCCCCGTCGGCAAGTTTCACGGCATAGGTCCAGCGACCAACGCTAAGATGAACTCGCTCGGATTGTACACCGGTCTCGACATGCGTAACCAGTCGCTCGAATTCATGCAGGCAAACTTCGGCAAGGCCGGCGCGTACTACTACTGGATCTCCAGAGGCATCGACAATCGTGAGGTCCGCGCCGACCGCATCCGGAAATCCGTCGGCGCCGAGAACACGTTCTCCAGCGATCTGACCTCGACGCCATGCTTTCAGAATTGCAGCCCTTAATCGACAAGGTCTGGCGGCATTGCGACGACAGGGGGTCTCGGGGCCGAACGGTGACCCTGAAGGTGAAATTCAACGACTTCGAGATTATCACGCGCAGCAGGTCCGTACCTGTTCCGGTTTCTAGCCGGCGCGAGTTGGAACGCCTTTCGGTCGCCTTACTGCAGAATGAGATCCCCTTTTCCAAACCGGTGCGTCTTCTGGGGGGCGCGCTCTCGTCGCTACAAGGTGACAATCAGGCAGAGCCGCAACTCGGGCTACCGATCTAGCTAACTGCTATCAACGAGGGATTCCGGTGTCCTCACCCGCCCTTTACTCACTCCCAGCACGATGTTCCGGCGGACCGCATGTCCGCAATCTCGATCACCTAGCGTCTCACAAGGAAGGCTGATCGACCGCAGCCTGTGGCGGCGGTGCGTTTCGGTCGGCTTTAGCCTTCTGAAACTTGATGTGGTCCGCGAGATTCTCGGGCGAGTACTCCTCGGTGGAGTAGAAATGCGGGACGCGCGCGGCGGCCGCCCTTGCGTAGACGGATGAATGCAGGATCGCCTCCGGATCGACGTGACGCAGCCCCTTCGGCCATCGGACGCCCCAGAAGCCGGGTTCGCGCTCGTCGTGCTGGGGTCCCAGTGCATCCGGCCGAAGCTGCAGCAGGAGCGGGTTGACCTTGATGCCGGCGCCGTCCGGTCCGGTCTCGTCCGGAAGCGCGGTCGCCGCGTGCACCATCCATTTCAGCGAAATATCGGAGAGCCGGGATTCGTTTTCCAGATAGCTACCACCAACGTCCGAATGGTTACCGGCGAACCAGACCTGTTGCAGCCAGTCCGGATCGCTGTCCTTGCGCGGCGGACCTTTGTTGCTCTTGCTGCCCCATTTCACGATGGCGAAATCGTTACGGTTCTCGTCGAGCGACAAGGCGTGGCGGGCATACCGCACCTCATTGTCCAGGTGCGGGTCGTAGAACCTCATCTTCGGCGAGGTGAAGTGCAGCGTTTCCCAAAATGTGTAGCCTTCGAGGCCGGTGGCATAGCGCAGGTGGGAAACGACATACCAAATGCCGGCGACGGCAACGGCGAGCCCTCCCAACACCAGCATCCACGTCCAGAACGTCAGCGCGAACATAGACAGGGCCCAGCTTCCGAGTAGCAGGAGCGCCGCAGCGCCGGCCACCATGGCCGCCGACAGCCGGTAGCTTCCGAGCGATGCGACGGTGTCGAACACGCCGATGAAGTACGGGTTGACGTTCGGAATGCCGGCAACATCTGAGTTGTATTTCCGGCGGAAGCGGAGCGCGATGGCCTTGCGCTGGCCGACGTATTTTTCGTCGGCCGGCGAACTGACGTGCTGGTAGACGTTCTTGACGGCCTCGTTTGCAATCTTCTTGATGGATTTCGCATCGCGCCGCAGCGGCGTCTTACCGTCCGCCATGGTGGTCGGTACGCCGCACATCGACAGCACCGCCGCGAGGCACCGGACCGTGTAGGCGCCCCTAGAAAATCCGAACACGAAGATCCTGTCGCCAGGCTCCCACATGCTCAGGATCGCGCAGTAGCAGTCGATGATGTTGGTGGTGATTCCGAGCCCTGTAGCGAGGCTGAACAAGTTGTGCAGCCAGCGGTAGGCGCGGACGACGAAAAAGGCGCCCTCCGGCGGCATCGACCCGAGCCCTGCGTCATAGAAGGTGACCTGGTCGGCCGGGTCGATGTCGGAGTCCGGTCCGCAACGTGTTGCCCGGTAGAGCTTGTAGATGTTGCTGCGGCGCTCGTCCGGGCGAAGACCACCGACCTGTCCGGTGCCGTCTGAGAAGATTAGTATGTTCTTTGCCATGATGTCCTGCTCCTACCGGGGATACGACTTGTGCAGACCGTAGCGCTGCCGCAACGTGTCGCCGTTGGCGTCGAGAATTCCGCTCTTCTTCGACACGAAGTCGACTCGGGACGATTCCTTGCCCGATTTTTCGATCAGGTTGATGGCCTGGTACGCGCCGGTGTGGTCGCCGGTGGAACGGACGATCACGTCGCCGGTCTTGGTGGTCATGAGCCGGATGCCTTGCTCGTGCAGCAGTTCCCGGATCTCTTCGCGTGGATGGTCATACTGGTTGTCGTAGTCGGCCGAGCAGATCGCCAGACTGGGCCTCAGATGGGTAAGGAATTTTTTGGTGGTGAAGCCGTTGTCGGCACCATGGTGGGCCAGGATCATGACGTCCGTTTCCGTCGTCAGGACCGGTGACCGGCGAAGCCGCGCGCCGATCATCGGCGACTCGACGTCGCCGAGGCTCAGGACGTTGAAACTGCCTTTGCGGAAATGCTTCACCGTCGAGTTGTCGTTGGCGCAATCACCGATGTGATAGGGGTTGTACAACGTGTTGCGGAAAGCCTGACTCTCGGCCCGCTCGAGCCCATTGATATAGGCCGGCGTGATGTGTGTGATCTCCGGAATCCGATTGGTGTTGCGACGGCGGTCTCGATAGTCCGCGATGATCTCCAGACACCCTTCGCCGTGGTCGGTATAGGGGTCGTAGCCGGGACACTCGATCCTCAGCGGTTGGATCAGGTTCAGCAAATCGAGAAGCTCGTGCCTGTTGCAGTGATCCGCGTCCCAACTCGTGATGTGGAGAAGGTCGGCCTGCTCAACGCCGCAACGGTTCATCATTTCATGCTCAAGCTGGCGGCGGCTCTCGTCGGTGAGCCGTCCTTCGATGACGGTGAAATGGCCGCCTGCGAAATAGGAGAACGAAGAGCCGGGACAACCCAGGTGATAGGCACGGAACCGGGTGATGATACTTTTCATGATCGGGTCTCCCACTGAAGCGATCGCGGGAAACCCGCCGGGGTATATGTCGTCAAGGTCACGTCAGCGACTTCGAACCCGTGCCGCCCAAGAGCGTCGAACTGCGTTTCGGAGAGCGCCTTGAGGTCGGTCGGATATTGCAGGGCCGTCACTGCCTGCTCGTCGGACTGGAACTCGTCGTAGAACCCGACCGGGCGTGCTCGGTCCGACTTGATGTCGACGCTGCGCACCGAATTGCCCATGCGCAGCAAGACGCCGCTGACGTTGCCGGACGCGATATCCGCGATGAGCATCCTGCTGCGGAGCGCGCGGATCTGGTCGCCGGCGATGTCGAACAACCGGGGCTTGGCTAGAATTCCCCTGAACAGCGCTGCGAGCGGCGATCTGCCCGGTGGCCGCAGCGGCCCCGAGGCATCGCTGCAGATCAGAAAGTCGCAATCTTTTAGGCCACAGCCCGGCTTAGAGATCGCCTCAAGGCCCATGTTGTCGTAGGCACCACCGTCCCAAAGGCGCACCGAAGTCGCCGGTGGCGGCCGCATGTTGATCTGCTTGCCGGTCGCCGGATCGGTTTCCCACCAACCTCCGGGTGGTAACCGGAGCGTCAGCGCGCCGATTGCGTACGGGACCGCAGCTGAAGCTGCCGCGGCCATGCTCAAGGGCACGTCCGGCGCGTAATTCCGGCCGAAAGTCCAGTCGCCCATTTCGCGCTTGGCGAAGCGCCAGTTCTTTCCGGTCTCCAAGCAGGTGGCGTTGATCAGCCAACGCGGATGGTCCGGAAGGTCGCCGAGCCGCCCGCGGATGCCCCACTGCCTCTCAAGGAGCGTTGACAGCACCGCGGCACGGTCCATGAATAGGCGAGCATTGAATTCGACGACGCCGCTCCAGCCTATTGCCTTGAAACTGAACAGATCGGCCGCTGTCATGCGGCGGCGCAGTTCCGGATAGATGTTCTGAAGGTAGCGCCGCGATGATGGCCACGACATTCCCGAGTGCGAAATGACCGCAGCGATCACCAGGCTGCCGCCGGATACCCTTGACACGGTCGAGACCTCCTCGAGAAGCCCTTCTTCGGCGAGGCGCTTGATTACTCCCAAATGGAAGACTGCGGCACGCACTCCTCCGCCGGACAGCGCGAGCCCGATCTTCCTGCCGGCGAGACCCGCCGCAGGCGGCTGCGGCGCAACCGCGGTATCGATGCCGTCACTCATGACCCAAATAATCCTGCCCAAAAAAACACGATTAGAAAAATGGCACACAAAGTATGCCTACTCCGAACATGGGAACGCGGGTTTCCATTGTCAAGGAGTTTTGGTATCGCTACTCTGAACTTACTTAATTCGTTGAATCGCTTGGAGAAAAATGAGATGGCGCAAACGTTCGGAGAAAAGATCCGAGCTCTCCGGAAGGAAAATGGGCTCACGCTCGACCAACTGGCCGACAAGACTGAGTCGTCGAAGAGCTACATTTGGGAGCTCGAGAACAAGAATCCGCCAAGACCATCGGCGGAAAAAATAGCAAGGATTGCTGCGGCACTTGGCGTGACCAGCGATTATCTGATGGATGAAAAGGATCAGAAGAAGGAGACCGCACAGGATCTCGCCTTCTATCGCAAATACCGGACGGTGGATCCCGCAACCAAGGATAAAGTCAGGCAGATGTTGGATCTGATGATCAAGAAATGACTGACGTCGGCGCGGTCATCGGTCATAAAAAGTGGGCAACCGAATTGACCCACTTGCTGCGCGCAGTTCTCGGCGACGAGCGATTTCCGGTCGACGTCGAAAAACTTGCGATGGAGGTGTCGGCAAGCCGCTTTCCAAAGGATCCTCTCAAGGCCATCAAGGGGGGTAACCTCCCCGGATTTGAGGGCGCCTTATATCCGCTGGGCGAGCCGCGCGACGGATGGGCCATAATCTACAACAATGCAAACGTATCTCCAGGACGTATAAGATTTACGACGGGGCACGAATTCGGCCACTACTTGGCTCATAGGCATTTGCTGCCCGACGGGATCGAGTGTGACGAGAAAGTCGTCATCCAGCGCGCCGGCATTGGCATCGAGAAGGAAGCCGACGAGTTTGCCGCGTATTTGCTCATGCCGTTCGACGATTTCAGAAAGCGGGTGTCATCGACCGACAAGCCGGGCGTAGATGAATTGAGTGCGTGCGCCGAGCGCTACGGAGTTTCACTCGTTGCTGCTATCATGCGATGGCTTGAATACACCGAGCGCCGCGCAATCCTGGTCGTTTCGCGCGATGGCGGAGCCATTTGGTCAAAGGCGAGCGATGCGGCATTTAGGTCAGGGCGGTTTATTCGCACCGCCAAGCAGACATTTATGCTTCCAGCGGGGAGTCTAGCCGTTCGCGAACAATTCGACGGGGCTGGCCGTGCGATCGGCACCCATCCTCCGGGAGTATGGTTCCCCGAGGTGACGGAGGAGATTTCGGTTAGGTCGAACCGATATGATTTGACTCTCACGTTGCTGCATCTTGCGAAGGAATACCGCTACCAGCCGAGCGCCGAGCCCGAATTGATGGATACTTTCGAGAAGTTTTCAGAACGCCGATAAGGCCTGCGCCGTGATGCTTGGGCTCGGTCAATACTTCACGACCGCGATCATCTCTCGTTCGTCATCCGGCTGCTCTAATACCGATCCGCGAACGAAAGAATATCGGCGCCGGATATTGACTCCTGACCGACCGCAAAAGACTGCATGGGGGCAGCAGAGGCAAGAGACGGCGTGATCACTGCTGGACGCCTCGATCTGACCGAGGTTCTCCACCATTGCGCAGCCAAGATCATCCAACAATTTTGCCGGACGCGTGCGTTGAATATGAGAATTGATGGCGCTCCCTAGGGGAAACGAAGCGCGCCCTCGCGAAGCGTTGAAAAACCAGCAAAAAACGGCTTGGCTGCGGTAGCTCTGCTACCACTTTTTGCTACCACCAGCAATACACCGGGCCTCAGCTGAGTGCCTCTTCCTTCCGGAGAACGCGATAGAGGCGCGCTTCACCGCCCGTACCGGGGACAAAGTTTTCGGTGGTGAAATCCTCATCCTTGAGCTCTAGCGGACGGAATACGCGGTCAAAGAATTTTTGTGCTGAGGGCACGTCACCTGGAGCAGCGATATCTAGATACGCATGGCGGAAGAACCGCATGAGTGCTCGAAAACCGTTTGTACGGTTCAACATCATGCCGCGCCCCTGATCGTCCCATGCCACTGGCCACCTCCTTTTGACTGCATCGAAGTAGTTCGAGACAGTCTCGGTGATCTCCAAATCCCGCTCGGCGACAAAGAGGTTTCTCAGCGGCATGCGGTAGAGGTCGCTGTCAACGGCCTTCTCCAATGGCTTATCGCGCAGAAGATCATCTCGGTCCTTTTTCGGTGCCGAGCTAAGATACGGCATCAGGGCCTCAACGAAAGTGGCTTGTGTGATCGGTTCGAACACACGACCTTCTGTGGCGAAGCCCAACCTCTTGATCCGCGAGTGAAGAGGCCCCTTCTTGTCACGGTCCAGCGCTACAGCAATGTTATGGCACGTCTTCTGGGGACTGCGCGTGCGTGCGAGCGAGAATAAATCGTAAACTAGGCTCTTTTGAACCTTAGTCTGTTCTAGGTTCACAGTAGCGAAGATGTGCGCTTGATCGGAGATGTCAGCGCCGACGAATATCGTTACCGGAACGTCGAAGGTAGCCCCTCTGAACGCATTCAATCCGGCAATTCGGTGCTGGCCATCCAAAACTCTGGCCAGATGACCGATGGCAATGGACGGAGCTTCCTCCTCGGGCCGCTTGTTCGAAACGGTCATAGTGTTTTTCTTGTCGTTGAAGAGCGCGTAATCCTCTTCAATTGCAAGGATGATCGAGGTCGGAAATGATGCGTCCTTGTAGTTCACGTACTCGGACAAGCTCCGCACGCGCCTGTCTTCGAGCGGACGCTGTATGCCGAGGTATCGCTCGATGTCCCGCTCTTCTTGCAAGACGCGCCGCACATCGAAGTACGACATACGTATGAGCGTTTTGAAGGGAATGGACGCGACGAAGATATCGCCAATCGGCTGCGAGGCACGGATGCAGCTAAATTCGTACTGTATCGGATCTGGTTCAACCAGTTCGAGTTCATCCTGCATTGGGGCGGTTCTCGAATTGAGTTGAGAAAGCATCCTCTTCTCGCGGCGTATCCCGAACAAACTCAGTCATGGCATTTCGATACGCCGAAGCGGTAAAGATACAGTACAACGAAAAAACGTAAACGATGATGGACGTCCAAAATATCCCATTTGGATTGAAGTGAACGGGGCTGTCCTGCGGCAGGAAGATAGGGTTCTTCATCAAGCTGAACGCAAAACCGGCAAACAGGCAGATCAGCGCGGAGAACAGCACGAATGATACACCATGCGGAAAAGCAATGTTGAAAGCGAACCGATTTTTGTCTTCAGTGATCTCTC
This sequence comes from Bradyrhizobium sp. JR4.3, assembly GCF_040547695.1. Lineage (NCBI taxonomy): Bacteria > Pseudomonadati > Pseudomonadota > Alphaproteobacteria > Hyphomicrobiales > Nitrobacteraceae > Bradyrhizobium > Bradyrhizobium sp. JR4.3. Next base: position 54,152 of record NZ_JBEPQF010000041.1, on the reverse strand, counting down.
CATACCGCCGCGTAATGATGTAAATCAGCGGCCCTACGAGAGCGGCGCAGTATACAAACAGCTCCCCACCCGTGATCGTTCCGACCAGTTCATGGGAGAAGCTCACGTCCGTCTTGAAGATGATGGGACCGAGCAAAGGCATGATCCACAGCGGCATAGTGGAAAAGAATGTAGTGATAGCCAATTCTTGAAAGGCCTCTCTGAAATCGCGAGCAGAACACTTCCTGAACTCTCGCGAGAACGGCACGACATACGTCATGACATTCAAAAGCCACCAGAAACCTCGTTCAATCTGCTGCACGATCAATCTCAGTAGTTTGTGATGACAACCTCGGAGGTCTCGCCCCTAAAGCTCGCATCTCCTGATAAAACAGAAAAACGTCGAACTTTGCGGATGCGGGTACCCTGATAGAGTTTTCGGATGGAGCTGTGGTCGGCGTTCGTGAGCATAAAAAGTGCGCCACGTTCGGAAGCGCGTTCCAGCGCCGACTTCAGACGCAATTGATCGGACCACTCGAACAAAGCCTCGTTGTACTTTATGAAGCCATTGTTGTTATGCTTCACTGTGTAGGGCGGATCGGCGAATATAAAATCTGACGAGCGGGCAGCCTCGATAGTATTTTCGAAGTCGGCAGCCGCTATCGTCGCTGCGGCAAGGCGCTTCGCCACCTCCGAGAAGTTATCGGTATCCAACAGGACAGCAGTCTTTGTCCCGAGGGGAACGTTGAATTGGCCGCGCTGGTTCACTCGGTACAGACCATTCCAGCAGACCCGATTTAGGTACACGAATGCTGCCGCCCTTGTGGCTGATGTCCGGTGACTTTGCGCGCGAACTTGATAGTAGTGCGATGCGCTGTGACTTGCGGCGTGAAGCGCTAGGTGGCGCGCAACGCGCTTGTGGTCCTCTCTGATAGCCGCATAGCACTCGACGAGAGCCGCATTTCGGTCGCTGAGGATTGCGCGCTGGGGATTGAGGCCGAAAAAGATTGAGCCTGAACCTAGGAACGGTTCGATGTAGGTATCAAAGCTCTCGGGGAAGAGGTGGGGATAGCTTCTCAAAAGCCACCGCTTACCACCTGCCCACTTCAAGAATGGCACAATGACCTGCGGCTCACTAACGAACGCAGACGTCTCACTCGATACCGCTCGCAACATGCACAATTCAGCAAGCGTGCGCCCACTAGCGCCACGCTCGTCGCCCCCTACTGCAAGTTGCACAGTACCGGCCTTTCGACGGATGTAAACAGTTGTAACGATCCTAAACGGTCGTATAGATTCTTTACAGATCGGCTCTGGAGGACCCCCGACGTGCCCGCAACTCCCCTTGTCATCTACATCCGCGTTAGCACCTCCGGCCAAGGCCGTTCAGGTTTGGGCATAGAGGCGCAACGGCACGCCCTCTCTCACTTCGCGGCTTCGGAGGGATACGAAGTGGTTCGGGAGTTCGTGGAGGTGGAGACCGGGAAGGGAGCCGATGCACTGGACCGTAGGCCGCAGCTCAAGGCCGCGCTGACCGCCGCACGTAAGCTCAGGTGCCACGTAGGCGTTGCGAAGCTCGACCGTCTGAGCCGCGACGTCCATTTCATCTCTGGGCTCATGGCTCACAAGGTGCCCTTCCTGGTTGCCGAACTCGGCCCCGACGTCGACCCTTTTGTGCTTCACCTGTTCGCCGCTCTCGCCGAGAAGGAACGCGCGCTTATCAGCACACGGACCCGGCAGGCTCTCGCGGCAGCAAAGGCTCGCGGGGTGACCCTCGGTAACCCAAGGCTCCACGTGGCGCGTAAAAGCGCGGTAGAGACGGTGTCGGCCTCGGCTGACAAGTTCGCCGCCAACGTTCTGCCCATCATCCGCGAGGCACAGAAAGCCGGCGCTACCACGCTAAGGGACATTGCCGCTGCACTGAATGCCCGAGGGGTCGCGACGGCTCGCGGTGGTCAGTGGCACGCCACGTCCGTAAGCAACATCCTTGAGCGCGCGTAGGGTCGACGACAACAGACGCAACGTTCTTGGTGATCCTCGCCACCACCTCGTGAGGTTAAACGTATCGGACTTGCCGGCCACGGCGGAAAGCCTCGGAGTTCGGCTCGTGCTGCGTAAGGAAGAAAGCGCCCGCCCCGGCGGCTGGGTCCCATGCGAGTTTGAAAAATGGGTCCCCTTTTGCGATATGGGACCCTAAGCCGGTCGCAAGCTCAGAGCGATTTCAAGTTCCTTCGGCTAAAGGTCGTCGCCGCCGCCCAGCTGACGACAGCAGTGTGAAATCCTAGGCGATATCGTCATGCCTCTCAGCGGGTCCCATTGCATGGCCGTTTCTGATGTCCGCTTTGGTGCTGCCGGCTCAACCGGTCGACGCAACACAGGCGTTAAATCTCTCTGCTGGGGTTTCAAATTGCAAGGTCTCACGTGGTCGTTCGTTTAGCTGACGAGCCACTTTGTTCAGATGGGCTTGCGAATGCACCGACAAGTCGGTGCCCTTAGGAAAGTACTGTCTCAGCAGGCCATTGGTGTTCTCGTTCGACCCGCGTTGCCACGGGCTTTGCGGATCGCAAAAATAGACGTCGATGTTGGTCGCCAACGTAAAGCGCCGATGATCCGTCAGTTCCTTGCCCCGGTCCCAGGTCAGGGACTTATACAGCTCCTTTGGTAGCTTCTTCGCCTGCTTGATGAGCGCGGTGACTACCGTCCGGGTGTCCTTGCCTGCCACCTTGGCCAACATCACGTAACGGGTATGACGCTCGACCAGGGTCGCGATGTAAGTGTTGTTCGGCCCGGACAACAGATCGCCCTCCCAATGACCAGGTACCGCCCGGTCTTCAACCGACGCCGGTCGCTGACGGATTGAGACGATATCCTTGATATGCCCCCGTCTATCGCCATTCGGATCAACCGGTTTGGAGCGACGCATCGAGCGCTTCGATCGAAGATGGCTAAGCAGCTCTTTCTTGAGCACGCCTCGCGCTTGGACAAACAGGCAGCGATAGATGGTCTCGTGTGACACCTGATTACACTCGTCTTCAGGATGTCTTCTCTTCAGCCAACCGGCTATCTGCTCGGGTGACCAATCCAATCTGAGCTTTCTTGCCACTGCCCGCCGAAGCCGTGGATTGGTCGCTAACTTACAACATTTTGGGCGACGAGATCGCGCCCAGGCATTCTCGTCCGCAAGTGTCGCCCGGTAGCGATCATATCCGCCATTGCGGCTCATTTCCCGGCTCACCGTCGAGGGTGAGCGGCCAAGCAGTTTGGCGATTGACCGGGCCGATCGATGGGCCGTAACACCTCTGGAAATCACCTCGCGTTCCGCAAGCGTCAATGCCAACCTGGAGCGACGCCGCTCCGCAGGACGAATCCCACCATGCGGAGCCACCAGAAAATAGATCTGACGATGACGGCTTGCCAAAAGCTCGTCCGATCGCCTTCAGCGACTCCCCGCGCTTCCAGCGATCCCATAACTCCGTCTTCTCTGCCGCGGTAAAACCTCTATGAAATCTCCGTTCCATCCCACACTCCATCTTTTTCCTCTAAGATAAAGTGTTGCGGCGACCGGTTGAGACCACCTGCGTGTTACGGACACAAGTCGAACATCGGGCGAGGCCCCAAAAGGGCCAATAGCGGCTGTGTTGGTTGCCTTTTCGGGATAAGCTTTTCGAGCCGAGGGCTGAGAAAATGAAAAAGGACTGGATGAAGTTTTTTCGCTTGGAAGACGGGCGTCTCTTCAAAGAGGGCACGCTTCTTTCATTTCCGGACCATGAGTTTCTCGGTGTGCTCGGCATGGGAGCAAGTGGGGTCGTTTTCAAAGCCAAGAATAAGTGGTTGGATCGAGAGGAAGCCTTGAAAATTTGGTTGCGGATTAAGCCATCGGACGACCGTGACAAGATTATTCAGGGTACCTTTGAGGCCCAAAAGCTCGCCGAAGCGGAGATACCCACAGTCCTACCTGTTTACGCGGCCGGCGTTGCAAACGGCAACTTCTACTCGACAATGCAGGTAATTCGCGGACCCTCCTTGAGAACAATCTTGCGAGATCAGAGGACTGACGCAGACACCCGCCTTATGTTGGCGCAAAAATACGCGAAGGCCCTGAATGAGCTCGCAGACGCCGGTCTGGTTCATGGCGATCCCCACGCAGGAAACGTGCTGCTGCGCTTTCCCGCTCCAAACCTCACCTATCATTACTCTGACGGGTACTTCTTGGAGGGGGTCGGCCCCATTGGAGTTGCCACTCCTGTCTTCTGTGACTTTGGGACGTCTCGATATATGGGAAAAGGGGGCATCCTACTGCGCAACCGGCGAGTTTCAATCGAAACCCTGTTCGACATTTTCGATGATCCTGAGATCAAGGAGTTGGACGCCGCAAAGAAGGCGCTCCGTGCTCTATCCGAATACAGAGTCAAACAAGACCCGCAGTATCCAATGGAAGCTAGGCTCGCACAGGACAGTATGCTCAGCGACGTTCAGCGAGTTTCAAAACAGCAGGCACTTTGGCATCCCAACAAGCCTCTAAGCGAGGTGACTCAATCCATGCTTGACGACCGGATGTTCACACAGTTCTGCGTTTACGCGGCCCATAAAGTACGCAAGGCTTGGCAAACAAAGAACCGGCCAACCTCTGACTAAACTTCGCCTTTGGGTCAGAAACTGACCCTCGGTCTCCTCTGGGCCATTTCCGTTCTGCCCTTGCCGGCTCAACCGGTTGACGCAACACAGGCATTAAATCTCTCTGCTGGCGTTTCAAATTGCAAGGTCTCACGTGGCCGTTCGTTTAGTCGACCACTGTAGGATGCGCATGCCCATACTCGCTCAACTCAGGCAGAGACGCCTTTAGAAGCGAGCCCTTGCGCGCCTTGGGTACTAGCTGCAGCGCTTCGCGAAACGTGCGAGCGTGCGAGCGTTTTATTTCTAGGATCGAGAGATTGCCGTGCAACTGGACGAACATGTCGATGGCTCTGCCGTACTCATGCACGGTGCCCTCTGGTCTCTCGCGCTCCTTCTTCCAGCCCTCCAAGGCTTCCTTCAATGTCCCAGAGGCGGTTGTGATCGAAACCGCGAAGGGCTGTGGTGTGGGTACGGGCTCACCAGCGTTGCGCTGCTCGATTGCCTGCAGGGCTCGCACATAGCCTCTCAGCACCTCAATGCCTAGCTTAGGATACGCTACGCTCCGTCTATCTAAATCGATTTGAAACGCATCCAACGCATCGACAATGTCATCTTCAACCGCAGAGATGTCGCCCAACGCGAGAGCCTCGCGAAAATCCTTGAGGCTTTCGGCGAGCTGTTCGCGGTTCTCAGCAAGCTGTGCAGGCGAGAGGCCACACACATAGCCGGCAAGTGTCGATGATGAATGCAAGAGCGCTTCCCGGCGCGTGAAACCAATCGATCGCAAATCGACGGATGGCTCGCGACAGATGCGGAGCAGATACGTCCAATGCGTTGTTCTTCTTTCGGGTGGGCAAGCTTGTACTACCAATGCCGCCGCCGGCCTGGTTTGCCGTGGTGGCCTCGATGTAGATCTCAAACGCCATTTTGTCGGTAAGAAGCCAGCAGGTCGGTGGCTGCGATCGATCGCCCTAGCTAGACGTCCTCTCGAGTCTCGGTTTGCGCGTCATAGATTCTGACTCGAAGCATGGGAAACCGCTTCTTCAGCTCGCGCGCCAGTTTTGGTCCCGTCTCTCGTCGCTAATTCAGTCTCGAGTCGCCTATCGATTTCAAGTGTGTAATCTGAATGCGGTAATTCACGGGCCATAGCGACCATCTTTTCGCTTGAGCACAGTCGGAATCGAGGTTGGCTATTTAGCCCAAGTCGCGCAAATAGCGCCAGCTCACTCCTATGTTCACTGCGTTTTCGACCGTTGAAATTCTCGATTTGCTGCATGAAGGCACGATGGAGATTTTCGGTTGTCGACTGCGGCCGAGGGAGCTCGCAATCGCAATCCCAACGTCGCGCGGCGGATTCCGACCACCACGATCACGATGACGTGGTGCTCGGGGCAGCGGCAACGCCGTCACATTTCATAGAAACCCGCAATTCAACTCATTTCCGAAAGAGCTTGAATCGTACGTAAGGTCATATTGTACTCTATCGATCGCGCAGAGCTGCGCCTCGGTTGCCGCAATTGGGACGACATTCATCGCGAACGTGTCGACTTACGGAAAGCACCGCCTGGCATGAGTGATGCTAGTTGAAGTAAACGAGACGTTAGACCAAATCAATCAATGCAAGCGCACACGGCAGCCGCCCGATCCTGCTGGACTAGGCGGGAGAGAGCCGTGGCGCTTTCTTCATCTTTCGCAAGCGCGCTTGCAGCGGTGCCGTGTCGCGCTGATGGGCGACGAACGAAGATGATGCATGAGCGAACTGGCATGAGGGATACAGCTCGACGGTCATCCTCAAGATCACTTATTGCAAACGGGGAAGCGCGGAAGTGGATAATATCAAATCGATGACGCTACAGGAGCTGCGCTCTGCAGTCGCTGGCGGCAGGGTCTTGGAGATAAGTACGACAACGGGCTGTGTCGTCGGGTGTTCTTATTGCTCGCAGGACAGGTTTGCTGAACGGCAAAGAGCGAGATCCGACGTAAAGCATCTTTCTCTGCAAGATTTCAAGCGATGCCTGGCGAGCGTACCAGCAGCTGTCGACATCAGCTTTTCCGGGTATTCGCAGCCTTGGCTCAATCCGGCTTGCACCGAAATGGTTGAGCATGCCTACGCGCGTGGCCATGGAATTCGGATTTTCACAACCCTGGCCGGAATGAATGGGCAGGATCTAAGACGCTTACGTGCGCTGCAGTTCGGCGTTTTCCTGGTGCAGGTTGTTGATGACGGCACGTACATGGATAGCGGTCTCGTCAGGCGCAACTATGTCGATTTGATGCGCCAACTTGTCGACGCCAACATTTCATCACTGCTCTTCATAGTCATGGGCGAGGTTCATCCCGAACTTGTCGACATCATTCCTGACGAAGCGCTGGTCCGCTTGCGTCCGCCGCGCAGGAGGGCTGGCAGCGGCGAGCTTGAGATGGTTGAAGTACGACAGCCAATCGTTGGAACACTGACATGTCCTGACGAACGGCAATATCGTAATGTTCTTCTCCCAAACGGCGATGTTACTTTCTGCTGCATGGATTTTGACCGACGACACGTCTTGGGCAACCTCGTGCGCGACAGGTACAAGGATCTCTTCGAAGGGGCGACTTTTCGCAACATTGCCGATCGCATGAACGGAACGGACGGCTTTCTGCTTTGTCGATCGTGTGAATTCGCTGAACCAACAACGTCGGAGAGCTGATCTTTGAGAGCAGTTAGGCCGCTGCCTGATCGAAGCGAATCGCGAGCCCTGGCGAAGGTCGGCCTGCAGCTCATCATTACATCAGCCGCGGGCACGACCCTGCCATAAACGGAGGGTCGCCATGGCCTGGAGCATTTTGTGGGTCGCCGGTCTGCTGAAGGTCGCCTGGGCTACCCGGCGGAATTTGATTGTTGTTTCCGTGCCACGCCCTTGTCTTGTCAGGCCCTGGAGAACCCCATCATTCTTCTGAGGCGAATGCCGCTCTCTCTCAAACTCAAAAGGCGGCGTCTTGGCATAACCGCGAGTCCATGGTTTCCAAGAATCAGGGCCGAGATGGCATCGTTCCTGCCGAGCTCGCGACTTTGTGTCTTGCGCCGTTCGCGCTTACGAGAGTTTGAGACCATCTTACTCCTTTGAGCATGGTCGGGAGGACGTGGCGCCAAACCGGACGCTAAAGTGAACATGGATCAACTTGCGCCCGGCAAGGCTGCCATCTGCGCAAAAGCGGCGTCCGCCTCGCCGCTGCTTGGCCTTCTGCCGTGATTTCCCTTGCTAGGCTGTTAACGAACGGTTCCGTGATCCGCCAGCAGCGCACCGCGCGTGCTGCAACTGAGCAAGAAAGCTCAGAACTGCGGATCTTGTGATCTTGTGCTCACTATAAAGACCCGAGCTTGACGCGGCCGGGGACTGCGACCGGGCGTGCATAGCGGCTCCGCGTCAGCGATAAACGTCAAACGGAGGACGAAGGAACTACGCCGCGACTTTCGACGCGGTTTTGACCCTCTGCAGGGACTATCCTCAAAGCGCCCTGAACACTCACACGCCGTCGGCGGCTCCCCTCAAGTCCGCGTTCGAACCGATCCCGGCATGACGACCCTTCGCTGGCTCATTCAGCAGCCCGGCGAGCCTGAGGCCTTCAAGGACTCCTTCGAGCCGCTGTTCGCGAATGATTGCGGCGAGCAGCAAAACGGCCTCCTCCCGATGGACGGTGAAGCAGACGTCAGGCGCTTGCTGAACCAAGAAGTCCAGCAAGTCCGGAAGGTCAACAACGTGGTGGCGTAAGGTCGAGACCGCATCATTGGCGAGATAGGTCGCCAAATCCGCATTCGCCGGCGGATCAAAGTCCAAGTCGACCTCGGCGCGCTTCTCGATCGCCTGTCGGATCAACTCGCCCTGCCGTCTTGCATTCATCGAGAGCATGAACACCGCATCCGCGAGCTTCTCGCGCGGCAAGCTTCTCAGTTCGGCTATGCATGCCTGGATGTCGACAACCGAACTCTCACGGCCTACCTCTGCTCCCCGCGCGTTAGCGGCTGCCCTGCTCTTTTGTACTCGAATCATCATAATGCTCTCCGGCCGGCGATATATCCCCGCGATACAATGCGTCGCGCCCTTGTTTTGGATCCGCTCGATTTGGCTGTCTTCGGGAATATCATGGGGGAAGCTGGGAAGCTGCGGTTGTCCACCATGCAAGGGCCTGCCCGTTGCCCCGATTGAATGTGCCCGGGTGAAATCTCGAGTCCCGCGCATCTCGTTGCATCGCGACAACGCCGCATCCTGCCAAAGTCAGGCGCTCCCCTGAAGCTTCAACCAAACTTGAATAGCACACCGTAACCGCCCCGTGGGTAGCTCCACTTGATATCACCGCTTCCTTCGCAAATCACCCGGCAGGTGCCGCACTCGAGACACCCGTCGACTGTAACCTCAACATGACCCTTATCGTTGAGATCGTAGCACCGTGCTGGGCAAGCCTTCAGCATCGATAGCAGCTGCGACGATGGCGTGGTGTGCGGCCGCACCTTGATATGGGCGCGGCCGGAATCAACAAGATAACGGTTGTAGAATAGTTTGTCCTCGACACGTTGGGATGGCTCGCACGGCATTGATTCTGGCTCCGTCAATCGTCGTTATCTTTGCTTCGTGATCAGCGCCAGGCCCGGGCAATGCGGACGGCATCGCTGAACAGTCCACTCCACGATCGCGCCTTGATGAACGAGTTCAGCGTCAGCTTCTCTTTCTCGAGCTTTGGTGTGCCGTCGACGCGCACGTAATCCTGCATCGCCTTCGAGAAGAGCTGCGGATATGTGAGAAAGAAGTTCTGCGAGTGGGTATGCAACAGTGCCGGCATATCCTTGTACTTCTTCAGGTCCTTGATTACGAAGGAGTCATTCAGCATTTTTTTGTAAAGCGAAAGATTCTTCGCCGTCATCGGATCCTTTCGCGATCTGATAAGACAGATCGCTTCCGCCGCGATACGGCCCGACGTCATCGCCAGATTGGACCCCTCGCGATGGATGGCGTTGTTGAGCTGGGCGGCGTCCCCGACGACGACCCAGCCCTCACCACAAAGCTGCGGGATCGCCTTGTACCCACCTTCGGGGATCAAGTGCGCGGAATATTCCTTTACTTCCGAACCCTCGATCAGCGGCGCAACGGAGGGGTGACGCTTGAAACCCTCGAGCAAGCCGTAGGGCGTCTCGCCGGTACGCTGGAAATCGGCAACAAGACAGCCAATACCGAGCGAGATGCATTCCTTGTTGGAATAGATGAAGCCCATGCCGGTCATGCCGCGGGAGATGGTTCCGACAGCTTCGATGACGAGCCCCTCGTCGCCTTTGAGACTGAAGCGAGCATCGATTGTCTCGCGCGACAGGAAATGCATCTCCTTGACCGCGAGTGCCACGTTATCCGGTTTCGGCCGCCCTCTTAACCCCGTACCCGTCCCGAGCACTCCGTTCACCCCCTCGGCCAGCACGACGACATCTGCATGGATTTCACCGCCATCGCGGTCTGTGCGCACCCCGACCACCCGCCCAAGTGAATCCTGGAGGAGCTCGGTCACCGTGGTCTCGCACAGCACCGTGGCGCCGGCCTCGCGGACCTTCTGCGAGAACCATTTATCGAACTGAGCGCGGATGATGGTGTAGCGGTTCGGCTTCTCCTCATTGAAATCATCGGAGCGATAGTGAAGCCCGGTGTGCGAACGCTCGTCCATGATCCAGAAGCGCTGCTCGACCAGATGCCGCTCAAGCGGTGCATCCTCGCGGAAATCCGGGATCAGCTTCTCCAGCATATCGGCATAGAGGATGGCTCCTTGCACATTCTTAGACCCCGAATACTCCCCGCGCTCCAGCTGCAGCACTTTCAGGCCACGCTGGGCCATCGTAAGCGCCGCCGCATTCCCGCCCATGCCAGCACCCACGACGATCGCGTCGAATTTTTCCTCGATCATAACAAGCTCCCTAGCCGGCGATGCGGTCGTGCGAGTGCGGCGACAGCCGCGCGCGGAATGCAGAGGTCAATGCCGGCAACAGTCGAATGGCGTCGGTGACGATACCGATATGGGCGAAGTCGAAGATCGGGGCGTTCTTGTCGGTATTGATGGCAACGATGAGGTCGCCACCCTCAACTCCGACGCGATGCTGGATCGCCCCGGAAATGCCGGCCGCGATGTAAAGCTTTGGCCTAATGGTTTTCCCAGTCTGGCCGATTTGTCGCTCCGAGGTGACCCAGCCCTTTTGGACCAGCGGCCGCGAACAGCCGTATTCGGCGCCAAGCACGTCCGCAAGTTGCTGTACCAGCTGGAAGTTCTCAGGCGATCCCAGACCGAGCCCTCCAGCGACGACCACGTCCGCATAGGCAAGGTTGGACTTTTTGGAATCGCGGTCCGGCAGGAACGAGAGGACTTTTGTGACGATATCTTCTTCTACAAGCCCGAGCGGATGCGAGATGACGCGCCAGACGGCCCCCGTCACGCGCTCGGGCATCGGCATCACGCGCGGGCGGACGGTTGCCATCTGTGGACGATAGTTGAGTGTGTAGATCGTGCACAACAGTGAACCGCCAAACGTCGGCCGCGTCGCTGCAAGCGAGCCGTCGGGATCGACAGCGAGCTCGGTGCAGTCGGCAGTTAGGCCGGTGAGCAGTGTGGTGGCCACTGAGCCGGCGAGATCCCGGCCGAGTGTAGTTGCCCCTAGGAGTAGGATTTCCGGCTTGTACGTATTGACCAGCTCTGACAGGGCCTTGGTATAAGATTCATTGCGATAGTCGGCCAAGAGATGGTCCGCGACGATATAGGCGAGGTCGGCGCCGTAACAGAAGGATTCGGCGACCGCCTGCTCCGTTGTCTCCCCGACCGGGCCGATGACAACCGCGGCGAGGTCGACGTTGAGCTTGTCAGCGAGCCGGCGGCCGGCACCCATCAGCTCCCAGGAGACGGGGTGCACAACCCCGCGTTCCTGCTCGATGAAGACCCAGACGTGCTTATACGCCTTAAATCGTTCGGGTAGCTCCCTCTTGGTCGCTGCGCGACCACCACCCGCGGCCGGAGCTGCGCTTTTGGGTGCGGTGCTCATCATCTGTACTCCCATCCGTTGTTCAGTAGCGGTTCGCCAGCGGAGCGCGCTCCGCCCCCAGCTTTGAATTCGCGCTTGAGGATTGCTTCAGTCAAAAGTTCGGCCGGGTGCCCGCCGCCATTCAGTCGGCGCCGCCTGCCAGCAGCGCGGGGCCGAGACAGACATTGCTCGATGTGTCGACGAGCCCGGAAGCACGCGTCTCGGGTTCTCCACGCCGCTCACGCGAGCCGATCGATTTGTCCCCCTCATCTTCGAGATGCAACCGAACTGGAACGGATCGAGGATATGGCGGAGGCTCGGCTGATATCATTATCCGCGTGCTTGCCTGTGAAAACGCGATCCATTGCTCCGAATGCGCTCGATCTCTCGCCGATCGCAGCGGCAAGTCCGCAACTCTTGGCGAGGGCGCGAGCGCCGGGGTCCCCCCCGTCAACGGCGCCGCGCGACCGGCGCTGGAGAGCAAGGACTGCCCCGGCGAAACCTCGGCCATGGATCGGCCAACGGGGGTGATATCGTCGACGAACCTTTGGCGCGGATCAAGCGCAGCTTTCAGCTGAGCCGGGTCGGAATATGCGGCCATCGCTTTGGCGTCGCGACGCATCACGGTGCCGACAGGCAGCGCGCGCGAACCTGCGCGACATCAAAACCAACATCGATGCGGACCAAGATGTGCATGCGCTTCTCCAGACTGGCTGAGCATATGTCAGCAATTGTCGTACCAATTGCGTAGGCGATTAAAATTGGGCGCCAATACAGACTCTGGCTGAAGGAAATTGGGTTGGCTGCCTCTCACGACGATCGGACCATTCGATAGCCGAGTCGAGGCGTGTCCGGAATGCGACACAAGGCAGTCATCCGAATCTGGTGGGCTTTCCTCGCCAAATGTGCGCTTCCCGCTGCCGGCGTACATTGGAGGAGATAGGAGCTTGAAAGGATGGACAAACCAGCGCTCAGTCGTGATTGGCATTTAAGGAGAGCGGAGTGAGTGTTAAAGCTGCGGATCCACGAGGCCACCGCAACTTCCGTTTGAATTGGAAGCCCTAGGGATGTCAGCTCCGGACTTTCACGGTCCAGAGCACGAGATATAAACTCGATTCACTCCAAGGAACCGAGCTGGACCAATGCTGGATGCTCATTCGGTTGTGGCGCTGCCGCATCCTTGAGGACCTTGAACACGCGCTGTTCGATCGGGGAGGACGTAACGAAGTCGGCATAGGCGCGCTCAAGCGTAGCCTTACAACGCAAGGCGATGTCAGGATCGGATGCACCGGTCAACTCCTCACCCGCAAGATATTGACCCATGCGACGCAGGATGTGAAGCCGCGCCACGTTGATGATCTTCTCGTCGTACTCGACGCCCAGCAGTGCAAAAAACTCCTCTGCTGCCGAGGCCTTCTTCAATTGCGAAAGGATGCCGTCCGTCATCATTCTCAACCTTCATCTAGAGATCCGCGCCCAGAAACCATCCGGGCCGAATGTTTCAACCTGATCGCGCGGCGCGCATGGCTGACCAACCGATCACCCGCCGTTGGCGAGGGAGCCCTCGTGAATATCGCGCCAGCTTGCCACCACCGTTGCTGGGCAACCGGCCTTTGTGCTCGTGGCATGCTTGCGGACGCGCGCGATGATGGTTCGGTTTTCTCGGCGGTGACCGATAGCTGCAACTCGGACAACAGCGAAGTGATCGCGGCAAGCCCTGAATGCTTGCCGATCACAATGCGCTGGGAGCGGCCAAGCAATCGCGGGTCCAGCGCTTGGTTGGTGAGCCGGTCTTTTCAACGGAGTCATCGCGACGACGCAGATGATCACGCCGTCGTCCTGCCATCCGGCTCTCTCCGCTCTCCTCGCCGAAGCAAAGATCAAAATCATTGCATTCCGTGCAGACCGGCGTAGTACACATCACCAGACCGTCATCTTCGCATAGCATGCGATAGAAGAAACGCTTCCAGCGCATCTTCTTGGAGTTGCGAGCCGCTAACGGCCCGAAATGGCGCGTCAGGAGGCGGGACAATTCGTCCCGCTTCCGCAAACCGAGATCTTCCCACAAGTGATTGGGCTCCATGGCGCGCCGCGCGATCATCGTCGCCAACCAGCCGCCGACCTCGCTATGGGTGGAGCGTTGCGCAAGCAGGAGGTCGCGCACCATAATTGTCTCGTCAGGAGCCGCTAACGCGGGCTGTTCGCGCCAAGTACACCTTCTGACCGGGCTGGACGGGAAGTATTGCACTAGGAGCGCATTGAGCTCCTGGTTAGTCAGGCCAGCCCGTTCGGGAAGTTGGCCGCCATCCATAGCGGATGCGGCGAGAACGCAAGCGAGCACATGGCGATCGAAATCGTAATTATCGCTGATGTCGACTTCTGTTGGATGGCTGCCAGTCAGAAGGCCGTAGAGCTTACTTCCATCGCGCTGCTCGGCGACGTGAGCTGCCGATAGAGGAGGTAACACCGTATCGGCCAATTTCCTTTGTGTACCAATCATGAGGGTCCCCCAGCATCTGAGTGGACGATGTCGGCCTTCCCGGATCGAGAAGGCCGACAACGACAACATGAATTATGCCGAAACAGCGGCGAGCTCGGCGGCGGTCTTGCCGACCAAGCTCTCGTCGACGGGCTTGATGATGCCGTGCTCCATGAGCATATCCTCGAGCTCGTCCATGCTGATTGGCGTCGGGATAGCGCCTTGTCCAGCATTATTGTGGATCTTGGTCGCGAGATTGCGATAGTGATCCGCCTGCTTGGAATCTGGCGCGTACTCCAGCACCGTCATGCGGCGCAGCTCCGCGTGCTGAACGACGTTGTCGCGCGGCACGAAGTAGATCAGCTTGCTGCCGAGCTTCTTGGCAAGAGCATCTGCAAGCTCCAGCTCCTTGTCGGTCTGCCGCTCGTTGCAGATCAGGCCGCCGAGGCGCACGCCGCCGGAATTCGCATACTTCAGAATACCCTTGGAGATGTTGTTGGCGGCATACATCGCCATCATCTCGCCGGACATCACGATGTAGATTTCCTGTGCCTTGTTTTCGCGGATAGGCATCGCGAAGCCGCCGCAGACGACGTCGCCGAGCACGTCGTAAGAGACGTAGTCGATGTTCTCATAGGCGCCATTTTCCTCCAGGAAGTTAATGGAAGTGATCACGCCTCTTCCGGCGCACCCGACCCCCGGCTCCGGACCGCCGGACTCGACGCATCGAATGTCCTTGTAGCCGAGCTTGATGACGTCCTCGATTTCGAGGTCCTCGACGCTGCCGGCATTCGCCGCCAGGCTCAGAATGGTGTCCTGCGCTTTGGCGTGCAGGATAAGGCGGGTCGAGTCTGCTTTGGGATCACAACCGACGATCAGAATCTTTTGGCCCAGCTCAGCAAGGGCCGCCAGCGTATTTTGCGACGTCGTCGATTTACCGATGCCACCCTTGCCATAAAACGCGATTTGTCTCAGCGAAGACATGTTGCTCTCCATCAACCGATTGCCAACTTTTTCGCGCCGAACGCGCGAGGCTGTTTCTCTCTCAGAAACGTGGGCACACGGGTTTCGGGAAGGAGGCCATCGCTCGCCATCGGCGTCGGCGTGCCCTCAGCCCTCACTCGTTGTTGCTGCATCCATTTAGCAACCGGCATGCCATTTCGTTCGCGGGTGCGTCAAGCGCCTGACCATGCTCGACTAATTGCGCGGCGTCCGAGACCGGATGCCGTGCCGGAGACGACAGCGGCAAGGGCTTTGACGGAAACCGGACAAAGCCTTGGCGCGTTTGTTCCATTACGACCGCCCGGCGAAAGAGCGCAGAACGGGGAACGCCGGGCCTTAGCCCAAGGCGATTGAGGAGATCATACAGTGCAGATCGGGTTCGAGGACACCGCCATCGAAGGCGGATGTCGACCGGCACGGTGGGTACTTGCCGTCTGATCGGGTGGCATATCGCTTGCTTGGCTAGTCCCGGAACGCAGTTCCGCGTGACGCGATGTTGCTGTGAGGACAATATGTCTGGAATTGGAAGTAAGTTGCCGCCGTTCGACATCACAGGCGTGAAGCCCGGCTTTCACCTGCACCAGGAGAACGGGCAGAGCGCCTTCGAGACGCTGACTGAGAGGAGCTTTCCAGGCAAATGGAAAGTCATCTTCTTTTACCCGAAGGATTTTACATTCGTCTGCCCAACCGAAATCGCTGAGTTTGCCCGCCTTTCCAAGGATTTCGCCGATCGCAATGCAATCGTACTTGGTGGCTCGACCGATAACGAGTTCTGCAAGCTCGCCTGGCGGCGTGAGCACAAGGACCTGCACCGTCTATCGATCTGGCAGTTTGCCGACTCCAAGGGCGCGCTGGTCGATGGCCTTGGAGTCCGCTCGCGTGATGGCATCGCGCATCGCTACACCTTCATCGTCGATCCTGAGAACACGATCCAGCATGTCTATGCGACAAGCCTCAATGTCGGCCGGAGCCCAAAGGACACGCTACGCGTTCTGGATGCGATACAGACTCATGAGCTCTGCCCTTGCAACCGGGAGATCGGCGGCGACACGCTTAAAATTGCCTGAGGCAACATGTTGATCGTGCAGAAGGAGAAGCTCCCGCATTCGAAAGACATCAGACTCGGTACCTTCTACATGGAGGCTATTTCCTAGAACCCCTAGCCGGCAGAACCACATCGCACCGGCCGTCGCCGAGCTGGCGCATGGCTGCCGTCACCGACACGACTGTTTTGGCGATGCGGCAACCCGACAGTGAGGCAAACAGGCCCATGAGCATCGTTGCAAGCCCGATCATCCAGATCAGCTTCCGCCGAATTTCTTAAGCTCGTATTTCAGCAGCCCGCGGATTGAGTTCGGCCGACAAGTCGGAGAGCACCGGCCCAACTCAAACCCACTCATTTCAGAGTGAGCCGATCCGCCTCGCCAGCTCGAAGATGTCCGCGGCCACATTAAGAGCATCAATGGCTGGGAAGTCACCGAGCCGATCACGCTCGCGACGTTGTCCTTCATTAAGTACCTGATGTGGAAGGATCTCGTCGACCGCACAGATTTGCTCAAGCCCAATCCCGTCGCGCGTCACCCGATGGATACCCCCGACCCACAGCTACGATGGTCCGGGGCGAGCTTCATCGATGCGCGAACCATCGGCGAGATCATCGATCCGATCGAACTGTTCGCGCCGCTCTCGGCCGATTCTTTGCAGATCGCTACTGTCGTTGCCCCAAGCGCGGCGCGGACTATGTATGTTCGGCCCGCCGGGGCAAGAATCCAGACTATCGCCAACTGCCTCGCACACGAGAAGATGGTGCTGTTCGTCTCGCAGAAGCGCTCAAAGGCGTCAGGCGGCGAACGCAGGCCACCGGGCTGGGCAACTACTGTCTCGAGGTGCACTCGACCAAAGACGAGAAGTCGAGCATGCTGGAGCAACTCTCGACCGCCTGGCGCGAGCGCAATCTCGTCAGCGAAAAGCACTGGTCGACGGCCACTGGCGACCTGAGGAAGAAGAGCGATCAGTTGAACAGGCTGGTCTCGGCGCTGCACCGAAGGCGCGCGAACGGGATGAGGGCCTATGAGGGATTGACGTGTGGTGGCGGATCTGGACCGCCTCGCCGACATCGAACTGACATGCGTACAACGCGGCCGAGTCCAGATCGCAAGCCGCTCCGGCGTACTTCGAAATGCCAACCCCTTATTCGAGCGTCGCAGAACCCGAACGAACTGAAGCCTTAGCCCGCTCTGCTGGTATACATGCGCGAAGTGGTAACGCGCCCCGCAATCGCCGAGACGATGCCCCTCACAGGTCACGAAGAACGCATCCGGGCTGCGCCCGAGCAGCAGGTCTCGTTCGCGACACGAGCCTTCCAGTCGCGGCTCGACGCTCGGATCCAGCGGTAAGAACCGTTGCTTGCGAAGCTTGGCCATGTGGAGCGAAAAGCAGTCGGGCAGCGGTCAGGGACGCAATGTCGAGCGCGACTTCCGTGGCGAGAAGCGCAAGCACGACACGCGTTCTTCGAACGACCCCGACGCCCGCTTGTTTCGCAAGGCCGCTGGCAACGAGGCCAAGCTCTGCCACATGGGGCATCTGATGATCGAGAACGGCAACGGGCCGTACGCCTGCAGCAGCAGCGCCCGCGACAGCCGCTGCGGCGGAATCGACGGTCGGCCATGGCGGGCGTACAGTCTGGCAAAGTCGCGACAGATCCTTCAGCGCCGCGTCGGCCAAGTCGCGGATCGCACGCAACGGGTGATCCGCTGGAACGCGCTGCTCCAACGGCAGGTAGCTGTATATGCCTTCCGACCGCTGATCTGCCCCGCGCATCGCGTCCCCCAGCCGAACGGAATCAGACACATGCACGGAATCACACTCCGTCCAACTCGCAAAACCACTTTTTCAGCAGCTTGCTAGGTCTTTCAGGTCCTCAATGAACTGTTTTGCAAGCTTTCGAAGCTTGTCACCATCAGTCCTGGTAGTTCTCCGACTCAGACCACAGGCAGCTTCGATGAGATCATCGTCGGCCTTAGAGGGGCAAGGACTTGACACCGACCATCGAGCCAGCAGCCCTTGCGAAATCGAAGAAACATGCCCATCGCGCCAATCATGTGGTGGTCATGAAGTCAATACTTTCGGCGTGTGCGCGCAAGGATGCGTCGTCTGCTCTAATCATACGTCCCAGACGCCCGAGATCATTCGCCAACTTACGAAGACAGAGTAGGCTCTCTCAGGGTCTTCGCTGCCGGTCAGACTTTTCAGCGGCTTTCTCGAACAGGTCGTCCAGGTTGTCGGAAGAGGCGTGAGGGTAATTTCCTGCGGATGATCTCGGGGGGCGCGCTGCTCACCGCGGCTGCGCCGCTTGCTCGGCTTGCCTCGGCTTCTCAGCTAGCTGCTGTTGGTACGCCACCAAACCCATTCGTCGACATTTTCCCCAGTCCACCGACGAGCAAGGGCTTGCCGCTCAGTCAATCGTTTGTGTGCGCAGCAGGGTCTCGAGCCGAAGCCGACCGTCGTCGATCGGGCCGGACCAATCGCCGAGCCGCTCCTGCACGACAACCTCGAATGAAGGATACCACAGTGGCTTGCCATCCGCCTGAGCCCAATACCAGGGATAACCGCGCGGAACAAAGACTACCCCTTTAAGGCCGAGCGCTCCGGCGATATGGATGGCGAAGCTGTCGGGCCCGACCACGGCGTCGAGATTGGCGATCGCCGCAATGAATTCCGCAGGCTCTTCGATATGCACACCAACATCGATCGGACGGCTCCATCGCCTCATGTCATGCCGTCGCGCGTCGGTCATCAAACTGACCGGCGTCACCGAGTGAGGAATCACGGCGGCGATCTGCTCCATCGATAGGCCGAGAGCGCCGCCCTCCCACACGATGCCAACCCAAGGCCTTGGAAAGGCGGCCAAGGCATCCCGCCATTTCGCTGACAGCTCGGCGTCGGGCCGCAGGTAGGGAACATCAACGGCAATGTTCCGCGAGTCCGTCGACAGAATGCGCAATAAGGATTGCAGCGGGATAGTTGAGAGCCCGGACCTCGGCTCATCGAGAATGGCCTGCTCGGCTACATTCCTAAGAAGAGCCTGGTAACGTGGCTCCGCGACAACATGCACATATTGCTGGCTCGTCGCCCGACGCAAGAGACGAGCGAGTGCGATGAATTCGAGGGCGCCAGTCCTCGGTGGCACGATTACTCGCATCCCAACTCCCAAGGCAGCCGGCTCGGGCCTCGGGAAGCGACCGAGCGTCAGTTCAAGCGCGGTCGCGAGAGATTTAGCCGCTTCATCGTGAGGTTGCGTTCGCGAGACGTAGCTGGCGAGCGTTAGGGCTTCATCAAACCGTCCAACGAACCGCAAGATGTCGGCCAGAAGAAGCGCAGCAGCAGGGCGCGATTTGTGCGCGCGTACGAACGTTGTGAGCTCCGCAATTGCGCGTTCCTCCTGGCCATTGGCAATCATGACGCGGGTAAGGATTTCGCGCGCGCCAAGATGGGTCGGTGCATAGGCGAGCAATCTCCTGCAGGTTGCTTCCGCTTCCGCCCAAAGTCCCATCGCGGCACGGCAATAAGCCAGATGCGAGAGCCCGGCCGTGTCGAGCGGCGCGCGCAGATGCGCGTGTTCCGCAACATTCAGCGCCTCCTCGAAGCGGCCACATTCAAACAAGAGTACCGACAAATTGCGCAGCGTATCGGGATCGTTGGGAACAAGCTCCAGGGCACGAAGCAGGGCGATCTCGGCCGACGAGTAATCGCGCAAGCCGATATCGAGTGTGCCGAGCTGAAGGAGGGCGCGCGCATTGCCCGGCTCGTCTTGGACAACAGCCTTTGTAATCGCGCGGGCTTCAGCAACGTCACCGCGGCTCTCCAGCGCATGAGCCAGCGTGAGCTTGATCTCCTGGCTGCGTGGGGCGAGCGCCGCTGCGCGTTTGAGGCAAATAACCGCCTCGTCAAACCTGCCGAGCAGCACATAGGCGATCCCGAGGTTAGTAGCAAGCCCAGCGTGATCGGGATGACCGGTCGCCGCCTCCACCAGCAGCTCGAACGCCGATTCCGTGCGTTGCCGTGCGAGCGCTACTGCGGCCTTTGCACTGAGCGTATCCGGATCGCTTGTGGCGACGACCTGCTCCAACAGCGCCTCCGCTTCCTCGAGACGGCCGGCCGCAATAAACTCCTGCGCCGTCCTAAGCCGATCTTGTCGGGTCGGGCCGGGCACGCCAGTGGTCGGCATGCGCATTATGCAACCGTCACGCGTTTGCCGTCGAGGCGTAGATCCTCGCTCACCGCGATGACTTTGCTGTGGGCTATCTCGGAGGCAATGCCGGTGACCCTGATAACCTGGGTTTCGGTCTGCAATGAGTCGATACGCTCGATCACCGAGACACGTTCGCCAGCCTTCACCGTAAGCAACTCGGCGCTCGTTTCCTGGGTCCGCGCCGAGCATCGGACACGGTCCGCGATTAACGTGTAGAGCTTGCCGATCCAGGTGCCTTTGTTCGCGAGCACGGCAAACAACGTAGCCTGCAGATCGATACTATCGGCGCGCAAGGATATGCGCTGGCGCGCGGCGACGGTGATGGTCTCGCCCTCAATCGATATGTTGCGACATCCTGGTAAGCCGAGCATGCCATCATTGGAAGCCGCCCGCTCGAGCACGGTCACGACAAAGGCTTGCTCCACGTTAGCGAAGAGCAGCACTCTGTCCCGTGGTATAGGCCGGATCAGGCAGCCAACAGCCACCGTCGCCGTGTGACGAGCGCCAGCGACTTCGACCTCCATCACACTGCCGTCATCGCTGACTGACACTACATGGGCTGTGTGATGTCCAGGTTCAAGCAAGCGCTCGGCCATCGCCAAGCTGTCGCTGTTTGTGACGCGGATTGTCATCGTCATTCCCGCTCTCCAGTCGGCTACATGAAATTTATCGAATTCTTTTGTATGACTTCGTCCTTGCCGGTGCTGGACACGATCTCCGCTGTTCGGTTCACAACATCGTACTGTTCAGTATTCAGCTTTCCCTTTCTCAATTCTTCTTCTGTGACGGACACGCTGGTCTTGCTGACCTTGCCGTCGCGGCCGACCACCTTCAAATCGTCAACTGGCGCGAGTTTGAAATTGCTTCTTCTGAGAATCTTGGTATCACTATCGGCCGATTTGAAGTCGGGGCCAAAGACAGATTTGGTCGAGTTTCCGATCACTTGCTTGATGTCGTTTCCCTGGACAACATCAAGTCTGTTGCCGACCGTTATCGAGTTAAAATCACTGAGATTGACGCAACATTCGCGGGAGACCTTGTACGTGAAGGCTTCTCCGAGAAAAATGGATACTTTGTGGGCCATCGTCAGCTTGGTAGCTGCGCCACTCATGCAAGTGAATTTGGTGCCTAGGAAGAGCTCCTTGGTGTTGCCCATCGTCCGCTTTTCCACGTCACCGGTGGTAGTTTCCGACTTGTTGCCTTTGTTGATTAGCTTGACGCGGTTCGAGGCCGTGAGCGTGATATCGGCGGGCGTCCCGTTAGCGCCAGCCGTGATTGATATGCCCTTCTCGGCGGAGATATCATAAGTACCTTCCGAGACCTTATGTTGGGAGTTGCCGTTCATGACCTCCGTGGTCTGACCGCGACCGATTTTCATCAATGCGGCACCTTCAACGTTTGCCTGAAAGTCCGTATTGGTGAAGGCAAGCATGCCGGTGTTGTCGCTTTCGTACTGACTCGTGCCAGCAAGGCCCTGGTCGACAGTCGTCGTCAGTCCAGTGACAATATTTGCCTCTTCCTCCGAATAAGAACCGAGGCGCAGATAGGTTGATTTCGTCACGGGAGAGACTGGTGTTTCTGGGACGAACAGTCGCGTGTAGGCATTTGGCATAGTAGGCTCCCTAATCGTAGGACTGTCGGCGCATTAGCGCTGCGCCATCAAGCGGGTTTGAGAGGGCGATAGTGAAACTCCGAACGCGTTCGGATTGGCTCCATTCTGTTTCGTCGGCATCCCCATTTTGGTTGCCGGGGCCCCGCCGATCGACAAATTGTCGGACCCGGCCTTGGCGCGCCCAGGACCCATGACAAGGCCAGAGATGACGCCGAGGGCCAAACCCGCATTGTCACCGTACGATACCGGACGCTCGGTCGTCATGTTGTGCGCAGGCATGCACATGATGAGACAACGAGACTGCGTGGGAATGGCCGCCGTGTTCGTCGCGATGTTCGGATAGGGGGTAGGCACGACGACAGGGCCGAATGGTGTGTTGCAGACGTCGGGAAAGCCGTAATCCACCGCCGGCATCGGGCCATTTGCATTGACAAAGGTCATCGGTTAACACCCTCCTTTGAACGGGACGATGCGGCTCGCATCGTAGAGTTCGGCGATAGCGCGTTCAGATACGGTATGCAGTGCGTTGCCTTGCTGGGGCACGAATAGACGGCCGCCGGTCGACGCACAATGAAAGTCAGTGCGCAGAAAGCGCGAACCGGAAAAGTCGCTGCCATCGACCTTGGCATGATGCATCAGCGCGTAGGACATGTCGGCACCGGCAAATGAAACGAACCTGGCCGATGCACCCGTGAAAACCGCCATCTCCAGTTGTGCGCCCGAGAGATCGCAGCCATCGAGGCGCGCCTCTGTGAAAACGCACTGCGTCAAATTGGCATTACGCAGCTGGGCCGCTCGCAGGTCAGCCCTAACAAAAAGTGTGTTCGGGGCGGTCGTGTTGGAGAGGTCGGCACCCACGAGGCTCGCACCAGTCAAAATTGAGCCGGAGAGGTCGACGCCGGACAGGTTTGTGCGGTTGAGCTTGGCGCCGCTCAGGTTCGCTCGGGCAAGCATCAGCCCGGTGAGATCTCGCTCCGACAGATCGCATTCCGAGAAAACGATCGTGTCGCAACGCATTCCCGTGACCCGCGCACTACGCAAATCAGCTTGCGTGATGGCGGCGTTCGTAAGCGTGGCATTGTCGAGCACGACCTCGGCAAGCCCGCAATCCATGATAGCGCTTTGAGATAGAATCGCGCCGCGCAGGACGGTGTGGTCCAAGACGCAACGCATCGCTGTCGTCTGGGTAAACCGCGTCTCGCTGAAGTCGCTAAGGCCCAAATCCGATGACATGAACGTCGACTGGGTGAAGCCTGCTCGTCGCCAGTCAGATCCGGCAGCACGGCAACCAACGAACGTGCATTTTTCGAAGCGAGCGTCGGCGAAGGAAGCAGCGTTGAAGTCGCAGTCATGAAACATCATGCCAGTCAGGGAGGCGCCCGAGAAGCTGCTGTCGCGAAAGGAGGAACTTAGCACAACGCCATCATTCAGGCTCAGTCCAGATAGCATCTGGCCATCGATGCGAGCGTCGCGTACGGGGAAATTATGGGCGATCGACTGCAATAGCAGATCAACTGACATGACGCGGGACCATCATAACGGTACGATCGATATTGGCGTTGCTCAAATCGGCGGCGACTAAAGCAGAGCCCATCAGGTCGGCACCATAGAGATTTGCATGGCGCAGGCTGGCGCCGGTCAGGTCGGTCTGATTGAGATGTGCCTCGAGTAGGTTGGCGGCATAGAAGTCGGCGCCGCGCAGATTGTTGCCGGTGAAGACCGCGCGTTTCAGCGATGTCATTCGGAAGGAGGCGCGGGCGAGAGTCGACTTACCAAAATAGACACCATTTATTCGGGCCAGGGTGAAGTCGCTGCCGCTGAGGTCGGCTGCCTGAAAGGAAAGCGCCTCGGCGCTGCTGCGGCCGAAGTGGGCGTCGCGCAGATCGATGTCGCCGATGAAGCTGACTTGGTCTAATTGCGAGCTGCTGAGATCGAGTTGGGGCGCTGTCACCCTGAGAAAGCAGGTTTGCTCGACTCGCGCGTTAGCAAAGCTCGCGCCGGACAACGATAAATCGATGAATTGCACCCGCCGGAGGATGGCGTCCTCCCAAATGGTATTATGGAGGGTGGCTTGGATAAAGCAGCATTGATCCAGCTGCGCTGAGCGGAAGGTTGCCGCGATCATCGGCACCCCCAAAATTTGCAGCTCGATAAGACGCGCTCGGTCGAAGGAAGCGCCCGCCATGCGCGCGCCGAGAAGATTGCTTCGCACAAGCAGGCTCCCCGCGAAACGCGTTCCGCGGCAGTCGGCTTCACCAAGATTTGCTTCGGTCAGGTCGGTCGTACTTAAATCAGCGTTGATGAGCGCCGCGCCTGATAGTGTGGCTTTCATGAGTTTGGCGCCGGAGAGATCGGTCCCGTTTAGATTCGCGCGTTCGAGAAAGGCACCGGAGAAGTCCGCGTTCGTGAATCGTCGCCTGGAGAGGTCGGCGCCGGCCAGATCGCGTCCGGCAACCGTGCCGCCGCGCCGAAATTCCTCTTCCACCAGATCCCCCAGCGCCCGCGCGACAGCTGGCGCCAGCATGGTTTCTGGTCTGAGCGGCTTGGGTGAGGCAAGCCTGGCCGCGGCCATGCCGGCTGCCAATGGACCTTCCGCTTGGTCGATCTCGGCCTGCAGGGCAGTCAGCGCCTTCGTAGATTCCGTTTTGGCCGCGGCGATCGCTGCTTCGGGTCCATCGGCGGTTGCCGCTTGACGGGTTGCACTCAAGGCCTCGAATGGCGGACGCTCATCGGCGGCTAGTGAAGAAAGGACCTTTTTGAGCGCCGCTTCTGCATCGGCGAAGCCGGCCCGCAGACGTGCTGCGGTCTCAGACGGTGTACCGGCGCTCTCGATCTGCGCCAGTATCTCGTCAATCGACAGGCGCGGCGGCGCCTCCGGGGCGACGCTGCGCGCTTCTTCCGGCAGGACCAACGTCGGAATATCGGGAAGTGAAAAGGCGTCGTCCGCTATAGCGTTGCGTATCGGCTCTAGCGGCCGGCCAGCCGCCAGGTTAAAAAAACGAGCATGTGCAAGCTCGAGTTGCTGTTGCTCATCGAACGGCTGCTGTGCCGCGCCGACGAGGTTGCCGCGCCGGTTCTTAGCGCGCGTGAGCCTGTCTTTGATATCGCCTAGGAAGGCCGGATCAAT
The DNA here is from genome assembly GCF_040547695.1 of Bradyrhizobium sp. JR4.3. Classification (NCBI taxonomy): domain Bacteria; kingdom Pseudomonadati; phylum Pseudomonadota; class Alphaproteobacteria; order Hyphomicrobiales; family Nitrobacteraceae; genus Bradyrhizobium; species Bradyrhizobium sp. JR4.3. The sequence continues at coordinate 29,064 of NZ_JBEPQF010000041.1, read as the reverse complement.
GTCCACCGGCAGCGGCAGATCTCCCTCTAGGGTCGCGTCCATCGACGGCGCAGCGTCCGTGCAAGAGAGCGCGGCAAGCAACGCGTCGATATCGTTCGATGCGGCGTTTCCGTCGGCAATCTTTCCATGGGCTGCGCGTGCGGGTTCGTATTGCGCTGCGAGCTTGTCGATGTCGGATTCCGCCTTCTCCTGTACTTTCTCCAACGCGTCGAGGATCTCGGCCAATTCGATCTCGCCGCTCTCGAGTTCTTCGGGCAACAGTTCCGGAATACTCGAGGGTTCGATGGATGGTATCTCGATCGCGGGGCGCAGCGAAGGCGGAAGGTCAATTCGCGCGAGTTCCCGATCGAGCGCCCAGCGCATGGAGGCCATCTTCCGCTCTGTACGCTGTTCGGCCAGTTGGCGCCGCCGCGTTGCGCGGCGCTCGCGTTCGGCAACCGAAGGCCCAGGGGTGAGTTGATGTTCCGAAAAGGCATAGCGTGCGGCCGTCTCCGGGGCGAGCCGCAACTGCCGGACGGTCAGATAATGATCTAACGGACGCGCGGGCTCACTTTGTCGTTCGTAGGCGACCATAATGTCGCCAACGTCACCACCGTCCAATTCCTGCATGGCAATCGAGGTGCGGTAGATCATGATGCCGCGGCGGGCGCCCGCGAACAGCCACAGGGTATCGATGCGCGTCTGCAGTTCCGAGACGCCCCGCGCCGCATCGCTCCAGCCGATGAAGCAGCGCACGCGAAAGGCCGGTAGGCGACCTTCAATGAACGGATGCTCCGCCGAGAAGTTCTGCAGCGCATAGGGTTCTCCGCCGCAGATAAAGCCGGTCATGCGCTGGTCTGGCGGAGCGAATAGAAAAAGGCGCGGATCAGCGTCGGTCGCCAGAGCTGGCGCGACTGATTTCAGCCACGCAGCGTCATAGGTTCCCGCGTATTGCAGACGCTCCCTATCATCAAGCGCCATTGGTCCGAACGTTGCAGGCGGTGCGCTTGTGTCAATGAACTGAATCGCATGCTCGGGGCTTTCGAGGTTGGGCAGGGCCACCAATTCGCCGGCCATGCTGCGGCGGAGAGCCTCATGGCCGGCGCCGAGTCGGTTCGCAGCGTAGTCGGGCCCCCCAAACGCGCGTTGGCGCGTTAGCGGTATTTGATGGAACGGTTGCACGGCTGTCGGTCGCCAGCCGGAGGCTGCCATCTGCCAATAGCGGTCGCCCGTCACCAGAAGGTGCTTCTGCATCGACCCGACGGTCCAGCCCAACATCATGCGCTCGGTCGGCCGCCCCTCTGGTGCCGCAGCATGTCCGCCGATGAGCACTTCCGCTTGCGGCTTGGGCATGCCGATATCGAGAGGGTTGCCGGGCGGAAGCTCCTTCGCCGCCATAACCCAGAGGTCCTGCTCGCCTTCCAGACGGTCCGCGCCCGGGTTAGCCAGGTCGAACATCGCGAAAACGGAAATGATGAGGCTCGCCCCTGGCGGACGGCGCTCGCATTTCGTCAAAAGGCCCAATGTGCGCGGCTTTACAAGAATGGGCATGAGACCCGCCGAGACAATTGTCACTTCCTAGCTATATTTCTCAGACATGACGGACTTTCGGTCCGCCCATGCTGACGCGTCTTTGTGTCACCTGCCAAATCAGGTGGGTAGCCAAGTCAGCAGAGTGGGGCGTAGATGGCCGATCCGAACTGCAGGAGATTGATCAAGAAAGCCGCGACTTGCTTCTGTGGCGCCCTCATCGGCTCGGAACCCGCTCGCGCGACCAGATGGAAGACTGCGTCGGGGCTTGCGGCGATTGCCGAAATGGACAAGCGCTCCGGTTTGCAGAAAACCAAGCGCTTCGCTGTCGTTGGAAATCTGCCCTCTGGAGACGAAGCTGTTGGTGCACTGGGAGCCGGAATCACTACATTGCGTGGCCCGCCCGTCATTCTAGCCGACGCGCTGTGTTTGGTCGCAGTCGAGGAAGGCAAATCGTCGATGTCGGCCGGGTACCAGGCTGCGGATCGCAAGTGATCAAGCTTACCGAATGGGCCGCGCGATCCAAGTAGCAAGACCGAACGGCTGAGCGCGTATGCCAGAAACTGGGCGACGAAAGTGTCTCTTGAAGCCTACATGACAATCAAGGGGAAGAAGCAGGCGATATATCCAAGGAAGCCTGCAAGCCGGAAGGAAAGAATTGCCTTCACCATCGTTCCGCGTGACATGACGAGTGGTGTCGCCACGGGCCCGCAACCACCAGCCGGTGCTCTTCGCCAAGTTCTTCGATCGGGGCTCGTCGCTGCTGCCAACGAGGTGCTCGAACAGGAGGTCTGCGAGTCGGACGAATTGTCCAACGCACAACGTAGATACGCGGGGAATATACACCGGTTCGTTAGGCGGCTTGAGATCTCGCGGTACGATCAAGTCGATCTGTTCGGACCACTATATCGAGCGCATGTAGCGGCAGGGGTGCCGGGATCGTACCGGTGAGCCTGCGTCACGATCAGTGATTCACCATCATGAGATGCGAATTGGGAAGACCAGCCTCCGCGCCGTCCGAGACTCAACCGGTGGATCGTTCATGGACGGCGTGAGGCCTTAAGTGCGATGACCGCGTTCCACGAAATCTCGCTTGCTTCTCTTCGTTCCCGGGTTTGGCTGATCGTTGGCGGCCAGGCAGAGGCCCCAAGTACACTCAGTGCGTCTCACCAAGCGGGCCATTCACTTGCTACGCTTCGCTCCCAGGTTTGGCAAATGGTCGGCGGACTGGCCGAGGCCGCGAATGCGATGACTGCGCTCAATGGAGAGGGGCTTTCACCTCATCGGCTCTTTGCCGGGGGCGGGGCAACTCCAGCTTCGGGGAGCGCTGCAATGCGACAGGTCGAAAAGGGAACGAATAGTGGAGGCGAAAGGGGGCGCGGGCCAAACTTTGCGAGCGCAGTAAAATGCGGATTGTGCCTTGTTGGCGCGGGCTACGCCTATAATGAGGTCGCAAACGACTTCTTCCTTTCGACCACGTCACTGCACGACGGGAAGAAGGGCTTCACCAGTAACGAACGGCTCAGGTTGGCTCTGGCGAAGGCGAGGGAGTATTACACATCGTATCACGCCACCGACCCTGACACTCGGCGTTTCAATGAACGTCCCCTCAACCCAATCCGCACCTGCGGTATGAACCTGTTCGTAACGATGATCGACTACCGGGCGGCGACTTACGTGCACGTTGCGCACCTGGTCGATTCCATGCCGGCGCACGCTTCGCTACTTCTGAACCTGAGTTGCATGAAGGGCCATCTTGTCAAGGACGAGTGCGTGGCCAAGTATAAACCGCCGAAGGTGCCGAAGGATCCGGACCTGACGAACAGTCCCTTATACGACAGAAAGAACAAGTACGCATTGACGGGCGTGCTTAACGAGACAACTGGCGCTTACGGCTACACTTCGCGATCGGTCACTCAGCCCTTCGTGAACAAGGGCGTGCAGCACTTCCGGGGCGCCTTCCAAGGCGAGAAGGGACTAACTTTCAAGCGATGCGTCGAGAGGCTGGAGCCACTGCTCAAGAAGCACCGCGGCCTCAGAGAGGAGGCCCAGTTCGCGGCTGGGCAGACCATCCTGAACTTCAGGCAGGTGTACGCTGCGGATCCGCATTGGGGCCACGCTGAGAACGTCGTGATGCAGACCTTGCGCGAGCACGGCTGGCTGTCACGGGCGGAAACCGACAGGCTCGATGCGACTCTTATGTTCGAGGATCCAAATAAGAATCTGCTCAAACGCAACAAAAGCTGGGTTGGGCCAGGACTGCACCAACTCGACACCTGGTTTCAGAAATGGCGAGCGGGTCATGATCGCGCGATAGGCCAGGACTTTAACCACCCGGACATCGATGACATGAAATATCTGCCCATCGCGCACGTCAAGTTGAACGAGCAAGGCAATGGATTCGAAGACTGCTCGGGGCTGGGTGACTCGTTCACGTGCGCCAATGCCGTTGCCTGCATCAATCACGCGCGCTTGATGAGTGGACAGCCACGCCTTCCAAAGGAGGACGTTATAGTCATCATCGCGTGTCTGAACGCCGTCTACGAAGACACGACGTCAATACGGCATACGCTCCAGGAGACGGCACGTGGCTGCTTCGCTGGTGCTGGTTACACCATCGAAGACGCGGATGAGTTCTACGAGACGGTGTGTCGGAAGGCCTCGCGAGAGTATTACGGTGGCAGATATCTCTCGAAGCAGAGTTGACGCCGTAAGGAGTCGTGCATTAGCGAGCGCCGCTATCGAGGCAGTCTGAACCGCAACGCGAATTACGTCCGATCATCGCGTGCATGCTTCCTGAGACTCTGGACATCAAATCCGATAGGTTGAAAAAGACGGTTCGTTCCAGCAATGATAACGCGGGACGTGACCGCATGTTGCCACTTCAAGAACGATTTCGGTCGCGCTCTAAGAACGGGAAGTTGGCCATGACGGTGCCGCGGTCACCCCGGAGAGCGCAGCCTTTGACCGAGGCTTTGTCTCTTGTTGGATAATGAGCGGCCCTGGTCCACTGCTCGACTGCTCTGCCAAATGCAGATGTCACCATCGCCCAAAAGCGCATGAAGAACAACGTGATTGTCTATTAGACGTGATACTTTCATCGCCGATCAAGTCGCTCGAGCCGGTTGCCAGTAGCCGAGCCCCCAACGCGCGTTGCCGCGTTAGCGGTATTTGACGGAACGGTTGCACGGCTGTCGGTCGTCAGCCGGAGGCTGCCATCTGCCAATAGCGGTCGCCCGTCACCAGAAGGTGCTTCTGCATCGACCCGACGGTCCAGCCCAACATCATGCGCTCGGTCAGCCGCCCCTCTGGTGCCGCGGCATGTCCGCCGATGAGCACTTCCGCTTGCGGCTTGGGCATGCCGATGTCGAGAGGGTTGCCGGGCGGAAGCTCCTTCGCTGCCATAACCCAGAGGTCCTGCTCGCCTTCCAGACGGCCCGCACCCGGGTTGGCCAGGTCGAACATCGCGAAAACGGAAATGACGAGGCTCGCCCCTGGCGGATGGCGCTCGCATTTCGTCAAAAGACCCAATGTGCGCGGCTTTACAATAATAGGCATAAGACCCGCCGAGACAATTGTCGCTTCTTAGCTATATTTCTCAAACATGACGGACTTTCGGTCCGCCCATGCGGACGCGTCTTTGTGTCACCTGCCAAATCAGGTGGGTAGCCAAGTCAGCAGAGGGGGGCGTAGATGGCCGATCCGAACTGCAGGAGATTGATCAAGAAAGCCGCGACTTGCTTCTGTGGCGCCCTCATCGGCTCGGAACCCGCTCGCGCGACCAGATGGAAGACTGCGTCGGGGTTTGCGGCGATTGCCGAAATGGACAAGCGCTCCGGTTTGCAGAAAACCAAGCGCTTCGCTGTCGTTGGAAATCTGCCCTCTGGAGACGAAGCTGTTGGTGCACTGGGAGCCGGAATCACTACATTGCGTGGCCCGCCCGTCATTCTAGCCGACGCGCTGTGTTTGGTCGCAGTCGAGGAAGGCAAATCGTCGATGCCGGTCGGGTACCAGGCTGCGGATCGCAAGTGATCAAGCTTACCGAATGGGCCGCGCGATCCAAGTAGCAAGACCGAATGCCTGAGCGCGTGCGTCATTTTGGTTCATCTTTCTTGAGGCGATGATCAAGCCATATTTATTGAACGGAAGGGTAACGGTAGCTCAGACGCAAAAGGATGACTTGTGACCCTCGTCGTCGTGTCGAACCGGGTTGCCAGCAGCGATGTCAATGAACCCAAGATAGGCGGTCTTGCAGCGGCGCTGCTCCCCGTGGTGCACAAATCCGGAGCAATCTGGGTGGGGTTCTCGGGCCAATTGGACGATGGTCATGAGAAGGAGCCGCCTACCGAGACGCACGGCGGAGGCAGGCTTGTAAGGCTGGATGTGCCCGCCGAGGATTATCGCCGCTACTACGACGGTTTTGCCAATTCGGCACTATGGCCGGCCTTGCATTGGCGCGCAGACTTGGCTCGCGCCGGCGCCTCGGAGGAGGATTACGATAGCTATCGCAAGATCAACGCCATCATGGCGCAAGAACTGGACCGGATCAAAGAGGCGACGGCGTTCTGGGTGCACGATTATCATTTCCTTGCTCTCGGCAAGGAGCTGCGCAAGCTCGACATCAAAAAGCCCATCGGTTTTTTCCTGCACACGCCATGGCCGCCGCGCGCTATAATAGAGAGTGTGCGCCATCATGACGAACTGATCGGGGCGATGTTGGATTACGACCTGATCGGCTTTCAGACCGAGGAGGACCGGACCAACTTTCTCGAGTATCTCGGCACCGATCCCATGGTAAACATCAACGGCTATGTTGCGACCTGTGGTCATTGCCAAACCCGGTGCCAAGTGTTTCCGATAGGCATTGATGTGGACACGTTCACGCAATGGAGCGCGGACGCCGTCTCGGAGCCTTTGATCTCTTACATACGACACGGCCTCAACAGTGAAAGGATAGCAATCGGCGTCGACCGGATCGATTACTCCAAGGGTATCGAAGAACGCCTACATGCTTTAGATCGCCTATGGACCCAAAAGCCCGATCTGAAGCGGAGTATCTCGCTATTGCAGATCGCGATCCCGTCCCGCATCGGGAATCCGATCTACAAGCGGTTGCAGAACGATGTCTCGGATCTCGTCTGCGACATCAACAGCCGCCATCGTAAGGACAACTGGATTCCGATTAGCTATGTCAAAGAGGGCTTCAGCCAAGCCGCACTTGCGAGTCTGTACCGCGCCGCGGAGGTTGCATTGGTAACGCCGTTGCGTGATGGCATGAATCTGGTGGCGAAAGAATATGTCGCGGCGCAAGATCCGAAAGATCCCGGCGTGCTGATCTTGTCTAAATTTGCTGGCGCTGCCAAAGAGCTGGAGCAGGCGCTGCTCGTCGATCCGAACAACATCGACGACATCGCAGACAAGATTTCGACGGCAATGTCGATGTCGCCTGGCGAGCGCATTTCGCGCTGGCGCGACATGATGGCGAGACTTAAAGCATATCCCATCGCGCGATGGAGCGAGGACTTCGTTACGGAGTTGAAGAAAACTCCGACTGAGAAACTCGCCGGCCCGTTCGGTCCGCGGAATGTGGGGGAGCCTAGCGGCTCGAAAGGGAAGGTCGAGCGGACGTTAGCCGGCGGGTCGAGTCGTTTGGACCTGTCGCGGCAGCTGTCACGTCCGGCGTCCGATGTGACGACTAGGAGATTAGATCATGATTTCACGAACATAGTAGGCCCGAGCTGGAACCATGGTCCCCAAGCGGCCCCGGACGTCCTGCTTGGCGTCCTGAATAGAATGGCCGCGTTCCCGAGGCCGTTGCAGGCAACGACAAGTCTTTACATCCACGGTCATTCCTACATGGCGCAGTTGGCTGCGGGGACAAGGGAGGTGACCCTTAACAATCCGCTAGGCGTCAACGTTATTCTCATACCGCAGCTTAAGGGCGGCTGAACAGCTCGTCTGGACTGCAAATCGTCCCTAACGCTCTTCTTCTATTACCCATATCTATCTGTGTCTGCTGATCGGCTTGAGCGGAAAGAATCACTTCTGATTCCTTCGCGAGCATTCGAGGCGCGAGAGAGCTTTAAGGAATCAATTGACCGAAGGCTGGCTGCGATCTCTACAGAGAGCACATAGCACAATGTGTGTCGCTCGTCTGCCGAGATTGAGTGAGGGCCAAGGCAGTCACCGCTCCTACGACAGGTTAGCGAAGTGGCATCGATGCCGTAGGCTTCGCGCGAGCGATGTGTTACATCGCGATTGGGACTGGAGCAGATGGTTCTGATCTCGCTTCGTGTCGCCGCCGACATCGCGGCAGAATTCTCGGCTCTTGCTGTCAACCAAGGCGCCAAGTCCGCGCTGTTGCGTCACCTCATTGCAGACGCAATAAATGCGCCAGCACGGAGCGGGCGGCGTTGCGGATTCGGGTGAATCCGATGAGCCTGGACGTCGACGACCGTCTCTTAGGGTGAGGGCAAACAATCTCCCGAACCACGATGTGAACCAGCCGCTGCTTGGTGCGTGTGTCCGTTGACGGTGCATTCCGAACCCGCGGCAGATCATCTCAAGTTGCAGGAGCAGGGCGCGGTCGATCCTTGCACTTTCCGGCGATGCGGCGCGCCGCTCCTTGATCCGCCTCTCAAGCTCGGCAACCCCGCTCCAATGCGCCATTTTAGCGCGCCTCGAGTTCACGGGCAAGGAGACGCTTCGCCGGATCTACCAGCTCGTATCGGCTTGCGGCGTAGGACGCTTCGTTTCGTAGGGTCCGACTTCAGGCTTCCCGACGGCGGCAGTGATTTCTTGTCTCGACCGCTGAACCTGGCCGGACGCCAATATCGCTGCTTCAAAAGCCCGATCGGAGACAGTCTCACGTATTTTTAGCGCGACCCACGATCGACCCGCACTGCGCCGATGCTATACATAGGTCGGCACCGACATGGGCATCGTCGCCGCGTTATTGATAACGATGGGCATTTCCTTTGGCCTGGCCAAAGACCACGGGCATCATCTGCCTGCAACGACGCAGCGCATCAACACGGCCAGCAGTGCACGTCCCCGCGCGCCGATTTCCGCGAGCAATTCTTCTTCATGTCCGTCAATCACGACCCATGACGTAGAATCAACAATACGATTGTGAGACCCTGTTCGGCTACACGCGCGATACTCGGTCCGAACACGAGCCCATTTGGTACATGGGACGCCCAAAACCGTCAATGGGACCGGGGTATCTTTGTCGCATGTCGACGTTGTACGTCGGACAATTTGTCTGATCAGCAGGCATATGAGCTCGCTTGCTCGATCGGTTCAGCCTCAATGCAACAATCAGCAATGGTAGCCAATGCTAGCCGCCTATCTAACATCTGTTGAGCAAGCACTGTCTACACATTGCCATCAAGCAGACCCGGCATAGCCAACCGGGAGCTCCGCGACGCCTCGAATGTACGCCCTGCATCCGCCATTTCCCGGACGGTGCTTGCGACAAAATTTCCGCCCTTGGTTTGGCGGGAGCATAGCGCGTCGGCGCCGCAAAACCGCGGCAGCGCGAACGTCGCGGCGTTGTCACCATTTATCCTCGCCGCTGGTGCTGCCGGGAACGTGCTCCCATTTCACTTCTTTGTAGGTGAACGACCAGTCTTCCATGTTCTGAAAGAAGTTGTTCTGCGGATTGATTGTCAGCGGCACATAAGCCTTGCCCTCGACTAACGTCGCGTTCTTCCAGGTTATTTTGAAGAAGTTCTGCGGCTGCGGCATGCCCCCTGGATCGGTGCGGTAGAACTCGCAGACCAGGTTTTCGAGCACCTCGTTGGTGGCCAGCGCCTGCCATAGCAGCGGCGAGGCCCGATCGAAGAATTTCGTGAATAGCACAGGCTGGTGGTTGCGAGAGCCTGTGGCGACACCGCTCGTCGTGTCGCGCGGAACGACGACGCCGCTGGTGAAGGCGACCACGGTGATCCTCCCTTGCTTATCAGAGGCCCCCTTGGCGACCTGCCCGATGCTGTCCAGCTTGGACGCATCCTTGGAGATATCGCCCTGCTTCTTTCCCTTGATTGTCATGTAGGCTTCAAGTGACACGTTCGTCTCCCCGGTCTCTGGCATACCCGGCACATACTTGCCCGATGACCCTCGCAACATCCGTGCCAAGAGCCGTGTGCAACCGACACGGATTTTCGGGCCTACCGGACGTGATAGTCAATTGGGGCTGGGCAGGTCTCCAGGCACCGGCACCCATCACGCGAAGAGTCATCGCAATCAAGACAGCAATCCGTCACGGCATGACAGGGGCGACCTGTTCCAATTGACAGTCGATGTCTAGAAAGGCACGCGTGGCAACATCGAGTACAGCCTGTCCCCTCACCTGGTACCCTATGCGGTTGTCGACAACTGCATTGCCCAGCAACGCGTAGACGATCACCGTGCGAGGACCACGTTGTTTCTGATCGAGACAGCGCGTGGATAATTTGAGACGCAATTCTCGTCCGTCACGAAGCCGTTGCGAACGAATGCCATCGGTCGACGGCGAGAGTATGTTGATCGACACTGCCGGCAGGATGGTCGCGCGTGCCGCATGGGCGACCGCTTCCATTAGCGGGTCGATCTCGTGAGTCGCTGGCCGCCAGGCGGTCATAAGCCGCCATGAGGTGAAAAGATCATGCAGGTCCGTCGTAAATCTCGATCGTGGCGCCAGATTGCGACTTGAGGCGATTGAACAAAGGCGCTTCCGAAGTCACTCCTGGCTTCATATCGGGGTTGTGGACCGCCCCGATCACGACAGGCCGATCAATATCGCCGTTCAAGTAGCCGACCAGAACTTCAGTTCCGGGGACTAACGGACAATGCAAGCCGGTTTTATTCGGACCTACATAAGGTTCGAGCTTGCGCACGTAGTCGCTGCCACGTCCTTTTGCCAGTTCTTCGGCGAATGCCAACTGCACCTTGTAGCGGCCGTGGTCGTCGATCTCGGCCCGCCCGTTCCAAGCTTCTCCATCGACTGTGGCGGTGTGGAGGCCGACGCCCAGAGGCACAGGCGTCATCACAACCGGTCGATAAGGCACGTCCGAGCGGATGCAATGGACCATGTTCTGGTAGGCACGCCCATCCTGAGCGAACGCGCGGAATCCGGTCGGTGCCGGGCGATAGGCCGAGTGATCCGCGGCGATGACGAGATATTCACCATCGAAACGGGGATGGCCCTGCAGTTCGAAGATCACGCCAGCTCGCAGCTCCGGTGCGTCGCTGTGGGCGATGTACATTGTCTGGCCGGCGCAGATCTGCTCGGCTCGGATCCGGGCCAGCGTGGCCGCTTCTGCTTCGTTCGCAAAATGCCCGCCGAAGCGCGAGGCTTTGCCCAAGAAACCGCTGCCTTGTCCGACCTGCTTATCGACGGACACGACGGAAGGCACGGTTTCATCGTAATCGTGGAGCGCGATGGTCTTTGTCGAGAGAACCCGGCGCTGCCGGAATGACCGAACGGCGCTTTCGTCGACGCCTCGAGATGTCTTGCGCTCGTATTGGCGCGCATAGAGAAGCGCCGACTTGGCGCCGAACCCGACCTTGGGGAAGGCCAGATTCTTATCGCCGAAGACGACGATGTCACCGTCTTCTTCCTGTTTGAAGAAGTAAAAAATTCCGTTTCGTTCGCAAAGGCGGGAAATGAACATCAAATCACTTTCATTGTATTGCACAACATAACTTCGCTTGGGATAGCGATCGAGATTGTATTCGGTGGGAACGCTGATGCTCACCTTGTTCAACTGCTGTTTGATGATGTCATCGACGCCCATGGGTTGGCCAGGGCCATAAATGCGGCTCGCGATGGAGAGCTCGGCAACGGCAAAGCGCGGCCGTAGGACGAACTGGAGCACTCGTAGGCCAGTCACCGTCGGATCGAGTTCCTCGACTTGGGCGCACAGGCCCGAGGCAAGCCATCGCCCGCACGCGGTTTTGACAGACAGCTTGGCGCGCTCGCCTATCAAAAAGCCCGTATCGACATTGTTCGATGTGGTGGCATAGATCACGTAACTGAACGGCAGTGAAATGCACTCCGTGCCCTCGAACCCCTCCACGTCGAGCTCAATATTGGGCTTGCTGCAAATGTCCAGATCAATATTGAGATTGGAGTCGTTGTTCATCTGTGCACCATGTCGAACTCAGGCAGTGTTAGGCTTGCTTGTCACGGGTGCTGGGGAGCGAAAGTCGTTTGTGAGCCCGAAACACTGAATGCTAGCGATATCTCACCTAGCTTAGTCGTTACGGCCGCAAACTGCGCCGACAGCAGAACTTAATAAAGCCGAACACGGCCTGCCGAGATGCGGGACGAACTCGCCGACCGGCTCGATCGTGGCAGTTTAAGCCCTGAAGCGACACCCGCCGTCTGCTGGCGAGATGGTGGAAGGCCGGCCCGGTGTCTCGTTGCCATCCATCGTGTATCGCAATCGCCTAGGGCGCCGTTATGAATGTCCGAACGGCGCATCTGGCGCATGGTTCTGAAGAGTTCATCGTTCTCTGCAGCGGCTCGGAGCGCAAGCTGGATCTCACAACGTGAGCCTTGCTTATCAGCACGGATTCGACATCCGGGTGTCGCATTCGAATTCCTGCGGCGCGAACATTGCTCTCTTCCTTCGCACCATAGTTGCAAAGCCGATCGGCAGACCCGCGCGCTTGGTGTATGCGCTCTCAGATGCAGATACGCCGGTTTTCGCTCTTAAGGCGATGAGCACGGGTTCAAGTGAAAGAGAGCATCGTTTGCCTTGCTCCTTTGCGTGTCCTTGCCAGTTGGTGTCGCTACATCTCAATAGCAACAGCCGTGCCAATGACGTCTCCTGATTTGAGCTATTGATCGCCTTGAAATAGCTGAGATGTACCGAACAAGTGTTCAACCTGACAAGGGCGACGGCCCCACACTGTCAGACTCTGAACAACAATCGAGCTGAACGCACCCTAACAAGGTCTTTCGGAGGCATCTCATGATTCATCGCTCGACAAGATCAGCTATTTTTCGAACTAACCTGCAGAGGGACCGGTCCACGACGATCAGCACGGAACGTGCCGCGTGAGGCCACCACAGAGAGGCCTTTCGACGGCTGATGGCGAGCCTATTTGGTGGGCCACAGCATTGAACCGGTACTTCGGTTCTAAGACCGCGCAGCAAACAGACATGTCGATCGTTAAACAAAAGTGTTTGTGACCGAACAGACAGTGCAGATTGGTCTGGTTCACTTCTGGGCATCTCGTGTGTTAGCCTGTGCACTTCAGAAACGCGCTGCGTCCTTGAGCTCCTAAGGGGCCGTGTTATCACCACTTCAGGCTAGACGCGGCACTGAGGATTGTGACTGCTGTTTTCGGACCGCCTTGGAGGCGAGCCCGAGACAATCCCGAAGCTATCGAAGCGCTGACACTGCAACGCGGCAAGACAACATGGCTCCGGTCCCTGCGCAGACAAGGAAAGGATCCGAGGGGCAGAGGGTGCGCCGCAGATGGCCGCCGACTTGAGCTTCTCGTCGATCGGGATTATACGGCCGCGATCGACTCGTAACGCGAGAACCGGTCTCGAGAAGTCGATGGTCAATCTCGTCGGATTCGTCATCGCAACATCCATCGCCCTGCCGAACGACGAAGTGTCGGCGGTTAAGATTGATCGCAAACAAGCTGGAGCGGTGGCGAATCGTGCTGCTTTTCAATTCGGAGCATCTGGCAGGACGGCTCCCAAACCAAACTCACGCGACGTGCGCTTCGCATCGAGCGCGCATGCCTTACCGCTGCAGTTGCACCTTTTACCCGAGGTTCGCGTGAGTGACAGCAGCGGCGGCTCGGATCAGTGGCTCCCCCTCTATGCGGCGGATATGCAGCTTTATGAGCACTTCTGGGACTGGTTTGCTTGGAAGCTCCCGGAGCGCCGCTCCCCCCGCGCCGACGTTGCAGCAGGCGATATGCACGATTTCCTCGGGTGGATCCGTGAGACTGACAGACCCCCGATCGCCGACCGGATTACGCGGCCGTCATTGGATACCGACGTGCAAGCCTATGCAGCCGACTATATAGGGCGCGATGCACCGGAGATTGGCGGGTTTCGTAATCGTCTCCTGAACTTGCGAGATATGCTTCGGGACCTGCATTTGGAGAAGTGGGCACGTGAGAGGAGTCTGATGTTTCAGGGCTTTGATGGAGCCGGGCCCTCGTCAAGTAGCCGCAATAGCAACGATATCACCGACAACAGCGATAGCAGCGGTGGCGGCGAAAGCAGCAGGGGCTCCAATCAGGTGCGCGGCCCGTGTGAGGTGGACATGCCGTTTCATCAGGACTTTTGGGATTGGCTTAGAGAGAAGCTCCCGAACCGCCGTTCGCGCGGCGCCGACCATGCTGCAGGGGATTTGTACGACTTCCTCGAGTGGATCCGCGAGACCAACAGACCCCCAATGGTGGACCGGATTGCGCTGCCGTCGTTGGATGCCGACGTGCAAGCCTATGCAGCCGACTGTATAGGGCGCTACGCACCCGCGATTGGCGGAATTCGTAATCGTCTCCTGAATTTGCGAGATATGCTTCGGGATTTTCAGCGCCACGTTCAATTCGAGGACTGGGCCCGTACGCGCGGTGCGATGTTTCAGGGCTTCGAAGTCACCGGGCCATCGTCATCACCACTGGCGCCCACAATGCCGTCGGATCGCCCGTACCTGGCAGCAGGGGCTAGGCAAGCCGAGCGTGACTTCGGAGCTTATGTCCTCCCCGGTTGGAGGGGCGGCCTAGCGCCGGACCCACTGATCGCGGAATTGCGCGAAAGCGGCCTCCTTCCGGCGGTGTTGCGGCCAGAAAGTGTGCTCATCAACGGTATGCGCTATGCTGCGGTATTGTGGGCAGGGCGGGTGCCCGTGACTCCAAATAATCCGGAAGGCAAAAACTTTATTCTCACCCCTGGATACAGCGAGTTGGGACTGCAGCCCCTGCCTCGAGCCCAGCAGATGAATGAAATCGAGCCATTCCCCGATATCGGGGCGAGCGTCGGCAATGACTGGATTCACGGCCCCCGCGTGGCCGACGACTTCCTGATCGGCATACTGCGAGCGTTCAGACTTCTGCCGACCCCTGAAGTTCCAATGCCTCGCTTCTACATCCAGGGTGAGCGGTACACAGCCGAAACGGGACCAGGCGGCTGCATCCTTGTCATCCATCGACGCTAAGCTTGCCAAAGGAACGGTTGGGCTGCAAGTCTGAAGTGGAGCAGACGATCGGCATTGCCATCTTATAAACTATCCGCATGGCCAGCTCACAGATTCCCGGTGCAACAAGCGATCGATTTGCCTCCCGGCGCGGGCCAAGGCCAGGGTTTGGCTCCCTGGCAGCGGATGTGTTCGCCTCGTACGTGTCGCTCATATACAGAGATCGCTTGATCTAATGTCGTGAATCTAACGCTTGTTTCGCCCGGGCGACTTTTCGAAGATTTGGCTCGCAGACTTGGTTCCAGACGGACGGTTTGGGATCGGCATAGTGGTTTTCCAGGTATTGCATGATGGGGCCTTTCAGCTCAGCGACGCTCCCGCGGCGGATGCGGTTTCGGGGGATTTCGGCAAAGAAGCGCTCAACCATGTTGAGCCAGGACGCCGAGGTGGGCGCAAAGTGCATGTGGAAGCGCGGATGTGCCTTGAGCCAGCGTTTCACGGCCGGGGTCTTATGCGTGGCATAGTTGGCGACGAGGAGGTGAAGGTCGAGACCCTGATCTGTTGGTCAATCAGCTTGGAAAGCGCAGAAACTCCCGATGCTGATGGCGTGCCATGCACGCCCCGATGACCTTGCCGTCCAGCATGCTGAGCACTGCAAACAGCTCCTGTGCCATCGTGCTTATAGTCATGGGTCGTCGTTCCGGCGCGGCCCTTCATCATCGGCAGGCCAGGCTGAGGGCGGTCGAGGGCTTAAATCTGGCTCTTTTTCATCGACTCAGAGAACCAGCGCCTGTCCGGCGGATCGAGATAGAGCCAGATCATATCCTCGACCTTCGCGGCGAAGTGCTTGTCGCGCGAGACCTTGAACGTGTCGATGCGACTTCAGCCCGCCGCACGCCAGATCCGTTGATCCCTTGGACGCTGCTGTAGGAAATGCCGGCTGCCGCCGCCATGCTGCGCCGCTCCAATGCGTTGCCTTCGAAGGCCTCTCGTGCAGCGTCCGCACCACTTTCTTGATCTTCTCAGGGCTCAACCGCTTGACGCGCGAAGGCCGGGTTGCGTCCTTCAAAAGCTTGTCCGCTCCCTTGCCAACATAGCGGCGGCGCCAGCGGCGTATTGTCAGAAGGCTCTTGCCCACGGCCGTCGCAATCGCTGGCCAAAAGCACGATCTGCGCTCTCCAAACCACCTTCTGGGGCGCGTTCCGGTTTCGGACCAGTCCCTCCAATCCTTCGCGATCAGCACAGCTGATCGAAATCCGTCCGATCGTCCTCATCGGCCCAGATTGGCAGGTCTGAGCCGATTCGTGAATCGTTCGTCAGCATCGGAACACTAGCCGGCCAATTCCAATACGGGTCAGCCGCGCCATAATCCGAGCGCCAAAACTTCCTCCGCGGCTATCGAACAATTTGAACTGCGGCGTTTCAGCGAATTCTGGCAGCGGAAAGAGATCCTCTCTCCAGTTGCCGATGAGCACCCAAAAGAGCGAGACTGTGCGCTCCTCATGACGTCGCATTCGGGCTTTTTCTGCGAGTAACTTCGCGCGCGCCTACTCTCACTCGGACATTGGCATACGCTGACCGCACAATCGGTAGAACCAGGGCGGCCGACCAAGACTTTGAACGAACTCACCGACGGTTTGTATCCGGTCGCGGCGATTTAGGGCAAGGCCCGAAGCGAGCACCCGCCATTGCGCTGACGAAATAATCGGGGACTGCGCCGGTCTGAGATTTGCCTTGAGTGCTTCGTCGGCCGGCCACCGCGCATACGGGTGCTTGCCGGTCAGGGCCAGATACGCGACCACCGCGAGAGAGTAGACATCGTCACTTTCCGCCCGTGGCTCACCCATCAGCATCTCTGGGGAAGCATAAGCCGGTGTCAGGAGTCCAATTTGATCCAGCACAGCTTTCGCCCTGTCGCATTGCGGCGGGCCGCCCAGCGTGACGACTGTCCCAAAATCCACAATCTTGATCTCGCCCGTCGAGGTCATGAAGATGTTTCCCGGTTTGAGGTCACCATGGACGATACCTAAGTTGTGCATGTGGGTGAGCCCCTGCCCGGCGGCGTTGACGATATGAAAGGATACAGAGGGTGACAGCGGCTGTCCCTGACGATCGGCCAGGATCTGCGCTAGCGAGCGGCCTTTTAAGAGCTCCATGACCATGTAATGGTACTTGCCGTCGTAGTCGGAATCGTAGATTCGCACCAAATTCTGGTGCACGAAGTCGCGCAAAAGGCGCGCCTCGCCGTGCAGCAACTGCACTAATTTCGGGCGCATCTTCGAATGCGGTTGGATGACCTTCACTGCGACCTCGGGATTTTGCTCACGCGCCCATAGGCCGATCCGATCAATCGCGCGATAGACGGTGCTGGTGCCGCCCTCGCCGATGACCTCTACTAGGTCGAAACGACCGCCCAGCACGTATCCCAAGGCGGCCGTACTCACAATGCAACCTCGCCCAAACGTTCGACGATCGCACTCGCATCCTTGTTAGCCTGTTCCGCTGGAGCGCAAGGCAGGACGATGCCCGTCAGAATGTGGACCGCCAACAGTCCCTTGAGCTCCTGATACAGCACTTTCGTATCGATGCGGTTGCGGCAAAGCTGGGAAGTGTCGCGCAGCTCACTCGCCGCTACCGGGCGACGGCGTGCGAGCGTTGCGGCCGAGCTGAGCGCTCGCTCCACGGTGGTGCCACCGTCATTTTCGCGGCTCTTCCCAAAAACACTGAAAAGAACTCTCACGGCGCTCCTATCATAGGTGATCCGGACATTGGAACGAACGAAGGACATGTAAACTGAAGGGATTGCTTACACTTTCCGCCCGCAGTTCATAGGTTACCTTGGGCCGGTGAGATCCACCGATCGCGATGGTGAAGCGGTCGGGAGCGCCACGCGAGGCGGGCCGCGAGGCGTCGAGGAGACGGAAGAGAGCCCAAGGGCCTGAGCGCTCTATCTTCTCCTCAGTCCCATCCACTAAGACAAGGGTGATGGAGGCCGTGCTTGCATCGTTTCGAGTCGGCCATTCAATGTCGTAGGCACGGGACGGCTCATGACGATAGACGATCTCCCTGCCATCCATGACAAAAGTCGCGCGGAGCAGTTTGGGGGCGAGGTAGACCGGCTTGATGCTGAACTTCACGGCCGGTGCGGCGCCAGAACCGCTGAAGAAGGACTTGCGAATTTCTCGCGCGCGCTGAAATTGAGCCAGAGCATCCGCATGGATCGGCGCCGCCGCGCCGTCAATCGTCGCCGGCTCAAGGCCGGTCCTGCCCTCGACGACGAATGGCGACAGGTAATCCTGAAAAAAGTCATCGAGGATGCCAGCGGGACGAAAGAGATCGCTGAAGTCCTTTAATGTTACGTCCTCGGTCGCTCCCGAGAAAAATGGATAACGCTGGTAGATGCCAGTTTGGCAGACCGGCACCACTTTCCACATCCAAACGGCATTGAGATGCCCGTGGGCCTGTTGAAGCAAGACGCTCCATGTTGAACGCGCGATGTCGTTCATGATGGTCCGGACCAACTCGGGTTGTAGCGCCGAGTCGGCGCGCAAGGTGCCGAAGGCATCGTTGTTCGGGTCCTTGACGCGCCGCTGAACGAGCTGAAATGCGGCCTGGCCGGGATCCGGTGCGGTCGCGATACCGGCCACCGTTGCATACAGACCGCCGAAAAGATCCCGGATGCGATCCATACCGGCCGGCTCTCCCGAGGCCCCGCCTATGCCGAGTTGGACCAGAGGCCGGAAGGCTTCCGTAATTCGTGTTCCCGGCCAGGAACCGTCGCCGGGTGCCGCAGAGAACATGCTGACCGCTGTCTCGCCCGCCCTGGCCGCGTTCTGCTCTCCGGGCGGCGGCAGGTTCGTATTGTCGCGCACGAGGGAAATGATCTGCTGCAGGGTGCTTTGCGGGCCGGCCAACCCGCGCAGGATCCCCGAGGCGCGCTGCATATCGTCGAACTTGCGGACGCGGACGCTGCTCAGCGCGTTTGTCCAAATGCGAATGTAATCGGCAACATAGCGATCGATGACCTTGCGCACCACCTGCTGTGTATCCGCCTCGTCGAACGAGCTACCGGCGAGGACCCAGTCGCCGCTTTGCTCGTCCTGGACGATGATTGGAA
Organism: Bradyrhizobium sp. JR4.3; assembly: GCF_040547695.1. Taxonomy (NCBI): domain Bacteria; kingdom Pseudomonadati; phylum Pseudomonadota; class Alphaproteobacteria; order Hyphomicrobiales; family Nitrobacteraceae; genus Bradyrhizobium; species Bradyrhizobium sp. JR4.3. Next base: position 10,287 of record NZ_JBEPQF010000041.1, on the reverse strand, counting down.
GCTGCGGCAGCACGAAATCGATCCAACCATCTCGTGTGAAGATGCCCGGGATGATCGCAGTGCCGTCCGAAGAAGGTAGCCCTTGCTGGTCAAAAGTAGGGAGCACAGCCTGGGGTTTTATCTCAAGCTGGCCCGCCCCCAGTAGACTGACCAGGTGGATTGGCCGGAGCTGCGTGTTCTGAGCGCCTTCGCGCAAAAGCCGGGCGTAGATCTGCTCGACCGGGGGACGTTCCATCAGCCGCGAGCCCACCGCAACTACGAATGTCCGGTCACTCGCGATGGGCTTCGGCAGCAACTCTATGAGGCGTGAAAAATGCTCCATTAGCTCGCCCGCTGATGTCTCGTCGAGCGCAAATGCACGCGCCACTTCGCTACGCGCAGCCTGTTCGACTTTGCCGCGATCGAAATGCCTCGGATCGCTCAGCCTCAAATACGTGCGGAACATTTCCTTGGCTTGGTCCAGCAGAGCATCATTGCCAATACGCGATAGGTCTTCGATGCGAAAGGCAAGCCTGCTGGCAAAAACCGGCAGCAGGCGATCGACCAGAATCTGATCATAGGCCTGTTGCGCAGCTGGCACGAGCACCGGGGTCGCCGAAATTCCGACGGCACCGAGCCAAGTGTACCAAGTGTTCTCGCCGGCAGCCAGACGCAGCCGGCGCGCGGCATTGAGGGTCGGCAAGAGCTGCTTCAGGTCCAGCGGCTCGCGTACTTCCTTGAGGCGTCCTTGCAGTGTCTGTGCGGCCATTTTGATTTCAGTGATGCGCGCTTCGCTGCGGGCGAAGGCGTCGTACCACTGGGTCAATGCGGCTACCGCCAGTATGACCGCCGCGAAATAGCCACCATAGTGCTTCATCGCGAGCTTGCATTCGAGTTTGAGATTGCGGCCGACCAGTCCCTGCTCGGCAAAGATCACGTCGGCCAGCAACTGCTTGATGAAGAATCCCTTTCCCGGTCCGATTGACGACGTGGGCAGGACTGCGCGCAGACCGCAATTCCTTCTGACCGCAGCGCTGATCCTCTCAATCGGCATCCCTTCCTGGGCAGCACTTGTCAGGTAGATTCCGCGCAGCATCGGTTGTACTTCGACGCGGCTCGACCGGAATACCTCGCTCACGAAGCCAGCGACCGCGGTCCGGATGCTCCGCAACTCTTTCGGAAATATATACATCATTGCACGACGATTGGGATTACGTTCGTCATGCATGCGAAAGGCTAATTGGCCCTCGAGCCGCTCGGCAAGTTCCTCGATCTCACGGGTTACGACGTCATCAATGTGATCGCCTGGCCCCTCGAGAGGAAAGGTCTTGCCCCAGACCTGCGCGCGGCCCTCATCGTCGAGATCGTCGAAATATTCAGCGAAGCCAGGCACGAGATCACACTTGGTCACCACAACATAGACCGGAATGCGCATGCCAAACGTCTTCAGAAGCTCCTGTATCCGCGATCGAATCGACTGGGCGAGCCTGCGCCCGTTCTCATGGCGCATCAAGAGATCGGACAGGCTGATCGCAACCAAGATGCCGTTGATCGGCCGCCGGCGTCGATGCATTGTGAGAAGATTGAGAAAGCCGTGCCACGCCGCACGATCGACCTCGGCATCCGTATCCTGGCTCGTGTAACGACCTGCCGTGTCGATCAAGACTGCTTCTTCGGTAAACCACCACTCGCAGCTTCGCGTGCCGCCGAGGCCCGCCACCGGGTGGGCGCCGAGCCGTTCGGCCAACGGAAATTGGAGGCCCGAGTTGCGCAGGATCGTCGTCTTGCCGGCGCCCGATGGCCCAATGATGACGTACCAGGGCAATTCGAAGAGAGAGCTTGGTCCGATCTTGCCGGCGAACACCTCATCGCGCAGGACCTTAAGCGCGTCCTCGAAGCGTGCCCGGATCAGCTCGACCTCCTCCTGACTACGATTTTTGGAGGTCGTGACGAGGCCTTCGCTCTCCATCAGCGACTTGATGACCCGCCGGTTGGCACGGCGCGCCAGCCAAGAACGGACAAAGATGATGACGACCACCGCCAGAAAGAAGCAGGCGATTGTGGCGGCGCGAACAGTCACCGAGCCGAACGGATGTTGACCGAACAGGTCAAGGTAAGGCCCGCCTACCCAAATGAACGCGCTGACCAGCAACAAGGCGATCAGCGTGGTGATGCCTCGAACCGAGAAGAGTGCCGCGAATTGAGCACCAAACATCTGCACCTCCACATTAACGCCGCCCGGACTGCCCGATCACGAAGAGCAGCTGCTCGAGGGGCGCGAGTTCGTCCGATAGTCGCCAACGGACGAAACTGTAGCCGGTCAGCATAACAAAGGCGGCAGCGACGAAGATGGTCCACAATGGCACGTAGGGGCGCACGCCCGTACGTACTTTGATGCCGCGCCATCGGATCGATAGTTCGGCGGGTGGTGCCCTGGTATAGCCCCGCAAGAGACGTTGAACGTCGGAACGCAGGTCTTCAAGCCGTTCGCGCCCCCCTTCCATCACGCGATATTTGCCCTCGAATCCCATCAACAAGCTGATGTTGATGAGCTTAAGCAACGCGAGGTACTTGGCCGGCTTTGCCTGGACGCGCTCGAGTATTTGGAAGACCTTCTCGCCTCCCCACGTCTCGTTGTGGAACTGGTTGAGCAAGCTGTTGTCACTCCATGCGCTTTCACCGCCCCAGCGCGTGGTCATTACCGCCTCGTCCAGCAGCGCGCATATCACGTAACGGGCGGCTCTTATATCGCCTCCGCCCGCTTCTTCTTTGGTGGCACGCTCCTCGAAGCGACGGATTTGCTCGACAATCCCGCGACGCAGCGCGGAGATATCGGCATTGTTGACGACACGAAGCTGCGCGACGACCAAAAGGAGCGGGGTCGCGGCCGCGACTAAGGCGTCCTCCACTGCCTTTGGCTCGAAGAGATTTTGCACAACTATCTCGGTATGGTCTTCTGCCCATACCTCGTCTGATTCAAATACAGGCGACGACGTATGAGGACCCGTTGGAGCCGCGACCTTCGGTGCAACGAAAGCGCAAGGTTGCCCGCTTTGAGTGTTACGGGTTGGACCGACTGGCCTTCGTCCAATGACTGTTGGTTCATCCATCTGTTTCGAGCCCATCACGCCCGTTTTCCACGGATGGCCCAGAACTCGAGGTGGAGATCCGAGTAGTCACCGCTGGCGTGGAAAGCAAAGGCCGCCGAGCGCGGCAAGATGCGCCACAGCTCCACCGACTGGTCCAGTTCGAAATAGACAGCATTCTGGATGTAAGGCAACTCGCGTGGCGCCACCGCGAGGGCGCGAATCGGAACACCCGGGAGTTGAAGATTAACGAGATCGCGAATCTGCTCGACCGAGCCTACTTTCATCTGCGCCGGAAGCTGGTTACGCAACTTCTCGGTCGGTACGCTTCCCACAGCGACGAGAACGAAACGAGCGTTCTGGAACAAGGTACGGTCGGTGATCAGCCCAATCAGGATGCCGTAGCCTCGATCCTGCAAGGGGAGCGATATTGCGGTGCTCTCGATCACGAAAGACAGCAGCTTGTGCAGAGTATCAGACAACGGCGTGAAGCAGCTCTCGAGATCCTCATGCCGATAGGGAGGCATCTCTTGCGGTGGGCGGCGGTCGCCAACGAAACTCGACAGCTGCCCTGCAAGACCAAGCACCGCGCGGAAGAGGGTTTCAGGATGGTGCCCACGTGTTGCTGCGAAGTGGTCGAACTCGGCTTCTGCCCCGTTCACAATCGACAAAGTGATAAGATCAATCAGTCCCGCTCCGTCTGTCGTCGCGCGCGAGGGATCCGCGCGCGCAGCAAGCGCCTCTGCGCGCGTCCGCAGCAACGATCTGGCCTCGTTCAACAGCGCGATGAGCGGCTGGACTGCATGAATGTCGATGGCCGGCGGAACGTAGGTGTCGGATAAAGTGATCGCACCGGCCGGAGCGATCTCACGGATGCGGCAAATAGGAAGCGTGATCAGATCACCCTGTTCCTCGCCGTCGAACATGAGATGTGTTATTAGCGGCGCAACCCTGATGTCGATCGGAGCCTTTTCCGGCGCGCTCGCATTCCGGACCTGCAAGACCTCCTGATCGTGGCGGCGCGCAAGTGCATCCCCGGAAGCGACGTCGCTGCCGGCCTGCCGGCGTGTACCCACCGTGATCTTGACCAGCAGGTTTCTCGCCGCGGGTGGAGGGATTCGTCCGATCGGAAGGCGGACATGCTCAGGTAAACGAAGGGCCGTGCCGTCGGGCATAATGGCTTCAAGTTCAGTCAGGGCGACTTGGCCAAGCGCCAGAAGATTGCGGTCAAAGGCAATTTTTCGAACGCCCCAGCCGTAGCCGACCAAACCAGCAACGCGGTTCTCGACCAGTTGCTCGATCCAGCGGTCGTACTGCTGAAAGTGCTGCGGCCGCACCAACATTCCTTCGGACCAGATCGGTTTGCTTGTCGTAGACACTATTTCAAGCGCCTCTTCGCTGAGTTTGCCAATGATGTATCTGCCCGGCGGCCGTAAGCGGTCACCACGAGCCGGTCAGAAGATTTTCCACCAGTTTCGGCTGGCCTCCTCCTCGATGGTAACAGCCTGTGCGGTCAGTTTGACCAAAATCCTATTGTCACGATCAGGCTTGATTTCGGCAGTTGTGCGCCACTGCGCATCGTTGCCGGAGAAGCCGGCAATCACACCGACACTTCGAGTCTCGATCGGCGTGTTGCGTTCGAAATCGACTCTACCGCCAGGGGACAGCTCGTACTCACGCGTAGCCACCAGATCGGGGCCGAGGCGTTTGGCACCATCGTCGAACAGCTCAAAGAATTGCGCTTGCGTGAAACTCGCGGTTGACTTCAGCTCATAGATACGGACCACAACCGGCGACGGTTTGCCGTGCGCGTTTGGATTGACGAGCTCATCGGCCTCGATCACGAATTTGATTGGCGTCGTCTTCGAGCTCTTATCAGTCGAACAACTGCTGGCCGCAGCAGCCAACAGCAATGCACCGGCAAGGGCGGACAACCGCTGAGGTGTGTTTGACGGCGCCATTACGCCGTTTTCCCTGCATTCTGGCCAGGCGCGGAGAATTGCGATTCGTAGCTTCTAGCAAACTCTTCAGCGATGTAAGAGCGAGCAGTTCGGTCAATGTCACTGATCATGGATGCGTGCAGTTCCACAAATCTGTCCCACAATTTGGCCTTAGTGATGCGTGTTCCGAACAGCCCGCTATTAGCACCGTCGCTCTCGATACGCTGAGGACTCATGTGTGTTAGCACATTGCTGACCGCCCCCCTCATCGCCGCTATGGCCGCGACTTCATACGCCTTTATGTCGTCGAAGCCCGCGCGTACAGACCGGGAGAGCAGCAGGATTCCGTGATCTTTTGCGAGCGCCTCGCGCAGGGCGTGACTGCTCTTCATGAACTGTAATGCATTGTCGTTCCCAGCGCGTGTCTGCACCGACCCGATTTGGCACTCATTCTCCACCGTGGCCCGCGCCGTCAGGATCGAATGCAGGCCGTTCGCCATCTCGGCGATCGCACGGCCGAGTTCGGCAAAGAACTCTTGATGCTGCGCTGGTGGCACAAGGTCCGGACTGAATCCGAGCGCGTCCCAGAACGCCTGGAGTTCGTCTGCGTCGGATGGAGAGGTCGCCGGCAACTGCGGCGCCCTGCTCCTTGTCGCGTTGCTCACCTCGGGAGAGGCGACGACGCGTTGCGCAGCAGCTTCCTTCAGGCTCGCCAGCCGATCAAGGTCCCGCTCATCGAGCGAGGGCGACCTCGAGCCAGGATCCCGTAATTTCCCGAGATCATTCGTCGAGGGAGGAGCGAGCTGCTTCGGCGCGATGTGCAGCGCTTCGTTCGATTTATCGAGACGCGCATTTTCTCGCTGCGAGGGCACCAATGGCATCCGGCACGAGGCGGCTCCCGGCAACAGATCGCTGAGGTCGAGGTCCTCGGGAATGGGTGATGCAGGTCGAGCATTCGACGGTGCACAACTTTCATCCGAGAGCGACCGTGGAGGCGAATTCGATGGCTCGACAAGCGGGGCGGCCGCCGACGACAACAGAACTCGTGGAAGTTTGCCCAACGGATGCACGTCCGCGATGGCCGAGCTCGAGGGCCGCGGAGGAACATCTGCCAGCACATTCGGCTCGACAGAGCCTGTGTCGTTGGCGAGCGTTTCGTCTTCAGGCAAGCACAATGGATGAGTCGCTCGGGGCGAAACGACGGCTTGCGGCTTCCCTTCCGCAGCTGAATAGGAGAACAATTCGGTGTTAGCAGGCGCCATTAATGGGTCGAGTTGAACATTCGCAACGCCCTCTAGTAGTCCGCCAGTCGAATCATGTGCTGTTAGAACCTCTTGGGTGAGCAAAGGCGACGGCAAGGTCCGTGTTGCACCGCCGGGACGCACTGCGTTCGAGCCTGTCAGGCCGAGCCCTTGACGTTCCTCGACAGGATCGTTCTCAATCATGACAGAGATGATGTAATGCGCCATGTAGAGTGTATCGCCATCGGCCAACGGTGCTGTATTGCCACGTCCTAACGGCGCGTCAACGGTGTTGATGTAGACACCATTAGTGCTGGTGTCGGTGATGTTGAAGCCAATGCCATTGAATGCGATCAGTGCGTGGCGTGCTGACAGCGTGTTGGTTCGATCGGGAAGCTGCCAGTTGCAGCCGAGCCCCCGCCCCAGGGAGCCACCTTCTGGTCCAAACGCCTGTCTAGCGTTACGACCTAGCGGTTCAGCCTGCTCTCCGACGACTTCGAGTATGAGATGCATCCGGTCCCCTCAGGCTCACTCACTTAGCGCACATCAATATTCGATCGTCGCTTTAGACTTCCGTGCAGCACCATCGTTGACGTCACCTGTCCCGCGCCATTGGTGTGGAGCTGATTGACTGGTTTGGGCGCGTTTAGTGCACGAAGAGCGAAGATCTTTTCGAGCGTTCTCAGATCGCGCGGAGGACGCGCCGGCATTCTCTCTCAGGATCGAGGCACGCGGCCCTGAGGACGGAAGAGCATCGCTCGTCTTGCGCATCTGCGTGTACTCAGCCAAACAGTGTTGCCGGATCTCAATAGCAACGGCCGTGCCAATGGCATGCCCTCATTTAAGCGGCTGATTACGTATCGAAAACCTTGGGTTCGGCGAAAAGCGGCAGGTGTTCTCAACCTGACAGAAGCGCTGCGGCTGTTGGACACTGGACATTCTCAAACGGATGCTGTCTGTGTCGTCCATCGTTGCTGAATCGGTAAGCGTCGCTTCCACGCCGGACGCACGCGGTCCGACACCGGAATTGTATCCTCAATCGATGAAAGGACGAAGACCTGCCAGACCAAGACGGCTCGGCGGTCCGGCGATCTACGTCTTTGGCGAGTTTCTCGACGGCCGCGTTATCGGTGACTTCAGGCACTGGGCTCGATGCCTTCGGTAGGTTTGTTGATGACGCACTTGGCGCGACATCAAGTGTTGCAAGCAAGAGCGTTGTACTATCGCGCGCGTACGATCGCTGCGGCACTCCACGCATCATCTGCAAACTGGCTGCTCGGCATCGAGTGCCTGGATCTGATTTTCGTCGTCGTTGCTGAGCAATTGCTCACTTCGGGGAGCCACGTCCGGTCGGGACGTTCCGCGACAGGCTAAAGGCTATTCGAGCTCCGGCGCGCTGCGACAAAGCCGTGCAATGATCTGCCCACCGCTGTCAGCCAGAACAGCGCTCGCTATGGCGGAAACCTCATTCGCTAATCCTCCTTTTCTTATCGCGACGGTTGGTGCGAAGCCAGTCGTGTCACCCGCGAAACCCGCTTTGAGCGACCATTGCGCAGCTAGCAACCGCAATGCTACGGACGCCCAAGGCCTCACGGCGGCTGACCCTCCTGCAGTTGGGTCGAGCCGCGAAAAGACCTGGCCCGAGCAACCGGTCGCAAACGAGTTGACGCCTTTGCCGCAGGGTTCCGGCCCTCCTCCGCGACGATCCCACGTCCCGTGTCGCGGGACGGGGCGCTTGACTTGCTTGAGTACCGCTCGCGTCAACCGTATGCGATGAAGGGAGGCAAAAAGCAGCGCTCTTTAACGCCATGCCCGGCCAACCACTCGCGCCCTCGGCGGCGGCTTCCGGACTTACATGTCGCCAATCGGACACGAAAGCAGGACTGAGGTGTCTTCGCTCGGGGTTCGCAGCGGAGAGCCCTGCGGCCCCGAGGGGTGTTCACAGCCAATCGCTATTCTTGACGAAAAGGTCGACGAATAAAAAATCACAGAAGTAGATCACTCCACGCGCTGGGTAAGACGGATCATTGTAGCACAACATGTTTCCTATCAGACCAGTCAACACTACTATATGCCCATTCGGTTGTATTTCGTTCCCGGAGCGTGACGGCAGACGCAGCGCAGCCCAGATTGGCCCTCGTGTGGTCAGCGTCTCTGCGATAAAATCACGCGTAAATCCGTCATCTGGCTTTTCGAGCCTCTCTAATTCTTCGGTGCGCGCCAACCAATCAAACTGGTAACCGTTGATGCCTACGTCAGCCCGCCAAACGGACGGCAGACCCAGCCGAGGCCCCGGGCGAAAGTAGTACGACAGCATACAAGCGCAAGCATACCAACAATTGTCATTCCCATGCGGTCGTATATTTCCGGCATAGTTTCGTCGCATGTTCAATTGACCGTCATAGTCATGTTGTTGGCTGACCAGCGGAACAGGGGATGTCCCGGGTTCTGTTGAATTTCTGAAGAGGTCGGCGTTGCCCACCTTGAGCCGGTAGGCTCGGGGTGCTGATTCCACAAAGGAGAGCAACGCCATGACGAGAGATATCACACCGGCTGGTTCGCCGGCGACCGGGGCTGTGGACGAAGCGTTTGCAGAAGTGCGGGCGAGCTTCGATCGGTTCTGCCTTGCGGCAGGGATCGAGGCGCTCGGCACGATGATGGAGGCGGATGTCACGGCGGCCTGCGGGCCGCGCCACGATCGCGACGCGGCGCGGCGGGCGCACCGTTGGGGCCGAACGCGGGGACGGATCGGCTTCCACGGCGGCAAGATCGAGGTCGAGCGCCCGCGGGTCCGGGGCGTGGATGGCGGCGAGGTCACGATCCCGAGCTGGGAAACGGCGGCGCAGGAGGATTGGCTCGGTCGCTGGGCGATGAACCTGATGCTGATCAATGTGTCGACGCGCCGGTTCGGCCGCGCCGTCCGGCTGCCCGAAGGTGACGTGCCGGCACCGCCCGGATCGGGGGTTTCGAAGTCGGCGGCCTCGCGGAGGTTCGTAGCGCTGTCGGCGGCGCGGCTGGCTGACTTCATGGCTGCCGATCTGTCCGCGCTCGACCTTCTGGTGGTCCAAATCGACGGGCTGCATCTCGGCGACGATCTCGTGCTGGTCGCCGCGATCGGAGTTGACGGCGAAGGCAACAAGCATCCGCTGGCGCTGGTGGAAGGGGCGACCGAGAATGCCGCAACGGTTCAGGCCCTGCTGGACAACCTGGTCTCGCGCGGGCTCGACCCGACGATGCCAAGACTGTTCATCGCCGACGGCGCGAAAGCGTTGTCGAAGGCGATCCGCCGCACCTTCGGTTCGGCCGCTGCGATCCAGCGCTGCCAGATCCACAAGGCGCGCAACATCATGGAACGCCTGCCGAAAGAGCATCATGCGCCCACCCGTCGGGTGCTGCGCCAGGCGTGGGAGCTCGATGACGCCGACAAGGCTGAAAAATTGATCCGCAATCTCGCGCGTCGCCTCGACCAGCAATGGCCCGGCGTCGCGGCCAGCATCCTCGAAGGCCTCGACGAAATCCTGACTGTCGTCCGGTTGAAGCTGCCGAAGGAGCTTCGTCGATCGCTCGCCTGTACCAACATCGCCGAGAACATGATGGGCACCATTCGCCGCGTCACGCGCAACGTCAAACGCTGGCGGGATGCCGGTATGGCCTTGCGATGGGTCGCGGCCGGCATGATCGAGGCCAACAAGGGCTTTCGACGATTGAAGGCGCATAAGCAATTGTCGGTTCTGCGTGCAGCCCTTCAAGCTCACCACGATCGCATGACGATCAAGCCCGTTGCCCACGTCTCGAGGGCCGCGTAACATTCATCCCGGCAACGTCGGCCCGACGTAGTTCAACACCGATCGGGACATCCCCGGCGGAACATCCAGCACTACGTTTAGCACCTACAGTTCTCCCAAATTTACCAGCGAACTACGCAAAAGGCGTGCCGAACGGCTTTAGTCGTCCGTGAACAAGGCTCTAAGCGATTGAGCAGGAGTCAGTTTTCCGGTTGCGGCGGCATTTGAGATTGCAGGGATTGGGGGCTTGAGGCCC
>NZ_JBEPQF010000040.1:0-64102 GCF_040547695.1 Bradyrhizobium sp. JR4.3 | reverse complement strand
GTCGAGCTGCAGTCCAAACTCGGCCGCGACCCGTCCGAACGCCCGGCCCCGCGTGATCGTGAAGCGCGTGGACACATGCCAAAATTCTTGCAGGAGCCGAAGGGAAATGACCCACACGACTAGACCCTGAAGGCGGCGCCCGCATTCCGCAAGCGCGGCTCGCGGTGGGCATGTTTGTCGCTTGAGATATGTTGGCGTCGGCTCGTTGTCGCTTGCATGAAAAGGGCGGCATCCGGCATTATGTTTTTGCTGGCGAGGCGAACCTGCTGTGACTCTGAAGAACCCCGACGCTATTGCCGTGATCCTGACCGCCCTCCGGCTTTCTCACGGCGACGAAGCTGCACGAGCCATGCTGGTCGGCGGCATGAGCCTGGCCGCGCTGATAGAGACGATGTTCTCCGCACCGATCGGGCGACGCGATGCCGTTCACAACATCGCACGTGCGTTGGACGACTTCGCCCTTTCGCCGGAACTCGGTCCGGTCTGGCACCTTCGCTACGTTTACGAAAGTCATGGCTCGTTTCGCGTCGTCGATATGGAGATTGCGACGCCAACCGGCACGCTGTCCAGTAAAGACGTTTGGCTTCGTCTGCCCGTCTAGCTATCTCGCCACCTCTGCGATGTGGCCGGTGCTGTCGACGATTAGCGAGCGCGCGGTGCTTTCCTTGGCGGCCTTGTAGGTCTTGATCTTTCCGGTCGGCACCTCCTTGGATCTGCGAGTAGCCTGCGGCGCGAAGCTTAGCGATGATCTTCTCAGACGTCAGGCAGAGCGCGGACGAACATGACCAAACCACCATGAGGGCAGCCTGACGAAAGATCGCAGCACTTGCCCTCCCTGCGCGCTCGCCGCCATCGGATGGCGCCTTAGCTTAACCGCCGACCGGCCCCGACAACGTCTCCAAGCCGGCCTCGATTGCCTCGATGTCCTGCTCGATCTGCGCAATCGACAACCTGCAGTCAAAGCCCGCCCAGGCTTTCAGGTCTCCGGCAAGGCGCCGGCGGTGCATCCTCAGCTCCTCAAGCGACTGGCGGTCTTTCAGTCTCGCGTAGCCGTCCACAATCAACTCAATCGCACTCGACATGACGCTACTCCACAAAAACAATTCGGATCCAATCGGATGAACTTAATGCAAGCCGAGAGGTTGGCGCAACTTCCACGCTGGCTTCTACACCCAGCCCCCTTTTGACTGCAGGGCCCAACCAAGCTTTCGGCAAAATAGGTCACGATCGTTGACGGGTTGGCATCGGAGTGGACGCAGTCCTGAGGCAGTGAGCCTGACGTATTGAAATCCGCAATTTACCGGTGGTAGTGTTCCACTTTTGCTACTCGCGCTATTTGCTCTGACGCCATCCTGATAGTGCTTTTTTGTGCTGGGGAGAACATTTATGCGAGGCTCTCGCGCAATCCTTTACGCCGAACGACTTAGCGAACTCACTTCTCAGCTCTCAGAGTTGGAATATCTTCGAGATCTGGTCGAAGAAGCAGAGCGCCGCGCTCGCGGTGTGCCCCCATTACGCTTGACACATCCTCCTTCGCGCCGCCTTCGAACTCGTAAACCGGGCGCCATGTCTGTCCGCCTCCGTCGCCACGCGCCACTAGCGCGGAATGCAGGAGCTCTCAGGCCCCCTGACAACGACAACCAAGTCGATCGGACTTTGCTAGAGCCATTCCCCGACGGATGGTGGGCTTCCTCCTAAAGCCACTAGAAGCGCTGACTCGACGAAGAGAGCGATCCAATGCTGGCGGCCCACCCACCCTGAGGAGCAGACGGGTAGCCACCATTCCAGCCCGCGGGTGCCGAGGCTGGTCCGGCCGCACCTATCAATTCTGGACCACCCTTCGCCAAACTCCTGCAACCTGCAACGGAGAGAGTGAGACAGGGAAGACGGTCAGCACGACCTGTGCGGGCTTGAGGTGAGCAACTGCAAAAGCGAATATCACTTGTCGGCGAGAACACCGGCGTCAAGCGGATGTCATTTCGTAAAGATTGGTTTCAACACCTCAGGAATTGCGATGACGAAAAACGACACCGTGTTCGACACGATGCGACCTGATCCAAACGGACGAGACAATGGGCCGGCCGACTGGGGACGCGCGAGGCAATAAAACGGGATGGCCTAGAGCTCGACCCTGGCTCGCTCGTTTACTGTCCCCACGAGTGGATCAATGCCGCCGGCTACGTTGACCTCGAACTGGTCCGCAAATACCCGCTGATGTTCGCGGTCTAAAGTCGTGACGAACCAGAGCCGACGCGCAAGCGATCCGCCGTCCGACGAACCAGCGACTCGACGGCTGCTAAGCCGAGCGGTGAAACGCAGGCGTCCAAAGCCGCCTGTGGCACCTGTGCCGTTCGGCACTGAAACAGATCCCAACCGCGAATTTTCCCGGGTCGAACCGGAGGCCGTTTGGTTCTTCGTCTTCTTGCCGATCTTCATGCTGCTCTATTCGATCGTCGAGAAAATGCACGTGAGATAGCAAAGAGCTAAAGGGTCCTGGTCAGAAGAAACCAAAATGCGCGTGCTCGCAATGTTTCTCATCCTTGGAATATGCATCGCTTCGCCAGCGGCCGGACGTCGGCGGTGGGCGACACCTCACATCTGAGCCTCCCGCCATCCACCTGCGCAGCCCCGGTCGAGTGCACCGGCAGGGGCTGGTTGGCTTGAGGGCCGCTAGGCTGGACCGCGGCACGCTCGGGATAACAACTCAGTGAATGAAACTGTCTGCTGGACCCGCGAAGCACCCTGGAAAAAGACCGAGCCGACTTTTGTCCGCGCGACTTAAGTGGAGATGTCAAATACTGACACTCAAAGTGATTGTAGCTGCTCTGGCCGCGGGATTTCTGATTTCGGTTTATTCCGGAGACTTCGGCGCCGATATCGTTCTCGCTATTGCCACGTGCCTTCCGTAGTTGTGCGCGATTGCGGAGTCGCGGCCCGACGCGTCCTAGTCCGGTATGATGCGCCGGGCCTAACCATTCCCTGCTTTCCCCGTAAGGTTTGGCTGAGTCAGAATAGTGCGATTCTACAAGCGGCTGATACGTCTGCGTCTTTGTGCAGCGCTCCTTGCGCTTCGCAGCAAAAGGCCATACCCGCGGCCACACGTTTGACGGACGCGATATACCTCCCAAGCTCGGTCGCGATCTCGATCCTCCCTTGATCATTTTGATCAGCGTCTGTACCTCGCCCTCGGTCCCACTGCTTAGGTTCGTGGTTTCGCACGCGCCAAGCGCCGGTTCGCGGGAGAATAGCAATATCGTTCCGTTCTTGGAACAAAATGCCCACTGCAGGGATTTCGGTTCCACCGAATTGTATTTGCAAACGAGACCAAGCTGGGGCAGAATTTTCTGCACCGGGGCTGGCTGCATATTTCACTTGGTCCTTTTGACCCGGCTTCATTTGACCACGCGGGGCCGCAGCGATTTAACCACCCGCTGCGGCCTTCGCCGTATGGCCGCCAGCGTGACCGGCGGGCCGAAAATGGCCGCTCGACAAAGCGTCTGGTCAGCTTTGCTTCCCATGCATGCAGGCGATCACGAACTCCCGCTTTGCGCGACCTTGTCCCTCTCCTTTTTCGCCCGCACTCGAAAAACCACGTTCGGTAGCAAGCTACTGGCACTTTTCCAATTTCTGAGGGTTGCGAGGCGCGCCCTGCTGAGCCTGTGCAGCGCCTCCGACCAAAGCCAGAGCAATGGAAGCGGCCTAATCATTCTGCGCACTCCTACCTGCCGTCGATCAAATCGCTACAAGAAAATAGTGGCACCTGCCTCGGCATCGCTCTCAATCAATGCGAGCAGAAAGACCCTCGACTGCCCTTGGATTGTAGCATGGCAATGCTGGCGTGAGCCGGCGGGCTTTGGGGTATATTTTCTAAAAGCGAACTGAACCCCCACACCGCGCGCCTATACTGATCAGTATCCGGGATTTTTGCTAATCCTCTCCCGGGGCTGGACGGATATCAGGCCGCCGGGACAAGGTATTGTTTGCCCGGCGGCTTCATTTTCGTTTGTCGGCTCAGGGGAGCGCCTGCGAGCGTGACGCGGCGGACGTCGACTTTTCCCCACCTACAACAAGCGGTCGCTCGCGCGTTCCGAGCCACCAGGAATCGATAATTTGCGAGATACCTAAGATGCCAGCTTTGCTGGCGGCATGCGCGCTCCTCGGCACACGAAATGGTCCGGCCACTATCCGCCCCGCAGTCCTGCGGAATGGCTGGCTGACACCATGTGACCTGCAACATCGAATGCTTGAACGGCTGTTGCGATCGCAAGGTGGACGTGCGGCTCGAGACACTCCCGCAGGATCAGCCGTGGTCGCGCGTCGGCTTGCGCCTGGTCTGCTCAGACCGCGGCGCCGCAGGATCTGTGCATATCGTCCCGAACTGGCATGACAGCAGCGGGCAAGTCAGGCCAAGCATAGGCTTGAGGTTTTGATTCCAGCGATGAAGCACGTCACCGAACGCCCTTTTGCAGATCCAAAAGCCGCAGGCCGCCAGCTCGTCCAGCTGGCTTCGGGCATCGAGGCGATACAGGACGGCAGAATCCATATCGAGAAGATCAACTACTCCTCCCTCTACACGCTCCAGGGAAGCGGCGCGGAGTTCGGCGCCGGCATCAGGCGCGCTGTCGAGAAGGGCTGGCTGGAGCTGCACGAGAGCGGTACCTACGTGCGGCTGCTGAAAGCCGTAGGAACCTAGCATCACTGCCCGGCTTGCTGTCTCGCTAGCTCTCTTCCTCGAGCTGGCGGAGCGGCCCCCGCATCAACCCTCAGGCCCCCAAGCCGGGATCGTCTCTCGTTCGAGCTTAGCTTGGCTCTTGTTTCGTGCGGCCAATTCCTGGTCCAGGGCCTTCAAGCGAACGAGGAGATTTTCAACGATCTCCATGCAATCGGAATGCCGCAATGATTGCACGCCGCGCGCTGCCAGCTCGCGCTCCGAGATAGTCGCCCCGATGCTTTGGATGCTCACAAATCCCCCCGCAGAAAACATTGCCCCTCAGGTGCACTCAAGGGAAAGGCCGCAGCGTGGTTCCAGCCCCACTGCGGCCATCCCGGGCAACTACAAATAACTTGGTCTCAAATCTCGCCGGTGTTCCGACAGTAGAACACCCCGTTCCGAAAATGGACTCCGGACAACTACCGGTGGCGCCTTGTCACATTAGAGCGAACATGGCACGGCTTGCTTTCCCGCCCCTAATGCTCTCGGCTGCCCATCCAATTGCGGATTTGAGCGCCGGGAGTGCTAGGCCGGCCAGCGTGAACCGGCGAAAGAGGCCGCCTTACTGGCGGCCCCTCGATCGTTCTCTACTCTAGTCCACGCAGGACTGCCACGGTGCGCCGGGCCTGCCGCGAGTAACGCCTCAGAGAGTAACACGCTGGTTTAAGTTTTTACGCCAGCCTGAATCATGCACTTAGTGCGTGAGCTTTAAAGGACTGCCGTGAGCGAGGCTTCACAGGGGAAGGCCTGCTGTAGTTCGCACCCTAACGGTCACAATCGACGGTGTTGCGCATCACGGGACATATTTCGTCCAGAACTCCATCGTGTACCTGCAGTCGGCGCTTGGAAGTAAGGCAACCCACGTGGGAGGGGTGCCGCCAGAAATGACGGCCAAGCTGCTCCTGTCTGAACTCGTTCGCACCGGCGCTGGGGCAACGCACTAAGATCAGAACCAGCTGCGGTTATTTTGAAAGCACGCCTGTTTGGTGCGGTCCCAGATGAAATCCCCGCCGCCGCAGGGTGGACGGGGGCGAGAGGTCGCCGGGCATTCGTTCCGAACCTTGGCTCCCGTGCCCCAGCCGTCAACGACACATGCGCCACCGGTTGTCCTGTGACAGCCCTCGCCACAGCCACCCGCTGCGTGCGCCGCACTAGCAGCAGTGAGAACCGAGGTCGCGAGGAGCATTCCTTGTAAGATTTTTATCACTGCCAGACTCCTTGAAAGCGAATGACCGGAGCGAGAAGGAAAGATCATAACTCCTGCCGTGACGCTTAGCTACGATCAGCGCGGCGCGAAGTTGCCCGGCCCCGCGCGAACCGATCGACGATGCGCTCCGCTGTTCAAAGCTGTTGATCTAGCATTTTACAACCTGTGGAAAAGGACGCCAGGTCAGCGCAGCTGTATTTTTCGAACCATCCACCTGCGCCCGTACTGGGACGTTCTGTTGCGGAGACGCGTGTGAGCCACTTTTTCTCAGTCCTGCTATTGCTGACCACGTTGATGCTTACGCTGTGTTTTGGCGTCGCAGCGTGGCGCGTTTCCGATGAGGCGGCGCTGGTAAGGCCGTAGCAATGGCAGTGCCGCAGTATCGGGCACTGCTCAGATAGGTGACCTGGGCTCAAAACGCCCACGCCGACGCTGGGCCTGCAGGCCTGCGTATGTGTTGTTATGGAAGGACGGGCCGATTGGATTTCACGAGCCTGTCTATTTTGAATCGAATTAGCAATCTTGTGAACTAAATCACTGCATAATCTTCCGTTGTGCTGTTAGGATTCATTTATTGATTTGCCAGGATGCTCAACGCAAAAGATCGAGCGCGACCGCGTCGTGATGTTCGCGCGAAGCAGATTTGATTCTGCCGGCTTGTGTGTGCCATTCCGACGATTCAGGTGTCGGATCAAAGTCGCCGCGTAAGAATGTTCATTTGGAGGAAGCCAATGAACGAAACCTTCTTACCCAAGCGTTTAACCTATTGCTGTCGTTCAGTGCCGTTGAGAACACTCGTTGCGACCTTACTGGTTGCTGCGCCTGTCGCGCTTGCGTCTGCGCAGACCGTTGCTCCCGCGGAAGGCGCGTCGAGCGGCCAAAATAGCACTATGCGCATCAATCGAGACGACGAGGGCGCCCCCCTTTCGCTCGAGGCCGTCCAGGACGGGGTCAAAAACTTCGGATTGCGCCGGGCGGGCGTTGGGCTACCTAGTGCGACGAGCGCGGATGACACCAAACGCCGCGACTTCGGGCCGACCAAGTCTGACGAATCAGTGGCGGATCGGTTGGTTCCCCCTGTCGATCGCAAGCCGCCGCGCGATGCACTTCCGCATCGGGGCACTGAGGCGACAACAGTCCAAACGGAGGCGCCCAACAGGCCGCTCTCTGCGCCAAAGGATCGCCCGAAGCCTCCGGCCAATTATCCTTCGCGCGGCGCGTCGGATGTCCGATCGTTTGAGGCCTATCGGCTTGGGTTCTCGGGAGGGACGACGACACCGGCCACCGGGATCGACCCGCGCATACGATCGGATTTAGCCGCAGGGGAGCGGACTGAGACCTATGCCTTTCTGCTGATGGATTTCCTGCCGGACGCGGCCACGGAGCGCACGCTGATGAGCGAGTTCGGGGTCGCATCGCTCGGGCTGCATGGGACAGCACTCAAGGTCCGCGTCCCCCTGCAAGCCCAGGCGTTGGAGGGTATTGCCAGATTGCCCGGGTTTAGATCACTGGCTTACCCCTTGCCCGACCAAAAATTAGCGCCGGAGCTGAGATCTGCCATCGAGCGTTTCGGGGCCGAGGTGGTTCGATTTCCAATTGTCATCAGCCTGTTTGAAACTGATCCCAAAACTTCGTTCGCCGAACGGGTCCAAGCTACGGGTGCGGAGGTCGGTCGCTACGACCCGGTGTTGCGGAGCTAT
This sequence comes from Bradyrhizobium sp. JR4.3, assembly GCF_040547695.1. NCBI lineage: Bacteria > Pseudomonadati > Pseudomonadota > Alphaproteobacteria > Hyphomicrobiales > Nitrobacteraceae > Bradyrhizobium > Bradyrhizobium sp. JR4.3. Next base: position 56,484 of record NZ_JBEPQF010000040.1, on the reverse strand, counting down.
GAGGCTCTCGCAACACCCGAACAGATCCGCATTCTTTCCGGTTTGGATTTCATCCTGTTCATCGAAATCGAGCGTCGCAGCGGCGGCGGACACGATCAGAGCATGGCTACGAATGGCGTCGATTACATCCGAGCGTCCGGCTTCCTGGGTGCGGGAACTGTGTTGGGCTTACTCGACACCGGCGCCATGTTGGGAAGCGCGGCGGCAACCATGCACCAAGACCTCAACAAGAACGGTTGCGGGATTAATTTCACGAGCGACGCTGCGGGCGTTTGGAATGATCAGAATGGCCATGGCACTCACGTCCTCGCAACCATCTCCGGAACTGGGGCTGCGAAAGCGCGGTTCCGGGGCGTCGCAACTGCGGTCGGTTCGCGTGAGCGCATCCGGGTTGGAAAGATCTGGAAATCGACCAACACTGGACAAAACTCTTGGTTGCGGGACGCAATCGACTACATGGCGGACCCGACCAGCTGCGACGCGCCACGCCCCTCTGTCATCAATCTGAGCGGTGGGGCGAGCGGATCGGGACAGACTGGAACCGATTCCGAATCGCGCAAGCTCGACGCCCGCGTCTGGGAAACACGCCAGGCCTACATCGTGTGCTCCGGCAATAACGGCCCGGGCGCACAATCGATCTGGTCTCCCGGCGTGGCCAAGAATGCTCTTACGGTCGGAAACGTGCAGGACGCGGGATCGAGCTTGGTTGGCGAACTGTCCGGCAGCAGCAGCCGCGGTCCGACCGGCGATAATCGGATGAAGCCAGACCTCGTTGCAACAGGTGCTGTCGTGACCTCCGCGCAGGCGGGAACGACGGATGGTTATGTGGATAAGAGCGGATGCAGCATGGCAACGCCACATGTCAGTGGCATCGCGACGACGTTGCTGGAGCACTATCCTGATTTCCGAGATCGACCGCACTTGCTGCGTGCCCATCTCATGGCTTCCGCTACGCTGCATTCGGACGAGGTCAGTCCGGCGAACAACACCGGTGGCGGACGCAATGATTTTGGGCTCGGACGCGTCTCCGATTATCAATCGCATTGGGCGCGCCTCGACCCCAACGGCTGGAGCGGCCATTGGGCGTGGATGACAATCACCGACAAGTCTTGGGGCTTCTTCGACATCGACGTGCCTCGGGGTACCAAGCGGGTCGTCGCTGTGCTTACTTGGGACGAGCCCGAAGCGAGCGCAGGAGCATCACAGGCGGTGACATACGATGTTGACCTGTGGGCCGATCCCGGCGCCAGTTGCACGCCGGACGCAGTTGGACAATGTGGTGGCTGGGCCTCGCAGTCTAATATCGACAACGTCGAATATCTCATCATCGACAATCCGCCTCCTGGCGTTCTCCGGCTCAAAGCAATCAACTGGAGAGCTCCCTCATTTGGCTTGCCGGTGGCAATCGCAGCTAAAATCATTCGCGGCGATCCAACGCCTGCGATTTCGATGACGGCTACGCCGAGCACAACGTCTCCCGCGATCGGTTCGACCTTCACAATCAAGACAACCATTTTCAACCCGAGTTACGAGGCATATGGGGTTCAGGTGTCAGCGGCGGCGGGGTCTAGCGGTCTAAGCCTGCTCGGGGTCTCGACCACCCGCGAGGATGGCGTGGCGATGGATTTTTCAAATGCGGCCAGCCTCACACTTGGCACTGTAACGGAGGCCGATACGCGCTCCGCCATCTGGAAATTCAGTGCCACCTCGCGAGGCCCGCAGACCGTCCGCTTCAGCGGCCGGTCCAACAATGGCGGCACCGTCTTCAAGAGCGTGACTGTTACACCTTGAGCACCCAGGACTGAGTTTGACCAAGTCGCCTGAGACATTCACGCTTTGCTCTCAGCTCAGAGTTCACGGTCGGCCGACTCACGAATGAATAGTTGTTGACTCCAGGGGAGAGCACGCGAGGGTTCGAGACGATAGCCCGAATAGCGGACCTCTCCGAGATCAGCAGCTTCGGACCAGAGGCCGACCTTCCGCAGAGATTTTCGGATCCGTCAGTTAACGGATTAGTAACGGCTTCTTGCCAGCCTGAATCATTGCAGATCGTCGCAACTGCGACTTCAGAAGCATATCGTCTCTCTCAGTTCTCGGTTGGCAGTCTCATCAAGGGACAAGTCCGCTATGTGCAAGGGAATTCTGATTTCGCTTAGTGCGCTGTTCTTTTTGCTGGTTTGCGATCAGTTCTGGTCGAACGGCCGCTATACGGACGTTGCTATCGTGATGGCGAAACACATCAGTCGCTCTTTCGGTGTCTGATGCAGCCAGTTTCACGAGCTCGAAATGACTGTCGCAGATGCTCTTGACGCATTGAACCAGAGAGAATGCCCGGATTGCTGGTCAAAAAAGATGTTATCTGGATTGCGGGTTGACATTGCGGAGCACTTGGAATGCCTCGCCTGTGAGGCACGCTTTTACGTTGCTCCGCGACCTCCACATGCCATAGTTTTCATCCGACAATAGGTCCATGCGAGAATCAACAAGCGCTTGCATTGGTCAACAGCGCCTGCCGTCATTGCCGACCACCTACCTGCAGCCGCGGCAGATCGTAAGCTTGCGCTGCAATACCTCATCTACTTGCTCAACCAGGTGCTGTGCCGCGATGTTGTCTGCCCCCGAATTGGGCTAGGAAGGTCTTGCTGCGCGGGACTTCATGGTTCGCGCCGCGTAACCTGACGTTTTACTATCGTCAACCGTGCCGACGCTAAAGCCATCGTAGTCCCCGGCTGGGCTGAGGACCGACGCAGGCGCGCCGATCAATGGTGTAGACAAAACCTTGTCCGACGCTGCCGGCCGGAGAGCGTCGGTCCGCGATGACGGCCCGCCATTGGTCTTCGCCGAAGGCCTTGGATTCTTGGCCGGCGCCGGTGGCGACGATACTTTGGCCGCCGCCGTTGTCGGCCAGGCATTCTTAGGGGTGGCCGGAGTGCCGGCTCCCGTTCGCTCGACGGCGGAGCGAGCGGAAGCGGCGGAGCGACTAAGGTCTGACTTTGGCGGCGCCCTGCTACCAAACGCCAGCAGACACGAAGCCAACGACCAACAGCGTCGCGCTTTTCATCCGCGTCATTCAAACGGCTTTGGTTGACCATTGACGCATGATCCTTCGAAGTATCCAGCTCATATGGCGATCAACGTTGACGGAAATGGGAGGGAGGGGCGTCTGCACGAATCCGGGGCTTATTTCATAACGTGGCGCGCACGGCCCGCTCTCGAGTCAACGCACCGCTCTCATGGACATGATGGACGAGACCAGACACTGCCTATCGATCAAAGTGTCGCATTGCCGACTGATACAGGCCAATAGAGCTGACTTTTCTTATCCGGCTCGGTTCGACTAAAACCAGTTGGACACAAAGGAACCGCGTCGATTGTCGCGTGGCTAGTCGAATGGCCGACCAACCAGTATTGCCGGCATGAGCGAGGTATCATACTGATATGCAAGGGTCATCCCCAGTCAACGAAGGCCTCCTGAATCAGCGCCTCATAGAGCTCGGGTCAATAGCGAGCTGGGCGCCGCAGACCCTTTCGGACCTCGAAGGTTTTATTCGCGCCTCCGGCGACTATGATCTCTTTCGAGTCAATCCTATCCAATATGCGACTGCCAACGGCCTAAGTGACGCCGAAGGAATCGAGCTGTTCGTGCACGCCGCTAAGGTTGGCCTATTCGAGATGCAGTGGCTGCTCATCTGCGCCTATTGCCCGCAGGTCGCCGGCACTTTTCGTGAGCTAGACCAGGTTCATCCACGTTTCCAATGCGAATTCTGCAACGCCCTCAATGAGGCGGCGCTTGACGACTACATCCAAGTCACCTTTACGGTCTCGAGTTCGGTTCGCGACATCCTATATCGTCATCCGGACATGCTGTCCGTCCAGGACTACTATCTCCGTTACAACTTCTCCAAGGACTTCAAGCCCCCGCACGGAATGACACACGAGCAACTCGTTGCGGCACTCTCGCGGGGATTTGCCGATATCGAGGCGGGTCAGCGGTTGAACTTTGAATTCGCCGTAACGGCCGGCCGATTCGAGGTGCTCGATCTTAGCCATAAGCTTCTTCTGGTTTTCTTCGCGAACGGTGAACCGGCGGAACGCCAAGAAACGCTGGTCCAGCTCGAATCGGGCCGGTTCGTAGTTGCTGATCGGCCCACTGGACCGAGAAATATGATCCTTGGCGACGGACGCTTTGCGTTTCGACAGACGGCCGATCTTAGCCCAGGCAAACACATCATCCACATTGAGAACCGCACCAAGGATCGAGGCCGCTTCTGGTTTCTCCAGTATCCTTCCCAGTTCCAGCCCCATCTGGTCGAGTATGAGGCTTTTCTTTCCGGTAAGCGATTATTGCTCACCCCCTGCTTCGCCGAACTCTATAAGACTCAATTGGTGGACGAGCGCGATAGTCTAGCCGTTTCCGACATCACTTATCTGTTCACTGATCTAAAGGATTCGACTCCGCTGTACGAAAGCATCGGCGATGTGAATGCCTACTTTCTCGTCCGTCAGCACTTCGACATTTTGAATAAGATCATTAGGAATCGATCTGGCACGATCGTGAAGACGATCGGCGATGCAGTCATGGCTGGCTTCGAGCGTCCACAGGATGCCGTTGTTGCATCCGTCGAGATGATCGAAGAGCTGTCGCGATTCAACAAAACCGCTTCGCGGCCGCTCGGCCTCAAAATCGGCGTGCACAGAGGCAGGGCCATCGCCGTAAGGCTCAACGATCGGATCGACTACTTCGGACAGGACGTGAATATCGCCGCCCGTGTGCAAGGTCTAGCCGGTGTCAACGAAATATGCCTGACAGAGATGGTGATGGAGGCTCCCGGAGTCAGTGACATCGTCAAAGGATGCCCGGCGTCGCGCGACTACCAAAACTTGAAGGGCATCGGTCAGAAAATGGAAATACATCGGTTCAAAATTTCTCCCACGCAGAGATGAACGACCGCGCCCGTCCTGCGCAGCGGCAGACCGATTCTCGGCTGCGGTTTACCGCCAATTTTCGGCGCTGCTGCGTTGGTCTCCTGTATATTCCTGGCGGACGACGCCAGCAGGCATCAGCGTGTCTGCGTTCCCAAGCCGCGCGATCGTTCGGGTATCCTTCATTATGGAATATCGAAGTCGAGTTTACATCAAGATCGTGTTGCGGAAAGCCCGCCTGGTTAGTTACTGAGCTAGAGGGATTCCACGTGTGGCCTTAGCACGTCAACCGTCTCAATCAGCCCCGCAGCTTCCATCACGAGCAAGAGCTCCGCCGGCGTCATTTCCGGTTTCTTGAAGCGTTCGCGCATACACCGAATGGCTGCAACAGCGCGAGCTTCGTCGAGTGCGATAGTATCCGCAATGAAAGCGTCGGCCGATTTCGCCTCCATGTTCAGGTCGGAAAGAACTGCCGCGGGAAGGTCCTTAAGGTTTTCGGTTACGATCATTGCGGCCTGCGTCTTGGCCGCCGCAGCAACAACGTGATGATCGCCAGGATCGGGGAGCCCAGCCGCAACGGACAAGAAGTTGTCAAAATCCGTAACCATGGCATCTTCAAAGGCAGCTTCCATGCTGGCGCGCGCCCGCTCTGCACGCGCCGCGGCATCGGCAAAGCCTTTGGCGTTCAGGATCTCCTCGATAGCTGTTTCGGTCTCATCCAGAACGCGGCTTGACCAGCGGAGACGAAAAAATTCCGCCTCCGCCAATGAGAGAAGCAGGTTCCTTTTGAGCGCGCTTGCAAGCGAGCACGCATCGACGAATGCGGTGAAGCGGTTTGCAAACAAGCTTACAGGTGCTCCGCGTCCTGCTCAGCGAGATTCGCAAGCGCTTTGCCCCGCTTCTCATCACGCGTGCGCTTATATGCGAATAGGTCCTCTGCCCTAATCCTGCGATGACGCCCCACTGTCACGTGCTGAATTTCGTTCTTTTCGAGCAGCGAGACCAGAAACGGACGCGAGACATTCAGAATGTCGGCAGCTTGCTGCGTGGTCAACATCTCATGCACAGGCACAAGCGTCACCGCATCGCCGCGACCGATATGCCGCAGCAATTCCATCAAAAGACTCGATAGCGCCGGCGACAAGGTTATCTCAGCAGCCTGCTGTGCATCGTCGAGCACTCGCAGTTTGGCATCTCCCGTCGCATGCGAAGCGAGTATCTGACGAAGCTGGTTGGCTGCCGCCTTCTCGCTCGCGGAAGGCAGGCGAGTACCTCCCAGCTCTTCAGCGTAGGCTGGCATCGTCATCGTATCTTCTCCCCTGTACGGCCTTTTGTATAGGCCATACTCGAAATAAACGCAACAAGCGAAATAAACGAAATGGCCCAAAGTTCCTGACCAGCTGGGCCCCCTGCCCTTTGTCCCAAGCCGATCCTAGGGAACTTTTGGCGTTTGCCGTGCCTCATGAGCTGGTCGGCTAGGAATAAATTCCAAAATCTATGTTCTGCGAACAAATAAAATTTAGCTATATCAATGGCTTTAGCCAGCTCGCCCGACATTTGAACAGAGAGATTCTTAGACCGTCATCGATTGCTCCGCATTGGCGAAGTGATCTCGCGCACGAGCGCGCACGCATCGACGCCCGAGTGTCTCCTCGCCATATGGACTGGGCATTGGGGCGAGTCTGAAGCAGCAAAGGGTTTCTTGGTCCCGAATACAGGGCCTTCCTAGGAGGCGTTCGCCCGAGAGCATTCGCGAGCCGCACGGCGGCGCTACCGGCGTTCGTGCCGGCGCAGCCTTGGTAGGCTGGCGCCGAGTTCGAACGGCTGAAGGATCCAAGATATCCTAGCGCCCTCGGCGCCGGAATGCAGAGGAACTTCGATCGAAATTCGGTCGATCAGGCTTGCCGGGTTTGAATTTCGAACAGTTTCGGCATGCCCCCGCAACCAACAATCCAGTCCCAGCAACCGCTTAAGCCCAGAACTCTGCTTTGGCACGCAATCTGCGTAGCTCCCCTTGCGTCCCTCGCCTCGTAGCGGAGGACAGAACAAAGCTTTCACAACGGGAGGGAATGCATGAGTGAGCACAAGACCAACGGCGCGCGTAAACATGAAAGCCTGGACGCCATCGTGATCGGCACTGGGGTTGCCGGCCTTTACCAGCTCTACAAGCTGCGCGACGAGCAAGGCCTCAAGGTCAAGGCCGTCGATACCGCCACGGGCGTAGGCGGCACCTGGTACTGGAATCGCTATCCGGGCGCACGGTTCGACTCCGAGGCCTATATCTACCAGTACCTGTTCTCCGAGGAGCTCTACAAAGGCTGGAGCTGGAGCGAGCGCTTCCCCGGTCAGCCTGAGATCGAAAAATGGCTCAACTACGTCGCCGACAAGCTCGACCTGCGCAAGGACATCCGCTTCAGCACGACGGTCGCTAGCGCCGTCTTCAACGAGGCGACCCAGCGCTGGACCATCACGACCGACGCGGGCGACACCATCGACGCGCAGTTCCTGATCACCTGCTGCGGCATGCTGTCGGCGCCGCTGACGTCGATGTTTCCCGGACAGGACACCTTCAAGGGCACGCTGGTCCACACCGGGCGCTATCCGAAGGAGAAGCTCGATCTCGCCGGCAAGCGCGTTGGTGTCGTCGGCAATGGCGCCACCGGCATCCAGGTGATCCAGACCATCGCCGGCGAAGTCGGCAGCATGAAGGTGTTCGTGCGCACGCCGCAATACATCATCCCGATGAAGAACCCGAAATACGGGCCGAAGGAGGTCGAGGCTTACAAGGCGCGGTTCGACGAATTCCGCAAAACCCTGCCCCACTCGTTCACCGGCTTCGAATACGACTTCACCAACGGCAAGTGGAAGGATCTCAGCCCGGAACAGCGTCATGCCGTTCTGGAGAAGATCTGGGATGAAGGCTCGCTTCGGCTGTGGCTCGCCTCCTTCGTGGAGATGTTCTTCGAGGAGGATGTCAGCGAGGAGATCTCCGAGTTCGTCCGCAAGAAGATGCGCGAGCGCCTCAAAGATCCCAAGCTGTGCGATACGCTGATCCCGACGGACTATGGCTTCGGCACGCATCGCGTCCCGCTCGAGAGCAACTATCTGGAGGCTTACCACCAGGCGAACGTCGAGCTGATCAGCGTCAAGAACAACCCGATCAAGCGGATCACGCCTCAAGGCATCGAGCTCGCGGACGGAACGTCGTATGAGCTGGACGTGATCATCCTGGCCACCGGCTTTGACGCCGGCTCCGGTGCCTTGACGCGCATCGACATTCGTGGCCGCGGCGGTCGCTCGCTGAAGGAGGAGTGGAGCCGCGACATCAGGACCACGATGGGGCTTCAGGTTCACGGCTACCCGAACCTCTTCACGACAGGCGCGCCGCTGGCGCCGTCGACAGCGCTCTGCAACATGACGACATGCCTTCAGCAGCAGGTCGAGTGGATCAGCGATTGCATCGCCTATCTCAAGAAGAACCACCTGAGCGTCATCGAGCCGAGCAAGGATGCGCAGGATGCCTGGGTCGCGCATCACGATGAGGTCGCGAACACGACCCTCGTGACCAAGACGAACTCCTGGTACATGGGCTCCAACGTCGAGGGCAAGCCGCGCCGTCTGCTCTCCTATATCGGCGGCGTCGGAACCTATCGCCAGAAGTGCGATGAGGTCGCCTCCTCGGCCTATCCCGGCTTTGCCAAGCAGTAACGACACAAGGGGCCGCGCAACCATTTTTGGTGGCGCGGCCCTGCACCCGCATCATCACAACAATTCGGAGCAACACATGACCAAGGAATTCAAGTCGGCGGCTGACGCCATTCTCAAAGAGACGGTCACGACGGGCCAAGGCGTCCCGGGCGTGGTGGCGATGGTGACCGATCGTACCGGCAACATCTACGAGGGCGCCGCCGGCAAGCGGCGCATCGACCAACCGGCCCCGATGACGGCCGACAGCAGTTTTGCCATTTTTTCGACCACCAAGGCAATCACCGGCACGGCCGCGCTGCAACTGATCGAGGAAGGCAAGCTCGACCTCGATGCCCCGGCACGAACCTACGCCCCCGACATCGGCAAGCTGCAGGTGATCGAGGGCTTCGATGCCGAGGGCCAGCCCCGGCTTCGTGCCCCGAAGGGTGAGGTGACCACGCGCATGCTGCTGCTGCACACCGGCGGATTCGGCTATGATTTCTTCAACGAGAACTATCTGCGGCTGGCGACCGACCACGGACAGCCGAGCGTGATCACTTCGTCGAAGGCCGCCCTCATGACGCCGCTGCTGTTCGATCCCGGCTCGAAATGGGAGTATGGCACGAACGTCGACTGGGCCGGGCAAGTGGTCGAGGGCATCACCGGCAAGCGGCTTGGCGAAGTTTTCGCCGAGCGCATCTTCAAGCCGCTCGGCATGAGCGACACGACGTTCGAGATCAACGATGCGGTGCGCGGCAAACTTGCCGGCGTGCACGCGCGCAACGCCGACGGCTCGCTGACCCCGATGGACTTCGAATTGCCTGCCAATCCCGAGGTCCATATGGGAGGCCACGGCCTCTACAGCACGGTCGGCGACTACATGCGCTTCATCCGCATGTGGCTGAACGACGGTGCCGGCCCGCACGGCCGGGTGCTGAAGCCGGAGACCGTTACGATGGCCGAGAAGAACCAGCTCGGTGATCTCAAGGTGACGGCGCTGCCCGGCGTCATCAAATCGCTGTCGAACGACGCGGAGTTCTTCCCGGGTCTGTCGAAATCCTGGGCGTTCACCTTCATGGTCAATGACGAGAAGGCGCCGACCGGCCGCCCGGCGGGCGCGCTCGGCTGGGCTGGTCTGGCGAACCTGTTCTACTGGATCGACCGTCAGAATGGCTTCGGAGGCTACTGGGCCACCCAGATCCTGCCCTTTGCCGACGTCGCTTCGTTCACCGGCTATATGCGTTTCGAAACCGCCTTCTACGACAGCCTGAGCCAGCGCAGGGTCGCCTAGCTTCTGCCGGCTCGATGCCTTCATTCCGCCTCCGATCTCACTCTTTTTGCGGTGCGGTCGGAGGCGAGCCAAATGGCACCAAGGTCGGGATACGCGATTGCGCGTTTCCATGGATGGCCTCACAATCAGGAGATAAAAGCTCGGGGTCCGGCAGATCATTTCGGACTACTCAGCGCGTCGAAGGAGGGAACGTGTTGGGTCAGGCGCCAGAGGATGCTTTCGCAAATCCATCTATCGAACGCGACGTCCTGACGAGCTGGGAACGCTTCCTATCCGGAAGCAACAGCACGCGTCAGCAGATCGTGCGGTCGGCTATTACCGATTCGTGGCAGCGCTGCCAGAAATCGGACGTCGACTACCGGCGTGGCCAGGCTCCGATGCCGATCAGGGACGACAAGCTGCAGCGCCTGCTCGACAAGCGCAACCGCCTGGTTCAGGCGGGTGCTTCGACGATGTCCCTGGCGCGCGACTACCTGCTGGAAACCGGCACCGTGATGGTGCTGACCGACGCCGACGGCATTGTTTTGCGCTTGGAGGGCGACACCAAGCTGGCGCTGCGCGATGCCGTTGAAAAAACCCACCTGCTGCCCGGCAGCAACTGGAGCGAGACGACCTGCGGGACAAATGCGATCGGCACTGCATTGCAAACCGGGCAGCCCATCCAAGTGCATGCCACGGAGCATTTCTGTTCCGGCATCCACCGTTGGACTTGCTCGGCCTGCGTGATCCGCGATCCCATCGACGGCGCTGTGATCGGCGTGATCGACATCTCCGGACTATCCTCGTCTTATGGGCGGCCGGCCCTCGCATTGGCGATTTCGGCGGCCGCGCGCATCGAGGCTCAGCTACTGCAGATGGAGCTGGACGCCCGCTACCGGCTGCTCGACCAATGCTTCTGGATGCTGCCGCCTTCGGATCGGCATCATGCCGTACTGTTCGACAGCGCCGGACGTCCATTCAAGGCCAGTGGAGAGATGTCGCAGATCATGCGCGACCTAGGCGCGCCGGGATGTCAGTCCGGCTTTCCCCATCTCGGCAGCCGCGACGATCAGCTCTTTGGCGCCTCGCGTCCGGCATGGATCAAGGAGGAATGGCTGAAGCCGGTGGTGCAAGGGGGTGAACACCTCGGCACCGTGATGGTGGCGCCGAAGCCGGCCCCTTCGGGCAAACTGTTGTCAGCTGCGCGAGGCGAGTCCCAGGCCTTTGCCAATACCGTCTACAGCAGCCCGAAGATGCACAACGTGGTCGAGACGTGCCGTCGCGTCGGCATATCAGCTGCTCCGGTCCTGCTGCTTGGCGAGACCGGCGTCGGCAAGGAGGTGTTCGCGCACGGACTCCATGCCGTGTCGCCGCGCCGGAGCGGCCCGTTCATTGCCGTCAATTGCGGCTGCGCCTCGCGCGAACTGCTTGCCAGCGAGCTTTTCGGCTATGTCGACGGCGCATTCACCGGCGCCCGGCGCGGCGGCGTGGCGGGGAAGATCGAAGCCGCGGCGCGGGGCACCCTGTTCCTTGACGAGATCGGCGAATTGCCGCTCGACCTCCAGCCCATGTTGCTGCGGGCGCTCGAGAACGGCGAGATCAGCAGGATCGGCGAGACCGCAGTGCGCAAGGTGGACTTCCGCCTCGTCGCCGCGACCAATCGCGACCTGCAGGCGGAGGTGGACGCCCAGCGTTTCCGCAAGGACCTATTCTACCGGCTGGCTGTCGTCCCCGTCGGCATACCGCCGCTGCGCGAGCGCTGCGAGGACATTCCGCTGCTGGTCGATCACTTCGTCGCCCAGGCAGCGGCGCGCTACGGTCTTTCCGATCGCCGGTTTGCGCCGGAGGCGCTTGCGCAGCTTCAGCGCCATGATTGGCCCGGCAATGTCCGCGAGCTGCGCAATCTGGTCGAGAGCCTCATGCTGACCAGCAACGGCGAGCTGATCGAACCTTCGGACCTTCCCGATGCCATCCGGGGAACGGAACGAACAAGCGAGCACAATCCGGGCCTGTCTCTCGCCGAAGCGTCCGAACGTGACCTGATCGCGCGCACGCTCCGCTCGTGCAACGGCAACGTGACGGCCACCGCGGCCGCTCTCGGTCTTGCCAAGAGTACGGTCTATGCGAAGTTGCATCGTTATGACATTCGCTTCGAGCTGCGTAGTAAATGGTGACATTGGAAGCGCTGGTTGAGTACATGTTTGAGTATGGAGCTTTCAGTATGGAGCGCAAAGCAAGGTAAGAGCGCTCTATTTCTTTGGTTTGTATCTGGCAGAGGCTCTGCGGCTTTCCGTGCCGAGCACGACGACCAAATAAAACCATATCCCTCAATGCCTTACGCCGTGGCCACCGCATTGCGCTGCTTCAAAAGTCGAGATTGCCTCCCGACCTCCTTACGACGCGCTTGCTTGTCTTCGCCGTATGGTGTCCCGTTGGCGGCCTGCGTCGGCTCTTCGACCGTGCGGATAGAAGCTGGCTCCATTGCTTGGGCGTGGGTTCCTTGGTCACGAGAACCTAGCTTCCCTTCTCGGTAACAGTGCTCGTCGAATGGACAGCTTGATTCCTTCGTATGATGGAGCGAATTATTGAAGCGACCCCAAGCGGACTTGCGCCCCATACTAAAGCAAAAACGCCCCGGATCACGCCGGGGCTTTGACGTTGGATATCGCGGTCAGATCGCCGAAGAACAAATTTCCCCTTCCGTTTCTTGGCCCGACTCGGACCTCCGGCCATATGGCGTTTTGCGCCGCTACTAAGGGCATAGCAGACGTCAAGCGCGCCTCGCACGATGCGACGCGGTCGCGCAGCGGTGAGTTTTGGGGCGGGGCGTCTCGAAGGATGCGCCGCAAGGACGCCACCCGCCAGGTTCACGCTGCCGTGCTGCGCGGACTCTCCGCTGTTTCCTTGTCCGTCTCCTTGTCGCGAGACAGCCATGCTGGAAAGCGAAGCAGGCGTTCGTTGCCGTCTTTCGGCAGCTCGATGGGAGCTTCATTGGACGAACTCGGGAGGTCCAGTGCTACGTGGCCGACTCGCACCGCATCCGCGCGCTGATCCAGTTCGCGCAGCAGGGGATCGAGCACACTGTCGATTTCGGTCGCCACCGACACGAGGAAACTATTAAGCTCGCGAGCCTCGGGCACAACTGCTGCAGCCGACTCGATCGCCTTGGAGAGACCATCGACGACGGGTGCAAACGCGCCGGCGGCTTGCCTGATTCGGGATTTTATCGCTTCGATTTCGCCCAAAACGCGATCACGCTCCCGCCTGGACTTCTCCTCCGAAAGGCGGGCTTCAATTTCGGCGATCTGGGCCGTCAGGGTCGTGGCTTCGGATGCGAGTGCATCGCGTCTTCCGCGCGCGCGATCAAGATCGCGGCTGAGATTGTCCAGTAAATCGTCCTTTCCGAACATGGCTTTGCTCCGTAGGACAGCCGTTTTGGTCTGTAGGACGGCCTTGGCGCGAACCGCCAGCCGGTTGAGCGACCGAAAGGCTGGATCGGCCGAAACAGGCATCAACTTCGGTCGCGTCACATGGGCCGACATGGTGATCCCCCACTCGTCCACATTAGCCGCCGGCATGGTTAACAAGTGGTTAATGTCAACAGATGATACACGGGGCACCATGCCGGCGACGCCGCCTTTGTCTCCTCGCCGCCATCCATTTCCGCTATAATCGCTGCGGTAGCATCACCCGGAGGCGCATCCCGTGGAGCACGCACCGAAACCCGAGCCCAAATACCTCGTCATCTGCTGTGACGGCACCCGCAATGAGAGCTCCGAAAACATCTCCAACGTCCTGAAGCTCTATCGCTGCCAGCGCAAGACGGACAGGACGTCGCTGCGGCTGCCGGAGTCGGCGCGGTGACGGCACTCGTAACGTTAACCGTCCATTAACCAACGCGGCCTAGCCTGCGGTAATCGTCCAGCCATCATTAGCTCGAAATTCCTTCCCGGTTCGCTCCAGGAGAAGCGCCGATGTGCGTTGAGTTGTTGACGTATGCCGATCTGGGCGCCCAACTCAGTATCTCCCGAGAGGCCGCGCGTTCGCTTGCGAGACGCCGCCGGTTGCCGCGCTCGCAGTCGGAGGACGGCAAGGCCCTGGTGAGCGTTGATGTCTCCGAGCTCCGGTACACACCCCGCCCACGACGCGCCCGCCGGGCCCCGATCGATGCCTCCCTGGCACAGATCGAAGCAGTCAAGATCGAGGCATTCAAGGCGGAGGTCGCGCGGCTCGAGGCCGTCGCAACTGCCTACAGAGCAGTGTTCGAGCGCGAGCGCGAGCGCGCCGATCGCCTCGCCGTCGAGTTGACGCAAGCGGCCGCCGAGACGACGGCCGCCAATGCGTGGGCGGCAATACTGGAAAACGAAGTGGCGGTTCTGCGGAACGGTCGCCACGCCGGCGGCGCGATCGCGGGACAAGCCGCGCGTCGTCGATTGGGACATCTGGCCGCTGCGATCGTGGAAGCAGACCGCCCGAGTCGCAGGTAGCACTCGATCTCCATCCCCGGCTTGCCGGAGCAATCACGAGGGAAGAATGACTGGCACCACCGATATCCACGAAATGAAGGCCCGCATCGTCGTGTTTGGTGTCGGCGGCGCCGGCGGCAATGCGGTCAACAACATGATCACGGCCGGGCTGCAAGGGGTCGAGTTCGTGGTCGCCAATACCGACGCGCAGGCGCTGGCCATGTCGAAGGCGAGGCACCTCATCCAGCTCGGCACAAAGGTGACCGCAGGCCTCGGCGCCGGCTCGCAGCCGGAATTAGGACGCGCCGCAGCCGAAGAGGCGATCGATACGATCCGGGATCAATTGACTGGCGCACACATGGTGTTCGTGACGGCTGGCATGGGTGGCGGCACCGGCACCGGCGCTGCCCCCATCGTCGCCAGGATCGCGCGCGAGCTCGGCATTCTCACGATCGGCGTGGTCACCAAGCCATTCTACTTCGAGGGAAAGCGCCGCATGCGCTTTGCCGAAGCCGGCATCGAGGAGTTGCTGAAGACGGTCGACACCCTGCTGATCATCCCGAACCAGAACCTGTTCCGGGTGGCCAGCGAGAAGACCACGTTCGCCGATGCCTTTGCCCTTGCCGACCAGGTGCTTTATTCCGGCGTGGCCTGCATCAGCGACCTGATCGTCAAGGAAGGCCTAATCAATCTCGATTTTGCCGACGTCCTCTCCGTCATGAAGGAGAAGGGCAAGGCCATGATGGGACGGGGCGAGGCCTCCGGCGAGAAGCGCGTGCTTGCCGCTGCTGTGGCCGCGATTTCCAATCCATTGATCGAGAATCCCTCGATCAAGCGCGCCAGCGGCCTCATCATCTCCATCACCGGCGGCAAAGATCTCATGCTGTACGAAGTCGACGAAGCTGCGACCCGCATTCGCGACGAGGCCGACCCGGACGCCAACATCATCGTCGGCGCGTCGTTTGACGATAGCCTCGACGGTATCGTCCGCGTCTCAGTGGTGGCGACCGGAATCGATAATCTCGACCCGGAGTCTCGGGCGCAACCGGTGGAAACCGCCATCGCCCAGCTCGCGGGCAGGCTGCGCAACGACGGCCGCCGCATCGAGCGCAGTGCACCCCTTCCGCAAGCGGAAAGTCCGCCGCTCCGCTCCGAAGCGCAACAGCCCGTAGGGCAACCGGCAAGGGCGGCTCCGGAATATGCGCGCCACGCCGCCGACCGGCTGCTCGATCCTTACGGCCGCACAGCTGCGCCCAATACGCCCGATGAAGCTATTCTCGATATCCCGGCCTTCCTGCGCCGCGCCGCCAACTGAACGGTCGCAGGACGGGAGTTACGGTCGTCATGCCGGGGCGCGACGAAGTCGCGAGCCCGGGATCCATCAAGCCGCGGTCACTGTTGAGCGACAGAAAATATTGCGTCAGCTTCTGCGGCTTGAATCAAATCACTCGCGCGCTGAAAAGTGGCAGACAAAACCGCGCGCCCACTTCCGCCGGGGCCATCGGACAGTCGCTGATCGCCAGGAAGCATATCCTTGCCTCGCCTCCGGGCCGGGCGACCCGCATCAGATAGAATGCCGCGACCACAAAGACGGCGGCAGCGAACACCAGCTTGGCGGCTACGAAACCCACGGCAGCCAACGTCGCGAGGTCGGGGCGCATCCCGAGCAAAGCGAGCGCAATGCAGACGGCGAAAGCTCCGCCGATGAGCAAGGCAGCAGTGAACCCGCGCCCAATCATCGTCCGGTCGACTGGTAGGGCATTGCGTGCGAGAGCGTCATCAGATCTTCGGTCCTCATGTGCGCGTCTCTCTGCCGATGAGCGCCGCCAGCGCCTTCAATCCGCGATGGATGGTGATCTTCACGTTTGATTCCGACAAGCAGTACCGAACTGCCGTTTCGGCGACGCTCCTACCTTCGAGTTTCACAGCCGCGATCGTCAGGCGGGTCACTTCCCGCAAAAGGGAGGAAGACACCAGTTGGTTCCTCTCGGACGTTGGTGGACGCGATGTGAAATTTGGAGGCCGCGCAGAATATCGGGACCTCAGATGGACAGCCGGGCCGGTTCCTTTCGACAAGGCGCTGCGCCGTCGATAAGGGCGGGATGGTCTAACTTCAGACAATCGCCACAAATTTCACCGACAATCAGTCTTCACGAAGGCCGCTATGTCCCAGTATTCACTCGATATTGCGTCAGCGTGGTCAAGATGCTCGGCGAGCTCCATGGCATCCACGGCGAGCTCGATATCCATGTTGCCCTTGACCGCCATTCCAGCCCGCGACCCTGACGCATTAATCAATAGAACGCGACAGCAACTCTTTTCTCTTTACGCCAGACAACCGCGCAGCGGCGGCGGTCACCGTCGGGAATAACAGTCAGAGCAAATTCGTCGGGAATTTTTTCATCTGCAGCAAGATCGAGGGCTGCACCGAACGCAGATATGCTGCGAATGGTGCAATCTGTTTTCGAACGGCCGAAGCTGATCAAGCCTAGTCTGGTAACTTGTTTCGAATGAGGGTTCTTCTCATCCATAGTGTCCTCCAAGGCCCGAGGAGCGCAAATCCATGGGCAATGATTCGGCGGCGATGGTGCGTACCCATCAATCTCACCGAAGAGTTGGCTCACAATTTGATTAGCCAATTCACTTTCAACGCCCTGTCGGCAGCGGCAGGGGCTTGCTTTCCTCAAAGAAAATCTCGCAGCCGAGCGATTTCGGCTATCTGTTCTGCGGACAGCACGGCCGTAACAAGTTGCGTTTGCGGAGCAGTATGTATCTCGTAGAGATGACCTTGGCTGGCAGGCTTCGCTAGGAAAGCTCGGATGCATGCGTCCAAAGTGCCCTCGAATACAAGGTAAGAACTAACCGATGCCGCTGCGCGTTGGTTTCCAAGTGAAGGCCATTTTTTTAGTGCTGCTGCGGCAGTGAAGTCGATGCGCACGCGCTGCTTCGAGCCGACCAGTGCCCCTGACGCGCCTCTCCGGCGATCCGCCGATTCCGTTCTTTTCGAAGCTCTAATCATTCGGCCAATCAAAGCCTGATGGGCCAGGGTCCCGACCGCAATGATTGCGCTCTAACTTTTCCGGCTCGGTCAATAATAATTTTAGGAACTCCACCCTCGGTGCTGCGGAACTTGGACCAAACTGAGCAGCAATATCTGCGCTGGGGGCTTT
Source organism: Bradyrhizobium sp. JR4.3 (assembly GCF_040547695.1). NCBI lineage: Bacteria > Pseudomonadati > Pseudomonadota > Alphaproteobacteria > Hyphomicrobiales > Nitrobacteraceae > Bradyrhizobium > Bradyrhizobium sp. JR4.3. The sequence continues at coordinate 38,968 of NZ_JBEPQF010000040.1, read as the reverse complement.
CATGGCCAAGGTTTCAAGTTTGCCTATGTCGTGTTCGTTCGGAGGGCGGAAGTTGCGTTGGGTCATTGTCCTCTCCTCCCGATCCACATGGTCCCCTGCAGGATTTTCCAAAAGATTAGAGTGCCGGAGCCGACAATCGAAACATTAAATGTCACATTAAATTGAGACTTATTATCACATTATAATTCAATAATAAAGTTAATAATCCTTTGACTGAAGCGACGTCTGTGATGTTCGAAAATTCACAGGCTTCCGAAAAATCTCGCCTTCGCGTCTTGTCCAGCGAGTACAGGGCACGCCCTCCGCTCAAGCACTCGAAGAAACGGCTCCTGCATTCGGGGGGCGAAGCAGGAATGCTGGAGTCGCTCTCTGCGATCTTGTGCGTTCATCCGGCACAATTGCCCAATTATAATCCAAGTAAAATAGATCGCTAGATTTAATACGGCTTGTATCCTTATTTAATTGTTATGGTCGCCGCGCCACCGTGGACCATTTCACGTCAAGATGCCCGACAATCTGTGGTAGGCTCCCAGTCACACCACGCTCACCGCGTACAGAAGACCGTTTCTATGTCCGAACCTGCTGCACTCGCCGGGGCGATCTCGAGCACGCCGCCAAATAGGCCATTGAACCCCGCGGCGGAGATCGTCGGGAGGGTCAAGGCGTTGTTGGTCGCCATGGATTTTCTCGACGCCGCGGCCCACGAGCTGCGTGCGGCGGCCTCGAAAGGATATTCACCTGGGCAGCACCTTGGTTGGTGTGACCGACGAGAGCGACTGATTTAAGGATATGACCGACATAACAGTTCGAGGCCTTTTCGGTTTGCCGCGACCGCGATACGGTCATCGAAGAACTCGAGCGGCAGAGTCCGCGGCAGCGGGATCCGAACGCAGGGAGTGACCGCGATGGCCATCACCTATCCCGTGGCGTTCCGTTCGTCATGGCCGACGACGGCGTCGCGCCCGGCGAAGCTTTGGAGGGCCTAAGCGCCAACGCCGCGGTCATGCGCGCCGAAGCGCTCTCCCGGAAGAGCCAGGCTGCGACGGCGCGGTCGCCTTTTTCGCGGACCGGAGACCCGTCGAGCGGCGATTTTGACGACGCCAAGGTGATCGGGAAGTTCGGCGAGGTGCCGGACGATCTCAGTACGCTGTGATCGACACGAGCCACGATCATTCCTCGCTCAGGGCGGCGGCATCTCCCGGAACGAGCGGGCTCAGCACGGTCTCGATCTGCGCGAGCAGCCTCTCGATTTCCTCGCGGGCCCGATCTGGGCCTTGCTGGTCAGAGGCGGCACTATCAGGCGCCGGCTACAATGCTGAAATCCTAATCTCAAGAGCTCTCCGGCGGAAGAAGAAAGCTGCCGAGGAGGCAAGGTGCAAATCTGGATGACCCCCGAATGACGTCATTCCCGGTAGCAATCAGACCGCCTGACCCGGTGCGCTTCGAGCGCGAGAAATTGATTGGGCGATTGCTTCCGCGATATCATCGTGGCCAGCGGCCAGGCGCCGCGTTCACAGGCCGAACATATGACCGCACCGTCATCCCTTGTTCAACCAGAAAAAGATCTTGCAGCCCGGGCCGTTCCACATATGGGTCAGAGCCAAATTTCAAGCCGAGTGACAGTCTTGCTCTTCATGAAGACACGCTCCAGGAATTGGACCGAGAGCGTACCCGGGGTCTCGTCGACATAAATGGCGCTCTCTGTCCGGAAGCAGGACAGGCGATCTTATGATCGCGCATTTACAAACCTTAGACCGAAGGGCTTGAGATCACCGTACTCGCGAGTGCTCGGCATGGACGTCGAAAATGCTCGCTCCATTCAGGTTTCGCGGAACGCGCGGGAGAAGCTGTCGAGGATAGGCTTCATGATGTACTCGAAAAACGTACGCTCTCCGGTCTTGATGTAAACGTCCGCGGGCATCCCGGGCGTCGGGATGAATTCAGGCATTCGTCTGAGAACATCATCCTGGTCCAGGCGCACCCGAACGACGTAGAATTCGCGACGCGTGTCAGCGTCGGTACGGGTTTCGGTCTTCGCCTGCACTTGCTCCGCCAAGGCGTCCGCTGACACGTAGATGACGCTCGCACCGACCATCGGCGTGATGCGCTGGTTGAGTGCCGACAGCCGCACCAGCGCCTCCTGGCCAACGCACACATGCGAAATGTCCTTGGGATTCAGATGCGCCTCGATGATGCGCTCGTCGCCAATCGGGAGGAGCTCTAGGATCACGGCACCAGGAGAGACGACGCCGCCCGGTGTATGGAAGTTGTTCTTCACCACAATACCTCGGACTGGCGAACGAACATCGATCCGGTCAACCACATCCTGCGCAGCACGTATTTGCTCCTCAACGTCGTCCAGCTCCGCCTCGGTTTCGCGCAGCTCCTTGGTCGCGTCCCGGAGCGCCGTCGCGTGCAGCTGGGCTATTCTTTCGTTCGCCTGAGCGATCCGCTCCTTCGAATCGGCGATGCGGCCGAGATACTCGCCGAGCTCACCCCCGAGACCCGCCTCTGAGCGTCGCAACGCCAGCACATCCGACTTGCGCACCAGCTGCTGGCCAAGAAGCGAATTCTTGTCCTTCAGTTCTTCGGCGAACAAGGCAATACGCTCTTTGGTCGACTGAACTTGCGCCTGATATCCGCGGATGCTTTCCTCCAGCCCAGCGATTTGCTTCAAGAGTACGCTTTCCTCGCTCACCCGACTAGCCCGGCGCGCCTGAAGCTCGGCACGTTGCCGCTCAAGAATCGCTTTGATTTCTGGATCACGAGCGTTCTCGCTGAATTCGGCCGGAGTTTCGATTGCATCCGAAGAGCTCAGTTCAGCTTCAAGACGCGCCTTCATGGCGAGCAGTCGATACTTCTTCAAAACCAGCCGTTTCAGCTTGGCGTTGGCAGGGGTATCGTCCATGCGAACGAGGACCTGGTTGGCCTCGACGAGATCTCCGTCCTTGACCGCAATCTCGCGGATGATGCCGCCCTCGAAGTGCTGGACTAACTTGTTCTGCCCGGTAGCCACGAACGTGCCTGAAGCCACGACCGCACTGTTGAGTGGGGCGACTGCAGCCCAAACGCCGAAACAGCCGAGCCAAACAACCAGGATGGCGAGGCCGGTGAAGATGGGCCATTTGGCGCTCAGCGGAACACCGCGGTACCACTCGCCGATGTCGTCCTTTACCGCTCTCATGCTGTCCTCCCGCGCTGGTCACCCGCCCGAGGATTCGATGCGTTGCGGCTGCACCGGCTCATCAACGCCGGCCCTGCCGGGGGACCGAACCAGGCGATGCAACACCTCGCTCGGAGAGCCGAATGCTTCCGCGCGTCCGGCCCGCAGTATGAGCACTTTGTCAACACTGTTCAGCAGCGCCGGGCGCAGGGTTACGACCACCGCCGTGACCCCCCGCCTTTTGGCGCGCTGCAGGGTCTCGGTCAGAGCCTGCTCCCCCGCCGCGTCGAGATTCGAGTTCGGCTCGTCGAGCACGACAAGGGACGGATTACCGAAGAAAGCCCGGGCGAGCGCGATGCGCTGCTTCTGTCCTCCCGAGAGCGGCCCGCCACTGCGGTCGAGCACGGTCTCGTATCCTTGCTTCAACTGGCAGACCATGTCGTGAATTCCCGACAACATCGCCGCCTCATAGATGCGCTCGTCGGGCAAGTCGTCGCGCATGCGGCAGATGTTCTGCTTGATGGTCCCGGGAAATAGCTCGACCTCCTGGGGCAGGTAACCGCTATATTCCCCGAACTGGCGGCGATCCCAGTTGCGCAGCTCCGTTCCGTCCAGTCTGACCTTGCCGGCTGTCGGCACCAGACAACCCACCAAAATGCGCGCGAGGGTCGACTTGCCCGATCCGGACGGTCCGACAATGGCCAAAGACTCTCCGGGCGCGAGGTCGAGCGACACACCATTGAGCACCGGCTCCTTCGAGCCGGGCGGCAAATACAAGACCCGATCAACGCTCAGGCGCCCTTGCGGTCTGGGCAAGCGCAGCTTAGGCCCCTCGCGCTGGAATGACTCAACCGCCTGCTTGACGTGAGCATAGGCCGATCGCGCCTGAACGCAGCTGCGCCATCCCTCAATCAAGCCCTCGAGCGGCTGCAGGGCGCGGCCGGCAATGATCGAAGCCGCGATCATCATGCCCCCCGTGATCTCGGCGTGGAGGGCCAGATAGGCCCCGGTGCCGAGGATCGTGATCTGGGCCACGAGCCGGACGAATTTCGACGCACCGCTGATCCAGAAATTCCGGTCAAGCGCCTGGCTCTGCACCGTCAGTGCTGGCGCCTGCCGGCGCCCCCAGTGGAGAATGCTTTCGCTCAGCATTCCCATCGCATTGATCACCTGCGAATTTCGCGCCAGCGACTCGGCCGCCGCATCGGCCTCGGCGGCATACAGGCCTGCCTCGCTCAGACGCTCCGAGGTCGCTTTCTGGTTGATCAGCGCAATCAGTGCGAGGACCAAGCCCGATACGACTGCGATCCAGCCAAGATGTCGATGAACGAGGAATATGACTGCGAAGTAGAGGGGCGAGAGTGGCGCGTCCATCAGTAGAAGCATGATAGGGCTCGAGATGAAGCCCCGCACCTGGTGAAGGCTGCGGATCGCCTGGATGGTTCCTCCCTCGCCGGCCCTGGCGTTATTGATGCTGCTCGCCAGCACTGCGCCGCCAAGCACCGCTTCCATCTTGGTCGCAAGACGCCCCAGCACCTGTCGACGTAAAATGTCCACGATGGAGAGGATACCGATGAACGTCAGCGCGAGAGCCGAGAGCATCAGCAGTGTCTCGAGACTACGGCTCGTCAGCACGCGATCGGATATTTGAAAGAGATAGATCGGCAACGTGAGCATCAGCAGATTCACAACGACCGAAAATGCTGCGACCGCTATGAGGTTGATGCGCGCGACCGAACGCCAGGCGGCCAGCGCGTTGACAGGTCCGACGTAGTCGCGGGCCTCGCCGCCGGGTGCGACCCGAAGTTGAGCCCCGGAGTTGGTGCGCGGCGGACAGTCCAGTGTCTCGACAGCTGCCATGTTTGCCTCCCACTAGAGGATGGCATCATGAGTCCCGACATGATCAATCGAAGTATTATCCAAGATGTCGGGAGGCGGCGGCGCGGGTTTTTGGACGTCGGCAGCCACCGGCGCTGAAACGTCTTGAGCCGATGCGGCGTCCCCCTGAGACGCGGCAGTCTGGGAGGGCGCGATGTCGCTGCTGAGCGTGACGCCGTAATCTGTATACTGGGTTCCGTTGAACAGCGAATCTGCCGGAGGCGGTGACGCATCGTTCAACGCGATCACATCGTTCGCGACGGCGGTCGTCGCCGCGGCACTTGATTTGTCCGTCATGACGTTCTCCGGGGCAGTGGTGGCGGATCCCGAACTCTCGATCGGTGCGTCAGCGGTGGTGGCGAGCGCAAGAAGCGTTTCGGCCGATCCAGGAGTTTGAGCGCTGGTGGTGTCCGGCACGGCCGGCTCTCCCGGTTCGGTCGCGGGGTTGCTGAGCGAGTCTCCGGCGCTGGTGAGCACCGGCTCGGCCGTGTTAGCGGCCGGTGCCGCAACCGCCAAAGCATTGCCAGCCACGCTGGCGGTGTCGGCCGGTTGCGACACCTCGCTGGTCGGGTCGGTCAGCGCGGCAGCTGTTGTGGTGAGCACCGGCTCGCTCGTGTCCGCGACCGGCGCCGCACTCGCCAGAGCATCGCCAGCCACACTGCCCGTATCGGCCGGATGCGAGACGTCGCTGGTCGGGTCGGTCAGCGCGGCAGCCGTTGTGGTGAGCACCGGCTCGCTCGTGTCCGCGACCGGCGCCGTACTCGCCAGAGCATCGCCAGCCACACTGCCCGTATCGGCGGGTTTCGACACGTCGCTGGTCGGATCGGTCAGCGCGTCAGCTGTTGTGGTGAGCACCGGCTCGTTCGTGTCCGCGACCGGCGCCACACTTGCCAAAGCATCGCCAGCCACGCTGCCCGTGTCGGCCGGTTGCGACACGTCGCTCGGCGCATCGGTCGGAGCCGCTGCTGTTGTGGTGAGCACCGGCTCAATCATGGCAGCCAGTGGTGCGGGACTCGCCAAAGCCTCGCCAGCCACACTCGCCGTGTCGGCCGGATCCGACAGTTCGCTCGATGGATCGGTCGGAGCCGCAGCTGTCGCAGTGAGCACCGGCTCGGTCATGTCAGCCACCGGCGCCGCACCCGCCAAAGCGTCGCCAGTCACACTCGCCGTATTGGCCGGATGCGACAGCTGGCTCGGCGGATCGGTCGAAGCGGCAGCTGTTGTGGTGAGCACATGCTCGCTCGTCTCAAGGACCGGCGCGCCACTCGCAAGAGCATTGCCAGCCACATCGGTGGGCTGGGATACATCACCAGGCGCACCGTTACCCGTGGTCAGTGCCGACTCCGCGATCTCAAGGGGGGGTGCTGAACTATCAAAGGTGTGAGTTCCCGTGCTGTCCGATGCAACCGTTTGCGACAACGCGCTCGACTGAGCGTCTGGACCCCTCGTCTGGCCAACCACCTCGTTGCTCACCGTGCTCACGGTGTCGATAGCCGTCGCGAGCGCAGGCGGCACCGTCGCCTCGACCGGCGCGATCACGCCAACCATGTCGTCGGGCAGCGTACCCGCAGTGTCGGCCAGCGTCGATAGCGTCGGCTGCGTCGCCGCCTCGAGCGGCGTGATCGCGCCGGCCACGTCGTTGGGCAGCACACTGACGGCGTCGGTCGCCGTCGCGAGTGCTGGCGGCACCGTCGCCGCGACCGGCGCAATGGCGCCGACCACGTCGTTGGGTAGCGTGCCTGCAGTGTCGGCCAGAGTCGATAACGTCGGCTGCGCCGCCGCCTCAACCGGCGCGATCGCGCCGGCCACATCGTTGGGCAGCGCGCTGACGGTGTCGCTCGCCGCGGCGAGTGCCGGCATCACAGCCGCCTCGACCGGCGCAATTGCGCCAACCACGTTGTTCGGCGGCGCGCTGACAGTTTCGGCTGCCGTCGCGAGTGCCGGCGGCACCGCCGCCTCGGCCGGCGCAATTGCGCCAACTACGTCGTTCGGCAGTGCGCTGAGGGGCGCCGAGGCGAGTGCCGGCATTACAGCCGCCTCAACCGGCGCAATGGCGCCGGCGACTTCGTTGGGTAGCGTGCCCGCAGTGTCAGCCAGAGTCGCTAGCATCGGCTGCGCCGCCGCCTCAAGCGGCGCGATCGCGCCGGCCACGTCGTTGGGCAGCGCGCTGACGGTGTCGCTCGCCGTGGCGAGTGCCGGCATCACAGCCGCCTTGACCGGCGCAATTGCGCCAACCACGTCGTTCGGCAGCGCGCTGACAGTTTCGGCTGCCGTCGCGGGTGCCGGCGGCACCGCCGCCTCGGCCGGCGCAATGGCGCCAACCACGTCCTTAGGTAGCGTGCTGACTGTGTCGGTCGCCGTGGCGAGTGCCGGCATCACAGCCGCCTCGACTGAAGTAATCGTACCAACCACATCGTTGGGCAGCGTGCCAGCGGTGTCGGCCAGAGTTGATAGCGTCGGCTGCACCGCCGCCTCAAGCGGCGCGATCGCGCCGGCCTCGTCATCGGATAGCGTGCTGACGGTGTCGCTCGTCCCGAGCGCCGGCGGCACCATCGCCGCAACCGGCGCAATCCCTACCACCACGTCATTGCTCACATCGCCGATCATTCCAAGCAGGGGAAAGGAGCTGATGATCGACGGGCTAAACGAGTCGCTAAGCAAGTTAGACCGAACGGATTCGATGCTTCCGAGGTCGGAATCCGCTGACAGCGAGTTGACGCAACTAAGGTCGGCTGAGATGTGACCATGGTGCTTGCAAGAATCGACATCGTCGCCACCCCCACCCCCAGAGCTCGCAGTAGCAACTGCTTCGCCACGAGCGGTGCTCGGTCTGGGCGCGTCTTCATGCGGCTCCGCCAAGCGCCCGGTCGGATCGAGCTGAGCCACATGCGTGTCCGACGAGGCGGCCGGCCCCTTGGGCCTCTCATCCTCCCAGCCCGGTTGCGCGGGGTCGCTCGCAGGCAGCTCGTCGTTTGTTCCTTGCGGCCCCGCACCTGCCTGAGCGGCTGTCGCGTCTTCTTGCCTGGCCAGCGCAGATTTGAACGGGGCGGCAAGAAACTCCTCGCAGGCAACTAGCTGGGCAATAAAGAATGACCGGGTCAAGAAACTGAAAGAGCCGGATCGCTTGTCGGCACGCTGCACTCCGGCTTCGAAAATCTTCCGCTCTTGTTCGAACAAGTCGCGCTTTTCTATCTGGTGCATGACCGCCGCCTTTCTTGTTCAAAAACCACCCTCGCCCGGCAGCATCCACCGCCAGACGAGCCTCTTCGGCATGTCAGGCGCCCGTGTCGTGCGACGTATCCGTCGCCGTGTCGAAATGCCCTACGTCGAAGTGATCCATTGGGCCCATCAAACCGATGGCGTATTCGAGCGCATCGTCGGAAGACATCGAAGCGAGCGCGCCGTGTATGTCACCCGAATGATCTGGACCGTGCGAGCTGAAATCACCCGCGAACTCACCGTGGGAGAAGTCGAACTTGGCCAGCGCGTCACCAGGACTGCGATCGGTGTCGCCCCTGCTGCCATCGTCAGCCGGCTGGAGATCGCAATGGTCCTTGGGCTGGTATTCACCGTCCTTGGCATCCTTCCAGCCCCCATCGTGCTCTGGGTAGGTGCCGTCTTTCGGGTAAGCGCCCATGCCGCTAAGCTTGGAGTAATTTTCTTTGCCGTCGCCGGTCGAATACTCGTCGTTACCGCTGTGATCGTCATTCCACTTTGACTGCTTGCCGTCGCCACAGTCGTCCGGCTTGGTTGACGTGCATTCCTCGGCTGGGACGCCGGTTCCCGTGAGCTTTATCAGTCCGAGAATGGTCATCACACTGCTCAGGATAGACATGGCTTCGTTCCTCGCTTCAGCTTTGCGACGGTCACAGGCACCTGCGCCACGCGCGCGTGCCCTGCCCGGATCACCACGCCGTCACTCCTACTGTCGCCGAAGCACACCTATGGATGCAGCGGCGAGAAAAATAGTTTCACGCTTCATTCGAGCTGCCGGCGCATGGCCACGAGCTCTCTCCGGATCCACGCTTTGACGGTTCCGACGGGAACCTGGAGGTATTCGGAAATCTCCTCGTGCGTGCGCCCGTCGACGATCGCCAAGAGAAGGCTTGCGCGGCGCTGTGGCTCGAGTTGATCGAGCATGGTTCGCAACGTCATGCTGTCTGGGATACAGCACGCAGGGTTCGGAACCGTCTGTTCCCGCGCACAGATGGCATTCAATGCTTCGTCCTCCAGCGCGAGTTCGCGCCTGGCGTTCTGGCGCATCTTGAGCGCCGTGTTGCGGACGATCGCGTAGATCCAGCCCCGGGCGGATCCGCGTGCAGGATCGAAGTTTTTCGCATATCGGAGAATCTGCGCGAATGCGTCGTGGATGACGTCCTCGGAACGCGATCTGTCGTGCACGATACGGTGCGCCATCGCGCGCAACTGCTCCTTCTCGCGCGCGTAGATCCTGCCGACGGCGGACTGCGATCCGGAGGCGCACTCAAGCAGAGCTGTTTCGTAATTAAGAGCCGTCTCGCCAGTGAGACAGCTGTCATGGCGCGCTGCGCCGGAGCGAGACCTTGCCTTCGTTAAATCGAGGCACTGATGGGGCATGGTCGAAGTCACCCCTCGTAAGGCACTGCGGCATTTTATGCCGCGCATTTACAATTTATTTAAATGACCGATTTTAAATAAAAACGAAATCGGCTGTCGGCGAACTCAAGTCAGCAAGCAGCGACTTCGTTCCCGGAAGTTTTCAATTTTTTTTCCCGATCACCAAAGGGCAAACGTGGTCGTCAGGGGTGCAGGCGGACCATGGCTTGTCGTGCTCCCCGGCCAGGTGAGCCGCTGCGAGCAGCAACGTAAGTCCTCGAGCCAACTTCGAAAATGGGCAACGTCAACATCGTCGCTAGTCGCGTTTAAAACTTCAGAGCACGCAACGGGTCCGAGTCCCGCGTAATGCCACCGAAGGACATTCGACGCACCCTCCCAACACACTATGTCAAAACACGCGTCGACTTGCGCACCTTTCGCGATGAGCCATCGAATCAAGCTAAGGCGCTTCCCGGACCGAGCTCGCCACATGGCGCGTCAACGCGCTTTCCTTCGGAAGGCGCAATGTCGCATCTCGGCCGCGCAGAACATCCAGCAGACCAGAACCTCCAACTCACTCTGACGAAGCCGCCCTGACTTCTACTTAAAGCGCCTTGCATACGACATTGCAAAAATCACGATACAACAAGCGTGAAACACTTGCCGCTCACAAAATTTGCGCGACCGTGCATCCAGATTGGCGTCTTGCACCTAGTGATGACGTGGCAACAGTTACATCAATGTTCCGCCACCTAACCCGAAAGGAGACCAACATGCTAGAGATGACCAATCTTGCTCACCCTATCGAACTGTCTGATGAGGAGCTCGACCTCGTGGCCGCCGGCACCGGCGGTTGTGGCGGTGGCTGCCATGATGGCGGATCACTGATCCGAACTGGCGACATCAATGTGCTCAGCGGAAACCAAGTTCAGGTTGGCCTGCTGTCCAAGCAGTCCCAAGTCTTTATTGGGTAAAGGCGGGATGCATCGGCGCGAACCGCTTCTCCATCAGGGGAAGCGGTTCTCCGGTATCCATCCGCAGTCTTGCTTTGGCGGAAAGATACTCCGCGCAGCGCTTCAGCAAGGTGCGTCCATGGCGAACCGACCAACTCTGTTTCGCAAGGAAGCCGTCGACTTTTTGCATCAGCGCCACACCTGGGGTGAGGTCGTATTGCTGCAGCCGCTGTCGAGCACACTGCTTAGCTGGAGCCTTGCGGCGCTCGTTGTATTCATTTTGTGTTTTCTCTCCATCGCGCAATACGCCCGCAAGGAGACCGTCTCCGGGTATCTGACGCCGACCTCCGGCACAGCTAAGATTTTCGTATCACAACAGGGCTTCATCAAGGCGATACACGTGAAGGAGGGGCAAGAGGTTGCGGAGGGTGACCTGCTCCTGACCATAGTTACTTCCCAAATCACGGCTAATGGCGATGACGTCAATGCGACCGTACTGGCGGTGCTGACGCAGCAACGCAATGTGGTCGAGCGACAGATCGATGCCGAAGATCGCCGAACCGCCTCAGAACGGGATCGCCTCGGTTCGACGATCAAGGGGATTGAAGGAGAGATTCTCCAACTCGAGGACCAGCGGAACATCCAAAACGAGCGACTGAAACTTTCCGAGAGCTTCGTATCAACGGGCGCTAAGCTAACCGCGAGCGGCGCACTGCCAACGATTGAGCTCAAGCGCCGCGAGCAGGCCGCACTTGAGCAAAAGCAGAGTGTGGTGTCGCTCGATCAACAGATCACCGCGCGACACACCCAGTTGACGGACGCTCGGCATACACTCGAGCAACTCCCAACCATCGCCGCAGAGAGGATCCGAGGACTGCGTAATGAACTCTCCTCGATCGAACAGCGCCTGGCCGAGGTGAATGGGCGGCAGGCTTACGTTATCAAGGCGCCAACGAGTGGGCGCGTATCCACGCTGCAGGCGACAATAGGCCAAATCGCTGATCCTCGGCATATGCAGCTCGAAATCATTCCCGTTGATGCGCACTTGCAGGCGGAGCTGTTCTTTCCGACACGCGCGTTTGGTTTTGTGCGCCCCGGCCAGCAGGTTAGGATACTTTACGAAGCATTTCCTTATCAGAAATTCGGCACCTACCGCGGCAGCGTGACCAACGTCTCTCACACCATTCTGACCGGCAACGAAACGACCGGGCCGATCGCCCTCAAGGAACCGGCTTACCGTGTGACTGCGGCTCTCGAGCGGCCCGACATCGACGCCTATGGCCGTAAGATGCCGCTTCAGCCGGACATGCTGCTCAGGGCCGACGTTATCCTTGAGCAGCGGTCCCTGATGAGGTGGCTGCTTGATCCGGTGGTAAGCGCAAGGATGTAGCCAAGGATGTAGCCCATGCAGGGACTATTGAATTTCAGCGGCCGCAGATTCCTCCCGGTCATCCGGCAGACGGAGGCGACGGAGTGCGGGCTCGCTTGCCTTGCCATGGTAGCATCCTATCATGGTCATCGAACTGACTTGAACAGCCTGCGGCGCCGGCATCCGGTGTCCCTAAAAGGGGTCACTCTCCGCGACCTCATGGAAATAGCAGCTCGCCTCGGGCTGGCGTGTCGGCCACTGCGTATCGAGATCGGCCATCTCAGCCAATTGCGTCTGCCGGCTATTCTGCACTGGGACATGGCTCATTTCGTTGTTCTGAAAGCATATAGGAACAGGGGAATCGTGGTGCACGATCCGGCAGCCGGCGAGAAATGGTTTCCCCTCGCTGAAGCATCTAGACATCTCACCGGAGTCGCGCTCGAGCTCTCGCCCACTGAAGAGTTCTGCCGCACAGACGAGAGAGTGAGATTGCCGTTCTCGGTATTCTGGAGCGGAATGAACGGGAACACTTGTGCCCTCGCCCAAATATTAGTTCTGTCAGTGGTCATCGAAATTCTTCTCCTCGCCGCCCCTTTCTATATGCAGCTCACCGTTGACGAAGTCATCGCCAGAGGCGATGTCGATCTCCTGGTCGTCCTCGGGCTCGGATTCGCTCTGCTTCTCCTGATACGGGTCGCGTCGACCGCGACCCGCTCGTTCATTATTCTTGTTCTGCAGAACACGTTGAGTTTTCAGATCGGCGCGCGGCTGTTTCGTCATCTGGTGCGCTTGCCACTCTCATTCTTCGAAAAGCGGCACATCGGCGACATCCTGTCTCGTTTCAACTCGATCGAGCCCATCCGCAACGTGCTCGCGGAGGGATTGATCACGGGGTTGATTGACGGTCTCATGTCGGTGTTGATGCTGGCGTTGATGTTCACCTACAACGTCCAGCTCGGACTTGTTGTCCTGCTGGCGTTCGCGTTGTATGCCACCCTGCGGCTCGCTCTTTTCAGCATGTTCCGGCAACGGAGCGAAGCGGCCATTCACAGCAAGGCAGATGAGAACTCCACTTTCATCGAAACCGTGCGAGCAGTGCAAAGCCTAAAGTTGCTCAACCGAGAAAACGAACGGGAGAGCCAGTGGCTGAACCGCTATGCTGCGTATATAACAGCCAACGTGCGGCTAGGTCGGGCGAGGATCAGCTTCAAAGCGATGAACGACACGATATTCGGCTTGGAGAACGTGATCACAATCTACCTCGCCGCTCGCCTCGCACTGGACAACCTCATCACGGTTGGCATGATATTCGCGTTCGTCAGCTACAAGTTGCAGTTCGCTGAGCGGACAGCGCTGCTGATCGAGAAGCTGGTGGATGTCCGCATTCTCGGGCTGCACCTGGAACGTCTCGCCGACATTGCGCTCACCCCGCTCGAGCGCGGGCAAGACCGAGACCTGTCATATATCCGACAGATTCGCGGCGAGATCGAACTGCGCAACGTGTGCTTCCGGTATGCAGAAGGAGAGTCTCTGATTCTTAACAACGTCAATCTGTGCGTTGCTCCCGGACAATTCGTGACGATCATGGGACCATCGGGCTGCGGCAAGTCAACTCTTGTCAAGATTATGCTTGGGCTGCTCGAGCCAACGAGCGGTGAGGTTCTGATCGACGGCCTTCCGCTGGGCCAGATCGGACCGCGCGCTTATCGCGAGCAAATCGGCGCGGTGATGCAGGAGGATCAATTGCTGTCGGGATCGATTGCCGACAATATCTGCTTTTTTGACACAGCGTTCGATCTACAAGCCATGATCGATTGCGCGCGAATTGCCGGCATCCACGAGGACATCGTGGCAATGCCGATGAGCTACAACAGCCTCATCGGCGACATGGGAAGCTCGTTATCCAGTGGCCAGAAACAGCGAGTACTGCTTGCGCGCGCGCTCTATCGCCGACCAAAGATCCTGTTTCTGGACGAGGGCACGGCGCATCTCGACACACAGAAGGAGAAGGAAATCAATGCGAATCTCCGGCACCTTAGTATGACGCGCGTGAGCGTAGCGCACCGACCCGAAATTACCCAGGGAGCAGATATGATCATCCATCTTGCCGCGACGGCCAGACCGTTTCGGGTCGGAATGACGAGCCTCAGACGAGAAGCTGGGGCTGCGCAAGATGTCGGTGTGACCGGGTTTGCTGCCGAAGGTGCGAAATCGGCCGAGACCGATGACTGCCCCGGCGACGCCACGGGGGATGGCTCGAAGCGCGATGGTGACTGGAAAGACGCCAAGGACGACGACTGCCATTCAAAGGACTGCTGCCAGCTGCGGAAGGACTGCACCCCCAAGCCGTCCGACGACGGCGGCAAAGGCGACAACCCGGGTGAAGCGCTAGCCAGGATCGACTTCTCACGATGCTGATTCGGCTCGCGCAGTCTGATCATTCGCGTGACATGGAAGGCGCATTCGCTTCGAAGACGTCCGATGACGCGCGCGGATACGCCATCGGCGGCCAAACGCCTGCTGCAGTCGCGCGAGCGACGTACTGGCCGGATAGAGACCAAGCCGTTTCCTCGCGCTTTTATTGTTGCGTCGATTCCGACGTACGGCCGGGCTCAACTTTTCCCCAGCCTTGAGCCTGGGTCGCTCCGAACCTCATGGAACTAGTGTCGGTGCTCACGCGCCGGTTGGCTGCTGCCGCCATCAAGGCGTTCGGAGAACGCCTGGACCAAACCAGTCGCGGTCCCGCCTGTTCACGCTGGCGGTGCGCCATCAATATGCGAAACACCGACGTTTTCGCAGATTGAGACGAACGCCCTCTTCGCCTCAGCGTCCTCAAAGCAAAATCGTGTGCCTTGGACTGCGCGCTCAATCCACCAATCGATTTTGTTTGCCCGCGAAATGCGGGATGCCTCGCCGCGCAACTGATCCAATTGCCGTCCATAGGCCCGCACGATCACACAATTTGTCATTCGTTAATCCCCCAGAAACGCGCCGTTCTAACTAGCGCTGAACGCAAGTATCCGTCCGACTGTTCATCGCCCACGCGCGGTGAGCTATCCCCTCGAAACGCCAGAAAGTCACAGAGTCAGTCGCTGCGCAGCGATCGCACGTCAATCGCTCCTCGCCGAGTATGTAGCGCCCGCGGATCGCGGAAGCGGAATTTTTGCCTGATGGATAAATCAACAAACAATTGCGCATACGCCAGCGCATCACCGCCCAACACCTTCGACGCCCCTCCGTGAGCCCGGTACCTCGCTGAGGAGGAGCTTAGCGAAACTTTGCACGCCCGAATGTTCGATCGCTAACACAGGAACCGCGACCACTTGCCCAGGCGTGGTGGGCATCCTTTCCGAATGTTGCTAGGCTACGCTCAACTGCGAGAGAGCGATGAGCAATGACTCGAAAGATCCGGGCCTTATGGCGCTGATCAGCGGCATTTTTGCTCCGCCCGCGCCGCCCACCCCCGCGCCTCCGGCGCCGGAGATGCCGCCAACGCTCGAAGAGGAGCCCGTGACCGCGGCAGCGTCGCCTGCAAAACCGGTCGCACCCTTGTCCGCCGGCGGCCCCGATGGAAAACGAGCGCGACTGCCCGCTGTGGCGATCGCCGACCTCGTTCTTGGTGAGCTTCGCAAAGTTGAAGGCTTTTCGAGATCCGGAGTCTCGATCACCGTCTACGGAAGTCGACCTTGGAATGCGATGGTCACGTTCGCACCGTTCTCGACCACGTCCCAAGACGCTGCACGCCTGCGACACGCTTTGCCGGATATCGTCTTCAGGCTTCGTCAGTGCGTCGAGCTCGAACAGTAGGTTCGGCCGATCACCTTCCACTCGGCGGCCCGACCCCCGCGCTCGGGTAGAGCGTGGACTCATTTAGCGCGCAGCCAAATGCGGATTGATGCGAGCTTGATGAAACGCCAGATAGTTGACTGAGAATTTGTGGTATCGGGTCGCGACCCGCCGACATTGCTTGATCTTGTTGAAGAACCTTTCGACGAGATTTCGCGCACGATAGAGATACGGACTGAAGCAGATCGGGTCTTTGCGATTTCGTTCCGGCGGAATATCGCGGTCCATTCACAATCGCTGAGTTCGTAGCGCGTGATTCGAGGCCGATTTGAGAGCTTGAATCACCCCCAAAGCGATACCAACAAGCCGCAGTTGGCCGCAAAACCGCTAACGCTCCAGATTTACTTCCGCTTTCGGCGAGCAATGGACATGGCCGGGTTGGCCATTGCTTGGCGCAGATCGCGAGTGACCCATGGCGGACTCACGGGTACTATTGTTTGCTTAGCGAGGATCACCCCTTCGGTCCCGCGCGGTATCGCCAATTGTTGCACGGCAGCAAAGTATGAGCCGGTCGAGGTAGATTGGCGGAGTGGCCTTGGTAACATCATGCTTCTTGGATGAAGCCGATTAGCACGGGCCCTTCATCACGATGGCGCCCGGCCCCCCCAGCTACGTCGATATCCGTTCGTGGTCTCCCGAGGAAGAAGCGCAACTTCTTGCGTTATTCGACAGTGGCATGAGTGCAAGCGAGATCGGCCAGCGGTTAGACCGCACTCGCCTCGCGGTCTACGGTCGATTGCAACGCTTCCATAAGCAGCAAGGTCGAGTAAGCCGCACTAGCGGACGCGTCTTCGCGCAGCGGGCCGGGTAATCGGCGGGCTCGTGAAAACGTGGAAAGCGGGGCCAAGAATCGGCTGTTCCGCTGGACACTTACCTCGGCTTTTGGACCATCTTGCATGCACGAAAATGCGGGGGTGGACGGGACGTCGGAGTAGGTTCGTTACGCTTTCGAGGAGAGCGAACGACGTCATAGGGCAGCCGGCGCCGCTCGAGGCATCGCCAATCACCGTTCCTGCCGCAAGGCGAACGCTGATTCCCCCCCGTCGTGAAGGTTGGATTGGCGTATTGCGCCGTATCGAAGCCGCCGTTTCCATCGATAAGCTCACCGATCTGGCCGGCAATACCGCCACCAGCCCATGTCAGTCATCCGTCAACGATTGGATCGCTAAAATCGGTTGGACAGCGGACATCACGGTGACTGAGGCGCTCTTCGGCTTGGGGCCGTACCGCACGTTCTAGATTGTCTCGCGAACACTCTCGAACCCCGCCTCGATGACGGTGGACCCGCGAGCGGGCTACCCGTCTTGGCGTTGGTCAACGTAGCTCGGGTAAAAGACTTCTGCTATTGCGGTGAAGTTTTTAGATTTGCAACGGGGGCAGTGAGACGGCAAGTGAGCCCGCTCGATCCTTAGGACACAGTAACCGCCCCTCGGAAATCCTCTTCCAGTGTTCTCGAAATGAGGCGTGAGCCAAAGCCTTTCACGGTCGGCTCCGACACAGATGGGCCTCCGAATTCTTGGCAGACGAAGACAAACTTTTGATCACCCGCTTGATCTTCGGATGACCACACAACCGACACGCGGCCGCTTGTCACGCTCAGAGCGCCGTACTTCAACGCGTTAGTAGCAAGCTCGTGGACCGCCAAGGACAGGGCGAGCGACTGTCGTGATTTCAGAACAAGTGGAGGACCGGAAATCGTAATCCGGTCTTGGCCTGTTCTGTACGGGCTCAGGGCAGTATTGATCACATCTCGCAGTGGGGCGCAGCCCAATTTGCCGCAGTAAGCAAGTCGTGCGCTCGTCCGGTGATTGTCCGGCGCCCTAACCCGACGGACGATCGCGGCGCTGGGCGTCGATGCACCCCTTTGACTACCCCGCCAGCTTCTGGGCGGCGACGCTCGTCGAATTCTGCGAACGTAGCGATACCGCTGCGCGCGCCGCGGCAGCTCGTCATAGGTCTCTGGGAACGTGGAGGAGCTTGTCGCTTGTCCTGGATACCAAACTGGTTGAGGCTCCTGAAGCATAACTCCGTCGGCTTAATTGATCGCGGGCAGGCGACTTCCAGCCCGGGAGGGGCATTGCAAAGTCCCCGATACCCTATTCACACGGCGTGCCAGGGTTCATGTGCGATGACGGAACAGCCTTTGGAACCATCGGTTCCGGACTGACTTGGTTTGATCCACCGGACCCTTACCGCCGAATACGTCCGGTGCGGAATGGCGGCCCCAGCCCTTGGCCCCCCATCCCCGCTGGGGCCGCTCTGTTTGCGCCCCCTGAGCGATGGCCGCAGGTTGTTGTGCCAAAGGTTCGAACCTGACGCCCTTCCGCATGCGCGCGGATTGACCAAAGGAAAGAGGGCCGAAAAGGAGAGGGCCGACTGAGGCGGCCTTCCGTTACGAGGGCGAGCACCACCGCCCGATGAGTTAGCGAGGGCTTGGCGTAGCCTCGTGGTCGTAATCTGGGCAAATCAAACAGGTGGACCATCATAGGTCCCGACTCCTGCCTGACCAGTTCAGACCTGAATCGCACAATGCGCGCCCCGGAATTCGATCGACTTGGATGCTGATTCATGCCCACTCTCCGAAGAAGAAGAAGAAGACGAAGAAAGAGAGTAGCTTCCCGTTAGTGCGACCGACTATCAAAGATAGAAAGTAGGACACCCAAAAATTCGTAAGACGTGAGGGTCAAAACGGGCCCGTTTTGAGGTCAACGGCGACATCGGCTGACGCCAAGTTGCGTCGAACTCAAGCGAACGTGCAGCCGAGCCGTTGCGAGGTGCGCTGTTGGGCAAAACGCGAAGAGCAGAAGCGCGAGCAGGTCTAGTCGGCTATTCTTCCTTAACAGGCAGTCAGCGAAAGACGTAGCTACATCGCCTACGGGCCAGGTGCATCGCCGCCCACGACGACGTGTCGGCGTTGCCGTGCACGAGCAACCACACGGGGCGAATCCGTGAAGACGGCGGCGGCCGCTTGCCGCTCGATTCCGCCCCCAAATCAACAACATCCGAAACACATCGTGACTGAAGTAATTGCATACGCAGCAATTTGACGGCGGCCGGGGCTTCCTTCAGTTCGTTCCGTATCCAGAACGAACCGAAGGAAAGTCGCTGGCGTTGCAGATTTACAACCCGCACAGCGGACTGAAATACTAAGCTCGGTCATTGAGACAACCGAAACATATTTCATTCTTAGTTCAATATGGTCAGCGGGGACAAACGATGTTTGACGTCTATCGCAATGACAAGCGCGGCTTGCTCGTTCTAAGTACAGGCTCCGCCGTACCTGCGGTTTACTCTGCACATACCTGGCGCAAGAGCAGAAAACGAGTTCTCAAGGTTAGCAACGAAATCAAGTCAGCCGTTCAGGCACAAGGCTATTACATCCGCAGCCTGCGGGCCACTAAGGAACGAATGATCTACGTCAAGTAGGTCGGCGGCTGGTGTTCCCCATTTGCAAATCTCTATGACATCGGCAGAAGCCAATCCGCCACTATCGCGCTTCGTCAACTTTCGACGCCCGCGCTTCGGTGGTAGCCCGAACCTCGGTGAAGCCCTAGGTCAGGATCCGTCGCCTGCACATGCTAGATCCTCGCCGTCGACTCCGTGCTCAGGCTGTAGCTGGGCAGGCGGGCGCGGCCGCTTCGAAGGCCCGTATTGTGTGGAGCGGCTTTAGCAGCACCTCGCTACCGTATATGCCTCGGTCGCTTCACGTCCCAGCTCAATGTTCGTCATGCTTATTCGCTGTAGGACCGTTGTGGACCTGTTTCGGCGGTCTCGTTTGAGGCCAAGCAACGCCGAGCCCGCTCGATCTGGCTGTTGGTGGCTCCCTGATTGCGGGCATACATCTCGGCCACAGCCGCCGAATACCTCGCAACGTAGTATCGGACTTCCGAACAGGAAATCCGCTCTCCCGGTCTGTGCTGGCGCGCGGCATAAGCTTCAGAGCTCACCGCGATCAGGAACAGGGCGGCGGCGCCGATCCAACGCGTAACAGTCATTGTGTCCCCCACAGCTACAAGGTTCGTTGCGGGAGCTGGCCTGAATCGTTCTGACTGTGCAAATTAACATTCACGCACTCGCGCAAGGTGTTGTGGAGTGTTGCTTTCCTGCTGCACATGCCAGAGCCGTAGAATCTAAGCAGACTTGTGCGCGCAATATGTGGGATCACGCCTTGCTCCCGGCGCCCGGTCATATGGATCCCCCCGTACTGACTTTGCGCCAGCCTCGATCTTCGTCGTGCGCCCTTGAGCGACGATCGCACGGACACGCCCAGGCTCCTGCCGAGCCGGCGGCTCTCCTAGCGCCGACGAGCCACCCACAATCCAAGTAGAAACGCGGCGAAGAGCGACTGCAATGAGGAAGTCGGGGTTGCGGCGGGCTATTTGCTTCAACCTCGGGAAGTCATCAGGCGGTTCCGGCATCTGAATTCTGCATGAACTCTTCGAATGCTTTCCGCTCTCCGCAGCTCAAATGCAGGGCGTGCTTCGTGCGTCGCTCCAGGATATCTGCAGGCCTGCTCGCCCATTCTGCCTCCTGCAGATAGTGGACCTCGCGTTCATAGAGCAGCCCGCCGAAGTGCCGCCCGAGCTCCGGGATGCTCCGCACGGTGCCTAGGAGGTCCCACGCACGGGTACCGTAGAGGCGTGCATAGTGCTGGATCAACTTGCGCGGTAAATTGGGATATTCGGCCGCGATCGCCGCCACGAACTCCTGGAACGTACCGCCGATCTGACCGCCTGGCAGTGGCCGGCCGGCGGTCCATGCCGATGACATACTCGGAAACCACGGCTGCAGCCGCTCCAGCGCCTGCTCCGCCAGCCTACGGTAGGTCGTGATCTTGCCGCCGAAGATCGACAACAGAGGCGGCTCTTCGGGCGCGCCGTGCACCTCGAACACATAGTCCCGAGTCACCGCCGACGGATTTTTCGCATTGTCGTCGTAAAGCGGCCGCACGCCGGAAAACGCATAGACGATGTCGCTCTCTGCTGGAGGCGTCTTGAAGTAGCGCGCCAGCACGCGCAGCAGATAAGCGATCTCGTCGCCGTCGATCGCGACATTCTCGGCGCTTCCCTCATAGGGAATGTCCGTGGTGCCGATCAGCGCAAGGTCATCCTCATAGGGATTGACGAAGATGACGCGGCGATCCTCGTTTTGCAGCAGATAGGCTTGCGGCCCGCTCCAAAATTTCGGCACCACGATATGGCTGCCCTTCACCAGACGCACATTGTGTGACGAATTGAGTTTTGCCACTCCCTGGACGACATCCTGCACCCACGGCCCCGCTGCATTGACCAGTGCACGCGCCCGCACGCGTTGTGAGCGTCCGTCCTCGCTTAGCATCTCAAGCAGCCAGGTCTCGCCCTCCCGCCTGGCACTCACGGCGCGCGTGCGCGGCAGGATCATCGCCTCCTTCTCCCTGGCAGCGATCAGATTCAAGACCACCAGCCGCGCATCATCTACCCAGCAGTCGGAATATTCAAAGCCGCGCCGGAACTCCGCCTTGAGCGGCGCGCCTTCGGGCGCCTTGGCGAAATCCAGTCCGCGGCTTGCCGGCAGCTGCTTGCGGCCACCGAGGTGATCGTAGAACAACAGCCCGGCGCGGACCAGCCAGGCGGGCCGCTGCTCAGGCGAGTGCGGGAGCACGAAGCGCATCGGCCAGATAATATGCGGCGCCGAGGCGAGCAGCACCTCGCGCTCGATCAGCGCCTTGCGTACCAGGCGTAACTCGTAGTATTCGAGATAGCGCAGGCCACCATGGACGAGCTTGCCGGAGCGCGACGAGGTGCCCTCGGCGAAATCGCCCTTCTCGCACAGCAGAACCTTCAGGCCGCGCCCTGCCGCATCACGCGCGATCCCGGCGCCGTTGATGCCCCCGCCGATGATGGCGAGATCGACCAGCCCGTGATCCCTCCCCGGCGCCGTCGCTGACATCACGTCCGGCTGCGCTTGATCTCAATCGCCAGGCGCGCGGAGGCCTTCTTTGCCTTGCCAGGTTTGGCCTTGGCAGGTTTTTTGGGCGTCTGCAGGCCGTAGGTCGAGAAGCCTTTGGCGGTGTCGGCAATCTCGGCTTCGCTCAGAATGTGCGACTGACCGAGCGCCAGCGACAGATAATATTGCCGCGCGATGGTCTCGAGCTCGACTGCGAGCCACATCGCCTTGTCGAGGTTGGCGCCAACCGCGATCATGCCGTGATTGGCAAGCAGGCAACCGTTGCGTCCTTCGAGCGCGGCGAGCGCGAGTTCCGACAATTCGGCGGTGCCGTAGCGCGCATAGCCGGCGCAGCGGATGTCGTGGCCGCCAAACGCCGCCATCATGTAGTGGCAGGCGGGGATCGGCTTGCGCGCGATCGCCAGCACCGTGGCGTAGGTCGAATGGGTGTGTACGACGCCGCCGACATCCGGCCGGCCGCGCATGATGTCGAGATGGAAGCGCCATTCGGTGGAGGGCTGGAGCGGTCCCGACCATGAGCCGTGCTTGCCTTCGAGCGGCATCGCCGCGATCATCTCCGGCTTCATCGCATCATAGGGCGTCGCCGATGGCGTGATCAGCATGACATCCTTGTAGCGCGCCGAGATATTGCCCGAGGTGCCCTGGTTGAGGCCGGAGGCGTTCATCCATCGGCACTTGGCAATGATCGCTTCGCGTAACTGGCGCTCCTCACGGGTCATCTCCACATACCTCTCCTCGTCAACATGGATTGAGCGGCGGCTCGCCAGCGAGATAGCGGCGAACCTCCTCGGCCGCTTGGTCGGCGGCGACGGTTACTGTGCGCACTGAGGCGCCGGCGATATGCGGCGTCAACGTGACATTGCGCAATTGCAGTAACGGCCAATCCGGCGGCACCGGCTCGACCGCGAACGTATCAAGCGTGGCGCCGGCCAGCCGCCCTGCGGATAATGCCTCATGTAGCGCCTTGTAATCGACCAGCGGGCCCCGCGCGGTGTTGATCAGGAATGCGTCCTTCTTCATCGCGGCCAGTGCGTCGTGGCCGATGAATCCCGTAGTCTCCGGCGTCACCCGCGCATGCAGCGTCACCACATCGGCCCGCGTCAGGAGGTCGGCAAGCGCGACATGCTCGACACCGTCATTGCGGTCCTGCGCGCTGATTTGCACATAGGGGTCTGCGACAAGGATCTTGCAGCCGAACGCTTTCAACAGCTTCACCACGCGGCTGCCGATCGCGCCATAGCCGACGATGCCGATCGTCATCTCGCCGAGTTCGCGCCCGGTGCGATCGGCACGATAGAGATCGCCGCGCCATTCGCCGCCGCGTAGCGATTCATGCCCGCTGCGGATCAGCCGGGTCTCCGCGAGGATCGCGCCAATGGTGAACTCAGCGACGGCGCTGGCGTTGCGGCCGGGCGTGTTGACGACCAGCACCTTGTGATCGCTCGCCGCCTGCATGTCGATATTGACCGGCCCGCCGCGCGACACCGCGATGAACTTCAGGTTCGGCAGCCGCTCCAGCATCGCCCGCGAGACCGGCGCCAGATGCGTGACCAACAGCGACGCATCGCCGATGAAGGACACGACTTCGTCGGGATCGCCCATGAACTCCTTCAGGCCGTCGAGCTTGGAGCCGGCATAGCCGTGCTCCATCGGCTCGTCGGGCCATGGCTGCTCGAGGGTGCGGATATCGATGCCGTTGCCGCAGGCCGCCGTGATCTTCTCGACGAAGATCGAGGGAAGCATGAATCGATCCCCAATGACGGCAATGGATTTAGACATGACCAGCTCCCGCGCGCAGCGCCGCGAGCTGCTTCCAGACCGGATGTGACGCCAGCCGGGCATCGAGATAGGCCGGGAACATCTTTGCATAGCGCGCGGCCAATGCCGCGTCAGGCGCCTGCGGTTCGTTCAAATAAGGTCTCACCCAATCCTCGGCACAATCAGTCATGTTGGAATAGAGTCCGGTCGCGACGGCTGCGATCATCGCAGCTCCCGCAGCACCGGCTTCGCCGCGGCTACAGACGCGAACGTTGCAATCGAGCGCAGCGCTCAAGATCACCCCCAGCGCGCGGCTCCTCGCCGCGCCACCCGTGATCCGCACGTCGCGCGGCAGACTTCCCATCGCGGCGTAGCAATCGCGGGCGGCAAAGGCGAGCCCTTCTATCACCGCGCGCATCAGGTCCCAATAGCCATGGCGCGAGCGCAGGCCGAGGAACTGCGCGCAGGCCTCATGCGCGACGAACGGACCGCGCTCGCCGGCATCGGAGATGAAGGGGTGAAACAGCAGCTCGCCGGGCTTCGCCTCCAGCACCCGATCGTCCAGCCGCCGGATCATGTCGGCGCGCGTCCGCGCCACGCCCTCGGCCGCGAGCAGATCGCGCGCGAGATCGAGCAGCCAGTCGATGTTCAGCGTCGCTGCCATGTTGGATTGCATCTGGGCGTAGTGGCACGGCACCGGGAACGGCATGGTGTAGCCGGTCGCTTCCGCGTTCAGCGTCACTGCGCCCGCGCTCGACGCCAGCCGCAT
Organism: Bradyrhizobium sp. JR4.3; assembly: GCF_040547695.1. Classification (NCBI taxonomy): domain Bacteria; kingdom Pseudomonadati; phylum Pseudomonadota; class Alphaproteobacteria; order Hyphomicrobiales; family Nitrobacteraceae; genus Bradyrhizobium; species Bradyrhizobium sp. JR4.3. Next base: position 14,711 of record NZ_JBEPQF010000040.1, on the reverse strand, counting down.
ATGCATGCCGGTCGAGCCGATGATGGTGCAGCCGACATCGGGTGCCGGATCGTAAAGCCCCGCGCCGAGCGCATTGCAGATCACATCGACATAGCCGAGCGTAACAGGCACATCGACGGGCAGACCGGCTTCTTCCGCCGCGGTCGCGCTGAGCGGATGGGTCGTCGTCACGCCGTCGACGACCTCGGGAAACAGCCGCATGCAATCGGAGATGCCGATCAGCCGCGCCGTTTCGGCATCGAAGCGGCGCTTGTGGAATTCGCCGCAGGAGAATGTGGCCTCCGACGGATCAGTGGCGCGCTCGCCGGTGAGGTTGAAGTAGAGCCAGTCCTTGCAATGGAACGCCGTCGCCGCGCGCGACAGGGTTTGCGGCGCATGCGTCTGCAGCCAGGCCAGTTGCGGACCCTGCTGACAGGCATTCAACCCCGAGCCGGTGCGCCGATGGAGCGCGATGTTGCGCTCGCTGGCCCTGATATCGTCAACGATCTCGGCAGAGCGTGAATCCAGCCACAACAACGCTGGCGCCACCGGGCCGCCGCCATCGTCGATCAGCCAAGTGCCGTCGCCCTGCCCCGTCACCGCAATCGCCGTCACGCGCGTGGCAAGCTCGGGCACTAGCGCCGCCAGCCCGCGCAGCGCTGCGACCGTATCTGTCCAGGTCCGCGCCATGTCCTGCTCGACACGCCCGCCGGGCAGCGTGACGTAGGTATTCGGCAGCGAGGACTCAGCCAACTGCTTGCCGTCCCGCGTGAACGCCACGGTCTTGATCAGGGAGGTACCGGCATCGATGCCGACGATCACGTCACGGCGCTGCGGATTGAGCATCGTCAGCGCACCTCCGCATGACGGATGCAGGTGCCCTCAGTGCTAAAAATGTGCAGATGGTGCGGCTCCAGCCCGAAGGAAATGACGTCGCCCGGTCGCGCCGCCACCCTGCCCGCCGTCACGGCGATCAGGAAATTTCCGGCACATTCGCCGGCGACGTGCGACTGGTCGCCGAGCCATTGATTAGAGACGATGCGGACGCGCACGTCTCCGCTGCCGACCGCGACCTTCTGCGGCCGGATGCCGACGCGCACGCGCGGCGTCTGCTGCAGCGCCTGTTGAGCGGTGGAATCTAGCCTGTCGCCCGGAATCAGAAACGCCATGGCGCTGCCGACCGACAGGCGGAAACCACCATCGGCGCGCGCCACCTCGGTCTCCAGAAGATTCATCGGTGGTTCGCCGATGAAGCTGGCGACGAACAGGTTGGCGGGCCGGTTCTTCAGCTCCTTTTCGCTGGCGAATTGCTGCAGAATACCGTCTTCCATCACCGCGATCCGGTCGGCGAGCGCGCTCGCCTCGGTCTGGTCATGGGTGACGAAGATCGCGGTCATGCCGCGCTCGGCCAGTAGGCCCTTGATCCGTCCGCGCAACACCGCGCGCAGCTGCGGCTCGAGCTGGCCCATCGGCTCGTCGAGTAGATAAAGATCTGCATCGCGCACCAGCGCCCGCGCCAGCGACACCCGCTGCTGCTGTCCACCGGAGATCGCCCGCGGATAGGCGTCCAAGATGTCCTCGATTTCGACCAGCCCCGCGATCGCATCGACCCGCCGCGTCACCTCGCCGCGCGACAGCTGCTGGGCCTTCAGGGCGAAGCCGATGTTCTCGCGCACTGTCAGCGGCGGGTAAAGCGAATAGCCCTCGAAAGCCATCGCCACCTTGCGCCGCGCCGGGGGCAGCGCCTCGATCCGCCGCTTGTCGAGCGCGATCGAGCCTGAAGTGACGTCCTCGAAGCCCGCGATCATGCGCAAGGTCGAGGTCTTGCCGCAACCGGACGAGCCGAGTAGCGCGACGATCTCACCCTTGCCCACCTCCATGTCGAGCGCGCGCACGGCGTGCACCGGCGGCTTGCCGCGACTGCGGTAGACCTTGTCGACATTCTCTAGCTCGAGCATGCCCCTCGTCGCTCCTATGCCGCCTGGCGCCGGTGCGGCAGCCCGATCCGAACACCGGTCGCACGATCGAACAGCAATGATGCTTCCGGCGCGAAGCGGACGAAAACGTCATCGTCGGCCACGGTCGCGCTTGGCGGCAACGCCGCCAGCCATTCAGTACCATCCGTGAAGCGCAACAGCAGCACCGCCTTCTCATGCATCGGGGTGACCGCGACGACGCGCGCCGGGATGGCATCGCCGCTGGCTACTTGCGAGATCACGAGATCATCGGGCCGCACCCCGACCCAGCACGCCCCCAGATCCATCGGCTGGTGGTCTGCCGTATCGAGCCGCACGCGCGTTCCTGAGATATCTGCGAACAAGACGCCACGCTCCGCGACGGGCACGACCTCGGCGAGATTGATGCTGGGATCGCCGAACAGCCGCGCCACCGCAACTGTGGCCGGCCGGGCATAGATCTCCTCGGGACGCGCGACCTGCACCAGGCGCCCCTCGATCAGCACCGCGATGCGATCGGCAATCGCCATCGCCTCGCGATAATCCTGAGTCACATAGAGCACGGACGCCGAGCCGCGCCGCAGCAAGGTCGGCAGTTCGAGCCGCATCTCATAGCGCAACTTGGCGTCGACATTGCGCAGGGGATCATCGAGCAGCAGCACCTCGGGATTGCCGATCAGCGCGCGGGCCAGTGCCGTGCGCTGCTTCTGTCCGTTCGACAGTTCGCGCGGACTATGATCAAGGACATGTTCGATCTTCAACAAGTGGCTGATCGACTGGACTTTTGCGGACACGTCGGCGCCCGCGCCCCGCGCCCGCAAGCCGCTCGCGATATTGGCGCGGGCAGTCATGTGCGGAAACAGCGCAAAGTTCTGGAACGCCATGCCGATGCCGCGCCGCTCGGGCGGCGCGCCGACGATCGAGTGGCCGCCAACCAGGATGTCGCCCTCGTCCGGCTCGAACATCCCAGCGATCATCCGCAGCAGCACGGTCTTGCCGCTCCCGGACGGACCGAACACGGCCACGATCTCGCCCGGCTCGACGGCCAGCGAGAGATCGGCGGCGCAGCTCACAGCGCCGAATGCCTTACCCACGGAAGAGAGTTCGAGACGCGCCATGCCCTAGCCTTTCACCGCGCCGAGCGACAGGCCCTCGACCAGATAGCGCTGCGCATAGAGCGCAAGCAGCAAGGTCGGTGTCACCGAGAGCACGATCGCCGCGGCGATCTGGCCGTACTGGATGCCCGAAGCAGTGACGAAGGCCAGTGCACCGACCGTCACCGGCTGCTTGTCCGCCGAGGCCAGGATCAGTGCAAAGACGAAATTGTTCCAGCAGAAGATGAAGGACAACAGCCCCGCCGCAGCAATGCCCGGACCCGCGAGGGGTACCGCGATCCGCGTAAAGGCCTCGCGCCAGGAGTGGCCGGCTAGCCGATAGGCATGCTCGATATCCGGGCTGATATCCTCGAAATAGCCGCGCACGATCCACAGGATCAGCGGCAGCGCGATCAGCTGATAGACCCAGACGATCCCGAAATAGGTGTCGTTGAGCCCGAGCTGCTGGTAGTAGAGCGACAGCGGCAGCAGCACCAGCAGAGGCGGCGCAAAGCGAAACGACAAGAGCGTGAAGGCGATGGTCTCGCCGAGACGAAATTTGAACCGGGCGAAGGCATAGGCGGCGGGCACGCCGAGCAACAGCGCGAGCAGCACCGCCGCGCTCGACAGCACAAAGCTGTTCATCAGGTTGCGCATGAAGGAGATCTCGAGATTGCCGGCTGTGGTACGCAGCTGGCCGGAGATCAGCGCCTGGTAGTTGAAAAGCGTCGGCTCAAACAAGATGCGCGGCGGTATCCGCAGGATCTGCTCGTTGCTCTGGAACGACATCAGGAATATCCAGACGATCGGAAACATGAAGAACACCAGCACCAGCGCCAGCGCCACGCCTCGAAAAACTCGACCTGCCAGACTGCTGTGCTCCATCGCGGTCCCCTGATGGCCTAGGCGTGGCCGTGCGCGCGCTCGCGCAACCGCAGCCAATTCTTGATGAAGATGTTGGAGAGGATGTTGGTGATCAGCCAGAGGATCATCAATAGCGCCGCCGAGCGGCCGACATTGGTGTACTGGAAAAATTCGAGATAGGCCTGCACCTGGAACACCATCAGCCGGTCGCCGGGTCCTCCTTGCGTCATTGCATAGATGATGTCGAACTGCTGGATCGAGTCCAGAAGGCGAAACAGCGAGGCCGTGATGATATAGGGGGTCAGCATTGGCAGCGTGATGCGGAAGAACACGAAGCTCGCTGGCACGCCGTCGAGCGCGGCGGCCTCGAACGGCTGGCGCGGCAGCGAGCGCAGACCTGCCAGCAGAAGGATCATCATGAAGGGCGTGTAGACCCAGACATCGACCAGAACCACGGTGAACAGCGCCGTCGAGGGATCAGAGGCCCATTTGAAATCATGGATGCCGAGCAGGCTCACAGCATAGGACAGGATGCCGAAGCTCGGATTGGTCATCAGCTTCCACATCAGGGCGGCGATCGCCGGTGCCGTCATCAGCGGCAGCAACAGCATGATCGACACTGCGTTGTGGAAGCGGGTCGGCCGCCTCAGCAACAGCGCGATCCCTAGACCAAGCAGCAACTCCGCGACAACGGTCACCGCGGTATAGACCAATGATATCTTGAGCGTATTCCAGAAGGCGGGGTCGGACAGAAAGTCGATGTAATTGTCGACGCCGATGAAGCCGCGCAGATAGGGCAGGTTCAGCCGGTAGCGCTGCAGCGAGTACACCGCCGCGGTGACGAAGGGCACCAGGATGGCGATACAGACCAGCAAGGCCGGCAGGCTCAGCAAGTAAGGCAGCCAGCGGCCGCGCGGCCTCGGCTTGATGCGCGCCGTCGCGCTGGTCTGGAGGAGTTGGGCCATGCTCATGATGATAACGGATCAGCTGTGGGCGTGAACACCGCCGGTTCGGAAAGGGCCTCGATCCCAACCGGCGGGTTGGCGTGGTGCGGAGGAAGCTCCACCACGCGATGCGTCAACCTAAACCCGCCTGCTTGAGCTGGCGGTTGATATTGTCAGCGAGCTTGTCGAGCCCCTCATCGACGCTGACCTCCTTGGCGACCATCTTCTGCAGCGACGCCGCCCACTCCGTGGTCAGGTCGAAGAACAGGGGCTGCGCGGTGAAGTAGATCTTTGCGCCGGGCGCCGAGACATCGTGCTGCTCCAGATAGCCCGGATAGGATTTGCCGATCCGGTCGCGGAATTCGGAGTCTTTCCACACGGACGCGCGCACCGGGTTGACGAAATCCATCTTCCGCGCGCCGAACAGGTCATGCTCGGTCGAGGCCGCCCATTGCATGAACAGCCAGGCCGCGTCCTTCTGCTTGGAGAAGCTCGACATCGCCAGCGACCAGATCCAGACGTTCGGCGTCGGCGCCTTGGCCGCCGGGTTCGCCGCGAACGGCGCATAGCCGAGATGGCCCCGCTCCTTGTTCTCGCCGCCGTTCATGAAGTAGCCGAGGATGTCCGCATCGAAGATCATGCCGGAGGCGCCAGCGCCAAGGTCGGTGCCGACCTGGTACCAGGTGTAGGTCGACCAGTTCTTCGGACCCGAGGTCTGGATCATCTTGACCCACTTCTCGTGGAAGTCCTTCGAGGCCTTGGTGTTCATGGCGGCCTTCAGCTTGCCGCCTTCCATGACGAAATCCTTCTGGCCGAAGTTCGAATAGGCCGACAGGAAGCCCGGATGGATCGTCGCCCAGGAGCGCGAGCCGCGGACGCCGATACCGTAGGGACCGCCGGCATCCTTGGTGATCTTGGCCGCGACCTCGAGCATCTCGTCAAGATTCTTCGGCGGTTTGACGCCAACCTTGTCGAAGATATTGCGGTTGTAGGTGATGTTGTTGAGCTCATAACCCCAGGGGATGCACCACTGCTTCGCCTTGCCGGAGCCGAGTTCGGAGCCGGCGACGCCATCCCATGCGGTCGAGGCGCGCAGGCCCGGCAGGACGTCGTCCCAAGCAAAGGATGGGTTCGTCTTGGCGGGATCGTTGATGTAGGTGGTGAGGTCTTCGATCCAGCCGGCCGGACCATAGGTCCACGTCATGTAGGCGCCGGTCATGAAGGCGTCGTACTGGTCCGACTTCGACGAAAGCGCCGCCGTCACCTTGTCGAAATAGACGTCCTCAGGAAAGATGTCGTAGGCCAGGTTCATGCCCGTCAGGGACTTGAAGGCTTCAATGTCCCCGATCATCGCGTCAACGTAGGGGTGCTTGTTGAGCAGCAGCTTGATCGTCTTGCCGCTCTGGGACTTCCAATTGAAGTCGGCTGCCATCGCCCGCGATACCGAAGATGCGAAGGCGGCATTGGCGGCGGCCCCGGCGATCCCGAGCTTGGCGGCGCCATCCAGCAGGTCACGCCGGCTGATGCGTTTGGCAGCGTAGGACTCGAATAGATTCTTCTCTCGATCGTACACTTAAACCTCCCTGTTCTAGCGTTTACTTCCCTTCCGACCTTCTTTTTTTCCTTTGCCGGATGTGACCTCCGGCTTGTCAGCAGTGAGCGCAGACGCGGTCGCTTCGTCGATAATGAGCCCGTGCAAAAGGCCGCTCTTCAACACCGCGCGCAAAGCCGTCAACTTGGCGAGGCCGCCGGCGACGGCGACGATGCGATGCTTTTTCAGATCCGCCCGGGTCATCGAGGTGGCGCGCGCCGACAGGTCGGTATCGAGCAGTGCCCCGTCGTCGTTGAAGAAATGACCGAGCAGGTCGGCACAGGCCCCTGCGCGCTTCAGTTCCGTGACCTCATCAGGTCTGATCATGCCACTCGACACCAAAAACCCATCGCTGTGGATCTGGCCGATGCCGACGAACAGGAGCGAAGCCTTGCGTGCCAGCGCGAACACATCGGCGATGCCGAATTGCTGCATCAGAACGGCGCGATCGGCCACGGAGTTCGCAAACACCGGCACCGGCAGCAGGTAGGCTTCCGCGCCGGTGCGTTCAGCCAGCCGGTGGATCACGTCAAACGGATTGGCGGCGAATTTCCGCGTCAGGCCGCCGAGCAGCGAGACGAACTGCACCTCGCGCGCCGGCGTCTGCGGCAGCTGCTCGACCACGGCGGCGAGCGTACGGCCGTGGCCGACGCCGATGACTTTGTGCTCGCCGCGTTCAAGCGCCTGGCGCAGGAAGCTTGCGCCTTCCAGCGCCAGAGCCTTCAGCGGAAAAGCGCCTTCGCCGAGGTCGGGCGCCACGCGGCAGTAGGACAGGCCGTAGCGCTCGGCCAGGACGTTTTCCAGCGCCACGCACTCGGCGATGGGTCCCTCGACGAACACGCGGATCATGCCTTCGCGACTGGCCCGCGCGATCAGCCGGTGAGCTTTCGTGCTCTGGATGTTGAGTCGGTCCGCCACTTCCGACTGAGTCAGTCCCCCAGCAAAATGCAGCCAGGCGGCACGCGTCGCGAGCGAGGCCTCGCCATCCATCATCGGCAGTCTGTCGCTGGATGCGGTCACGCGCGGAAAAGCCTCTTGCAATTTTCTTCACGTCTTGCAAAAAATTGCAGAGGTCGGGCGGGGCGTCAATCCCCCAAACGTGCTGCAGCGCAATCGTTAGCCCGCCCGAGCCCCGAAAGATCAGGCGCATCAGCGATAAAGCGGGCCGCAAAAGCTTCGGTAAGGTCGAATGGCAGGCTTGTTCCTTGGCATTGACGTCGGCACCAGCGGGGTCCGCGCCTGCGCGATCGACGCGCAGGCCGCCATCCGGGGCCAGGCGTCGGCCGGACTGCCGCCGCCGCGCGTCAATGGCAACGCCGTCGATCAGCAGCCGGAGCTATGGTGGCAGGCAACGCTTGCCGCGCTCCGTAAGCTCGGCGAGCACGTCGATCTCGGCGCGGTCGAGCAGATCGTCGTTGACGGAACGTCTGGAACTTTGCTGCTCGTCGATGACGCCGGCCGGCCGTTGACGCCGGGCCTGATGTACAACGACGCCCGCGCAAAGGACGAGGCCGCGCGCATTTCCGATGTGGCTCCAACAGACAGCGGCGCGCATGGCGCCAGCAGCGCACTCGCAAAGCTCTTGCATCTCCTCGCTCGTGATGACGTCAGCCGTGCGCGCTACGCGGTGCACCAGGCCGACTGGATCGCCGGCCGCCTCGCCGACCGTCACGGCATCAGCGACGAGAACAATGCGCTGAAGCTCGGCTACGATCCCGTAACGCGGACATGGCCCGGCTGGCTCGATGAGCTCGGCGTGCCCCGCCATCTGCTGCCCGAGACCACGATTCCGGGGACGGCCTTCGCCGACATCGATCGCAATATCGCGCGCATGCTCGGTCTTTCTCCGCGAGCGAAGATCGCAGCAGGCACCACCGACGGCGTGGCCGCGTTCATCGCCACGCGGGCCGACGCAGTCGGCGATGCCGTCACTTCGCTCGGCACCACGCTGGTGGTGAAGCTGCTGGCCTCGCAGCCGATTTTCGCGGCCGGCCAGGGCGTTTATGCACACCGGCTCGGCGATCGCTGGCTGACCGGTGGTGCCTCCAATTCCGGCGGTGCGGCGCTGTTGATGCACTTCTCGCCCGACGACATGGAGCGCTTGACGCCTCAGCTTGAGCCGGAGGCACCGACCGGACTCGATTACTATCCCCTGCCAAAGCCCGGTGAGCGTTTTCCAATCGCAGATCCGACGCTGACGGCGCGGATCACGCCACGGCCGGCGGAAGACCATCGGTTCTTCCAGGGCTTGCTCGAAGGCATCGCGTCGGTAGAGGCGCTCGCCTACCGGCAGCTCGCAAAACTGGGTGCGCCAGCGTTGCGGCGGGTCGTCAGCATCGGCGGCGGCGCGCGGAACAACAACTGGACCGCAATCAGGCAGCGCACGCTGGGCGTGCCCGTGACGGTCGCCGAGCAAACCGAAGCGAGCTTTGGCGCGGCGCTGCTTGCGCTGAACGGTGGTCCGCCATGACCATTGCCAGGACCATCACCGGCCTTCGCACTATCGCCGATCACTTTGATCACGTGCTGCTCGATCAATGGGGCACGCTGCATGAAGGCATGACGGTGTTTCCCGCCGCCCATGACTGCGTGAGGCGCCTGCACGAGGCTGGCAAACGGATCCTGATCCTCTCCAATTCCGGCAAGCGCGCCAGCAGCAATCAGCGGCGCCTCGCCGCCCTGGGCTTATCGCCGGACATTTACGATGGTGTGTTATCATCAGGCGAAGTGACCTGGCAGAGCCTGAAGGCACGCGCGCAGACGCCCTTCACGGACCTCGGCCAAGCCTGCTTCCTGATCTCGCGCGATGGCGACCGCTCCATCGTCGATGAGCTCGACCTGGCCCTGGTTCCAGATATCACATCCGCCGACTTCATCCTGCTCGCGGGCCTCGACGACAGCGTTGCGGAACCGGAGCCATGGCGCGAACGCCTCACGGTGGCGGCCGTCCGCAAACTGCCGATGCTGTGCGCCAATCCCGACCTCGTGATGTTTGGGGTGACCGGGCTAATCCCGGCCCCGGGCGCGCTGGCGGCCTTTTATCAGCGGCTCGGCGGCAGGGTTTCGTTTATCGGCAAACCACACGCGCCGATGTTTGCCGCGGCACTGGAACGATTGGGCCATCCCTCGCCCGACCGCATCCTCGTCATTGGGGATTCCATCGATCACGACATCGCCGGTGGGCGTGCGGCGGGCATGCTGACCTTGCTAGTCGGCGCGGGCGCGCATCGGGAAACACTTGCAGGATCGCACAATGTCGCACACGCGATCCGGCAGGTTGCCGGCGCGGATGCGCGGATGCCGCACTGGACTGTGCAGCATCTCAGTTGGTGAGGATCGCTTCATGAAACAGCCTCGCGCCTTGTCCGAACTTCGCCGTATGTCCGCCCGCGTCGGCAAAAACATCCTGCTGGTGCAGGGCGCCGGGGGCAATTCTTCCGTCAAAGAAGGCGACGTGCTCTGGGTCAAAGCCTCAGGCACTTGGCTCGCCGACGCCGAAGACAAGGACATCTTCGTGCCGGTCGCGCTGTCAGACGCTCGCACCGCTCTGGCGCGCGGCGATGATCGGGTGCCGTTGGCCCCTAATACTATAACTCAACTACGCGGTTCGATTGAGACTGCGCTGCACGCGTTGATGCCGCATCCTGTCGTACTGCACGTCCATTCCGTTAACACCATCGCATGGGCGGTGCGCACCGACGCTCACCAAGAGTTCGAACATCGCTTGCGCGGATTATCTTGGCTTCGGCTCGGCTACTTCCATCCGGGCCTGCCGTTGGCCCAAGCGGTCAGCGAAGCGATCGCGCATGTCCACGTCAACGTGCTGATCCTCGGTAATCACGGCTTGGTCGTGGGGGCCGAAACTTGCGCGGGCGCGGAAGCCCTGGTGATGGAAGTCGAAGCGCGTCTGGCGCTGCCGCCACGCAGTGCCGCGTCAGGCGATCAGAACGCGCTCTGCATTACCTGTGCAGGTACTGATTATCGCTTACCCAAAGATCCGATCTGTCACGGCATCGCGACCGATCGCTATTGCCGCGTTATTGCCGCCAGCGGATCCCTGTATCCCGATCACGTCGTCTTTCTCGGGCCGGGCTTGCCGATCTTGGAGCAAGGCGAAAGCCTGCAAAATATGAGCTTGCGCGCCGAGGCTGCAGGGCAATCACCGCCCGTTGCTCTGCTCGTCCCTGGACTTGGCAGTCTCATCCGCACTGACGCCAGCGCTGGCGCCGAAGCCCTGCTGAGCTGCCTCGCCCTCGTGACCAGCCGCCTCCCCCTCGACGCCGAGATTGTGTATCTCTCCTCCGAGAGCGAGCATGATTTGCTGAACTGGGACGCGGAGCGCTACCGCCAGCAGCTCACAGCAAGCCGCTGACGAAGCCTGAGTAGCCGCCGGTCTTCCCGGCTACATCTGAAAGACCGATAGCCCGGCAATTCCGTGGTTCATAATCTAGGAACCTCAAACGCGCCGGGCTGAATCCATCGCGCCATCAGAAGCGTCTGTAAGGCTAGGTACTAAATTTTTACAGAGACCTCGGGATGACGTTCGTATTCGCGCCGTCGAAACACTCAAGCTGATGGTCCACGCGATGTTGCCGTCAGTGACGATGAGAATTACTGCCGTTGGGGATCAGCAGAGGTGAGCCCGACCTAGTTAGCCTGCTCAGTCCCTTCAACCTGACCAGGAGCCGACTAGTTGGTAAGGTTATTACAGCGAGATGGGAGGCGTAGGGTTCGCGTTTGAACTCTCCCGCGCCGTCATTACTGTGATTGAATTGCCAATTGCCTTTCCCGCCGCGCGGACGGTGTCGATGAACAGCTTCGCGGCCGGGTTGAAACCAATCGGACCACCATGTCCTCTAGCTCCATCGCCAGTATCGCCAAGAAAGCGCCCACGGAGGCTGAGGCGGATTTTGCCACCTGGCTCATGATGGCCAAGCTCGGTGGTTTCGATGACCTGCCGTCCAGCGCCCAAAGCTTTCTGACTAACTATCGAACTCGGCCGCTGTAGACCTCGCGAACGGCTAGGGGCGTGGACTCGGCCCTCGCTCATTGTCTCGAGGGCGCAGCGCCGGAACCAAAGGCTCGGACGCCAGCGACAGAAAATCCCTCCCGGCACTGCTGATTTTCGCAAGCATAGTGGCACTATCGCATTCGGATTGTTAGCGCAATAAGACCGCCCGCGGATTGTGTGCGACGTCCGCTTTTCCCCCGATAGCGACCCAAATAGCGGACATCGTGCACTTCGCTTGGCCAAGAACAGACATCAAGGGGAAACCCGTGGCGTATATTGGTCGGCAAAACGGAGCCGCCGTATCCAGTACCTTTAGTGTTGAGTATCGGAGGCAAGAAATGATCGTAGCTCGTCGAGAAAGCGTGCCAAAGCCGGCTCGCCCTCCAGCATGATGTGATTCCGGCCTTCGAGCGGGACAAAGCGGGCACCGGGAATCCCCGCGGCCAGCCGACGGCCCGACTCGAACGGCACCCTCGCGTCGTTGCGGCAATGCATGACAAGGGTCGGCACCTTGACCTGCGGCAGTAGTGAACTGATTTCCACTTCGCCATTTGCCAGTAAATTGCGCGCTGCGTCTTCGGCCGAGCTCGAGATACGCTGTAGCTCGTTAAACCAGTCGGCCTGCTCCTTGTTAGCGTCCGGAATAAACTGGGACGTGAACATCTGCCTGAAGGCCGGGTTTTCCTGACCCCATCCCAGCCGCATCAGCGTCAGCATCGCATCCCCGGCCGCCTTCTCCGCCTCGGTCCTGGCGCGCTTCTTCCACCCGACGACATAGCCTCCGTAGAGAATCAGATGCGACACTCGCTCCGGATGGCGGACCGCGTAGGCAATCGAGACGGCGCACCCCTGGGATATGCCGAGCAGCGCGAACCGTTCGATGCCCGCGGCGTCGACCACCGCATCGAGGTCGTCGACGAACCGCTCGAATGTTACGTCCGGGACGTCACGATCCGAAAGCCCATTTCCCCTTGCGTCATATCGGATGAAAAGGTGCTCGCGGGAAAATTCCTGGTAGAGATGCCGCCAGATCGGACTTTCGAAGTCGAATTCGATGTGAGTCATCCAGTGCCCTGTCTTCACCAGCGGATGCCCTTGGCCCATCCGGGCGTAGGCCAGCTGCACGCCGTCCCCGGTCTGGCAGAAGTGAATTTCCTGCTTGTGTTGGACGGTTGACGCCGCCACGGTGTCTTCCGCAGACGAGGGAATCGCGGCGTCTGGAATTGCCTCGATGTCCTTGGCAGTGAGCCCGAACACGCCGACCGCGCGCGAGATGTTCTTCACAGCCTGCTCGCCCAGATCAGCAAACGCCATCGACAGCTTGTCCCGGATCTGGTCGTTCGCCGCCCTGGATATGCATACGCCGCCGGGCTCGCAGAGCGTTTCCAAGCGTGCCGCGATGTTGACGCCGTCGCCGAAGATATCGTCGCCGTCGATGATAATATCGCCGACGTTGATCCCGATCCGGAACACGACCTGCCGTTCCGCAGCGATCCCTGCGTTGCGCCCCACCATGCTGCGCTGAATCTTGACAGCACAGGCGACCGCATCCACGACGCTGGCGAATTCCACCAGCATCCCATCGCCGGTGGTTTTGACGATGCGGCCGTGGTGCTCGGAAATGCCGCAGTCGACCAGTTCCCGCCGGTGCGACTTGAGGGAATTGAGGGTCCCCACCTCGTCGGCGCCCATGAGTCGGCTGTAGCCGACCACATCCGCCGCTAGAATGGCCGCAAGCCGACGTTGCATGGCTCTTGCCCTCTCATGCCACTGCTAGTCTGCCCGCAATCAGTGGCCGCGACAAGGCTGAAGCGGGCCGGTGGAATCCGCCTCGGATCAAAAGCGCCGTTTTGGTTTTGCCGCGCACTTCCGGTCTGTCCCGATGATCGGACGTAGTCGGTGTCGGCGGCCACTTCGCAAAAGGGCCGATTGCGTTGAAAACGGCCGGAGGTAGTTCGTTGTAATGGCGCGATCGCAGATGCGGCCGAAGGGCCAGACTCTGGATGCGCTCATTGATCCGTTCCATGCATTTTCTTTGTCGCGAACTCGGATGAGGTTTGGCTCAGATCGCCATCACCTCATGATGCGGCTCCGGACCTGCCTCTGCACAGGCGGAGGATATCATCCGTGGCAAGCGCGGCGGCGGTAAGTGCACCGGGAAGCATTGACCTAGGTCATGGGCCGGGCGGTGCCATGGCCGGTGCTGGGCTATGATGGACACGATCACGTTCGTTGCCCGACAAGCGGCGAGTACGTTCAGCACCAGTTCGACGCTGAGTCGAATGCGGCACGCGCCTCCTTCATCCTCGTGCGTGCAATGCCCAGCCTGCGGCAATAACCATTTCATCAATCGCGTGACGCACAAGCTGTTGGGCCATGAAGACGACCGCTGATAGTGCCTCCACGCAAAAGCCGCCAAGGTTTCCCTCAGCGGCTTGTGTCGTTGCGTTGCGTTTGCGTAGAGGTTTGCCGCGCCGAGCGGTGCTCGAACGTAGCCCAAGCCTGCCACCCACAGGACGCACAACCTTCATGAATGAGGCAGTCGATGCGTTGCCTGTATGTCGGGGCCAACGTATCCCCGATGGGCTACCACGTGTCACTGGCGACGATGCTAATCAAGCCAGTGCTGCTGTCCTATCAGATGAAATAGATAGCCCCGCGGCCCCCGTGTGCCTCAGTATCACGACCCATGGTAGCAGCTCCATCGAGAGAGCCCCCTCCATGAAGCGGCGTAAGTATCATCCCGGCAACTTGATCCCGATGTTCCGGCTGGCTTCGAAGCTGTGCAAGCAAATGCGCGCGGCGGGCTTCACTGATAAGGGAGTCGCTGGAGTTAAAACCTGAACCGCCCCGGGTTTGCCGGAGGCCATTCGGTTTAAGTTATGCCGCCATGGCCGGCTGTTCCAGAATGGCGTAGCAGCGTTGCTCGGCTTCGGCCGGCGGTATGTTGCCAATGGGCCAGGAGCCGCCGCTTGTTGAACCAGTCCACCCATTCCAGCGTCGCGAACTCGACGGGCTCGAAGCTGCGCCATGGTCTGCGCCGATGGATCACCTCGGCCTTGTAGAGACCGTTGATGGTTTCGGCGAGAGCGTTGTCATAGGAATCTCCGACGCTGCCGACAGAAGGCTCGACGCCAGCTTCAGCCAGGCGTTCGGTGTATTTGATAGAGACGTATTGGGCGGATTCAAACGGTCGTCGCAACACCAGGAGTTTGGAGGTTGCGATGAACGTTGTAAGGCGCAGATCGGCGCGGTCAGGACGAGCCCCATTGC